>NZ_JBNNWS010000003.1:0-322915 GCF_050281185.1 Heyndrickxia sp. NPDC080065 | reverse complement strand
CTGTAATATAAATTGAAACGCCGTATACGCGAACCGTACGTACGGTGTTGTGAGAGGGGCGAAAATAAATTACTTTATTTTCCCTCTACTCGATTACTTATATCATTTACTTAAAACATTTCCAGTAATTAACCATAATGTGAAAATATACATTACTTTTATACAACTGTGGAAGTAAAGGTAGCGTTAATCTAGTAGGGATTAATGAATATGGAAACGCAGATAATTTCTAAAGGCTTCTTTTTAAAATTTCTTTTAAAGTAAGGGCTATACAGATAACTTGAATCAAATCTGGTTGTTTATTAATATTAATTCAAACGTATTAGACCTAAAGGAGAAATAATTATGGCTGAACCAAATGAAATTAAAGAACTGTATCAACAACTATTAGATGCTTGGAACAACCGTAATGCTCGTGGATTTGCAGAACAGTTCACAGAGGATGGGGAGAGCATTGGGTTTGATGGGAGTCAGTCAATTGGAATGGAAGAGATATTTTCTCACCTCAATCCGATCTTTGAACAGCATCCAACTGCTAAATTTGTAAGCAAAGTTAAAAGTGTACGTTTTCTTAGTCCTGATACAGCACTTTTGCGTGCGATCGCAGGTATGGTTCCTCCTGGGAAATCAGACATTAACCCTAATGTCAACACACATCACACATTAGTTGCCGTTAATACTGATGGTAAGTGGCGTATCCAACTCTTTCAGAATACTCCAGCTCAGTTTCATGGAAGACCTGAGTTAGTTGAGAAAATGACAGAAGAGTTAAGACAGCTACTTAAATGAATCCATAGTCCAAAAACAATTTGAAGGGGAGATTTTTATGAACAATCTTACAAAAATGAAAATATTGAAGCCAGTCAATGAAATATTTGAAGCCTTCGTTGACCCTACAAAAATAGGGAACTTTTGGTTTTCAACAAGTTCTGATAGATGGGAACAAGGGAAGACAATTACACTAAGATATGATGAATATGATGCAGTAGGCGATATAAAAATAATGGAAATCGAGTTAAATAAAAAAATTGTTTTTCAATGGGGTGCAAATGGGGAAGGACATAGGGTTTCAATTACCCTAAATGAATTAGGTAATTCTGAAAGTATCATTGAAATCATTGAAGAAGGTTTTAATGAAAATGATGACAATTTAATAAGTCAGATATTAGATAATAAAGAAGGTTGGGTCTATATGTTGACTTGTTTAAAGGGTTATTTGGAATATGGTGTTAATTTGAGAGCTGCATTGGTGAAGTAAGGATTTTTAAATCACTCTAACTGGTGTCGTAAATGAAATAAGGAAAGGCTGTTTAGTTTTGTGACAGCTTTTTTTATTGCTTTAAGGGCGAGATTGTGAAGAGTTTATTAGAGGAACAAGGAATTAATGAGTGTTTCATCGAATATCCAAAGTAACAATATAATGAAAAAATAATATAGGAGAATGAGGATGACAATAAAATTAGTGAAACCAACGCTCCAGTATAGAGAACAAATCATGGCTTATCGGCAGGCATTCATAAATATAAGAGAACAACCGCATGGCAGCTGTTCTTTACAACATTTTGATTCCTTTGACAAATGGCTTGAAAAAGTCAAAATTCAAGAAACTGGAGAAAATTTACCACCAAATCGAGTTCCATCCACTCAGTTTTTGAGTATTGAAAATGGAAAATTAATCGGTTTAATTAATATCCGCCATCGATTAACCCCAGAATTACTATTGGAGAGTGGACATATTGGTTATAGCGTGCACCCCGACGAACGACGAAAAGGTTACGCCACTGAGCAACTTCGGCTTTCCTTATTTGAAGCAAAAAAATTAGGATTGGAGAAAGTGTTGATAACATGTGACAAAACAAATATCGGCTCTGCCAAAACCATTCAAAAAGTTGGAGGTATCTTAGAAAATGAAATCATTTCCCCTGATACTGGTGAAATTGTTCAGCGTTACTGGATAGAACTATGATCAGGGACAATGGACCAGACCCCATGTCCCTCTCGGTTTAGCTGCCTTTTAATACTTTTATTCCTTTTACGATATTCCAAATGAAGAAGTAGATCCCGATAAAAATAAAAACAATATAAGTGATGACCCACCCAGCTGCTATTTGATTCGCTTCTAGGATTCCAGATGCACCAATACCCCCAAATGCCCCAATACCAACAAACAAGATAAGATAGGGAATCAAATGTGTCCATAATGACTTTTTCGCATGATATTTCACATCCCCTGATGCTAAAAAATATACAATGATCGGGAATAAAAACGGTGCAAAAAAGATACTAAAGTAGCATAAGGAAGACAAAATATTATTTTCTTTCATATGTTTCACCTCCTAAAATTAATTTCTCATATTTATTCTTTTCGTTCAGATATATAAATTTAAACGCAAAAATTATTTCAAATGTGAATTCTCCACTTCCCTAACGTTTGTAGAGAGAGACTTCTTTCGGAAAAACGTAAATATTATTGAAAATGCCGAAATACTAACCAAGATTGAAATAATAACTTTTTTCATTGATTTCACCTTTTTATCATTGTTTTGTAATGAGGAAGATCTTTTCTCTTTATATCAACTACAAATACAATGATACTCCCCAATTCTTACAGCATTTTAATTTAAACCTTACATAAACCTTAAAACTTGTATAAGTCTTGTAATAGGTATAGTGTTAGTAATTTTTTTAGGTGCTCTGTGGGACACTAGATCCGCTATCTGTGACAAAATCGGATAATTCCTTATGTTTGCGGACTAAGATTCCGCTATTTTATAAAAAAGCAGTGATTTTCCTGTGATTTTTCGTAAATAGCGTACTCAGTGTCCACTCAGCTCTTAAATTAGGGGCATTTAATAAAAATAACGGATTCAATGTCCGCTTTTGATATAAAAATAATAACGCTCAAAGCGATAATTGAGCGTAATTATTTGTTAATTTGTATTCGTATTTTACTGTTGAATAAAGTGTTATTTGATATGCTTTTTAGAGTTTTTTCCACATTATCGGATCTACTTAAGTAAGTACCTTGATTCTTTTTTTAAAGAAAGTTAATTTCTGCAGATTTATCCTAATGCCCATGATGTCCTTTTGTCGGATTTGTTATCACAAAACCTTCTTCCGGCACAAAGAAAAATTGAATCCAAACGCCATCTAAATATTCCTCATCACGCTTGTCTAATAGAATATCAATCCCTTTATCCGTTTTCACGATTTCATCATGCTCTGTTGGATGATCGAATTGTAAAGCATAATGAGCATGATTTCCGTGCATTTCAGTAATTATGACTCGGATCATTTTTCCTTCCGATTCTTCATCTTTCAACATCTTGTCTATCACTTTTGCTGCATTACGATTGATTTTTACCTTCATGAACAAGACCTCAATTCTATTTTTTACCATTCAGTTTGATGAATCTTTCAATGAGTAGTTTATCACAAGAGGAATAAGGATAAACATGGTAAGGACTTTTCTGTTGAAGCAAGGGACGGTTTTCTTGCATCTTTTCATGTCTTGGTGCAATAAAATTAATCGTCAATTAGACTGGAAAACAGAAGTATAGATTGGAACAAATTTTTTCAAGTGCAACGAAAAATGGAATTTGAAATACAAGTATGAGATGGGGACACGAATATTGATGGGTGTCTGGTTTTTTATGTAGAAGGTTTTATGTGAATAGTAACGGGAGGAACTACTAAAATTATGTTTGACATATATCCTATTTTGTATGGGTAAAGTATTTTTTCACGACCGTAAGTATATGCTATACTATCTTTAGTAACTACTTTGATGCAGGCGGTATGTTCTCCTTTCCTCTAATGGTAAGGAGGTGACATACCAATGGATTCTCTCAAGTCGTTGATAGAGAATACTGTAAATGTATTCTTTGCAGCGCTTGCTACAGCTATTGCCGGGCGCATAGTTAGTGGCAGGCGAAAAAAAGGCGACAAAGAAGAACCACCCGCATCGGCGAAAACGAAAGGGTGGTTCTTCTCGTTAATAATCAATTAACTTGAACATACCGTCCAGCAAAAAGTAGTTACAAGTTTTCAAACCAGGGAGTACCAGCTCCTTGGTTTATTTTATGTTTATACTTTTATAGTATACCCTAGATAAAGAAAATTCAAATATAAAATTTGGGAAGCGCAATTTTGAAGAAAAGAATAACCACTAACAAAGGAAAAGAAGGGTATTGTATTATGAATTTAATGGACTATCATCATCATACCAATCATTCATTTGATTCCACTGCCTCTATGGAGGATATTTGTGAAAAAGCGATTGAAAAAAATGTAAGGGAAATCTGCTTCACTGAGCATTATTCTCTTAACCCTTTAGCACCCACATATGGTCATATGAACTTTGAAAAATATATTCAAGATATCGCTTATTGTCGGGAAAAATTCAATCAACAGCTAGTCATTAAAATGGGAATTGAGATTTGTGAACCCCATTTGCTTAAGGATGCCTACTATGAAATTTTAAATCCACTTGGTTTAGACTTTATTTTAGGATCTGTCCATAATATCAATAATGAAAAACTGCGGAAATACTTAGAAAATAAGGATATCCATACCGCGTATAATGGCTACTTCGAGGAAATATATCAGATGGTAGAGTGTGCAGATATCGATGTAATAGCGCATTTAGATTTACTCAAACGCTATTCGATCAATTCTCTTGGAATTTATGATTTTCCTCAATTTAAGAATATAATAGAGGCTATCTTAAAAAAAGCAATTGATCGAAATATTGGGATAGAAATCAATACATCTGGACTTAGAGGGAAATTAAATGAAACACTTCCTTCTATAGAAATCATACAACTTTACAAAGATTTAGGCGGGGAAATATTGACCATAGGTTCTGACTCCCACTCGGCAGATTTTGTAGGATCTCATCTATCTGAAGCTATTTCAATGGCAAAAGAATGTGGCTTTAAATCTATCTATAAGTTTGAAAAGAGAAATCCAATAGGGGCTAAAATCTAAATTCATCTTTGAACTCGATTGGTTTTTTAGTACTTTTTTAATAGTTTTGGTGAGTAAAACCACAGAAAAGAGGGGAAGCCTTAGTGACCCCTCCTCTTAATTCATAACACAGTTACTTTTTCCGCAATACTAGTTTCTCAGCTTCTTGAACGATATTTTCAGCTTTTAAGCCATAAAATTCTTTTAAGTAATCTACTTTTCCCACTTGACCGAATTTTTCTCTTACACCAATGCGATAAAGTGGAACGGGATGGTTTTCGCTTAAGGCTTCCGCTACAGCACTTCCTAGTCCGCCATTCACATTATGATTTTCAGCTGTTAGGACGGCACCTGTTTGTTTGGCTGAGTTGACGAGTGTTTCTACATCCAGTGGTTTGATGGAAAACATGTCGATTACCGTTGCCTCAATTCCTTTTTCAGCTAATTGATCGGCCGCTTTCAATGCCTCGGCGACAAGGATACCCGATGCAACAATGGTGATATCATTTCCTTCTTTTAAAACTTTTGCTTTTTCAAAGGTTTCGCCTTCTTCATAAAGTTTTACCGCATTCTTCCGGATGGTACGGATATAGTTGACTCCACCTTCCCTATAAGCTTTTCTTAAGAGGTAAGCAAGTTGCGTTGCATCGCTGGCTTCGTACACCTTTGCGTTTGGAACCTCACGCATAAGTCCCATGTCTTCGAAGGTCATATGGGTACCACCGTTATGTTCAGCGGTAACGCCAGCGTCTGACCCCACAAGAACCGCGTGCAATTTTGCATAGGCTAAAGAAACAAATACTTGGTCGAATGCTCGTCTTGTTACGAATTGACCGAAGGAGTGAACAAATGGTTTTCTACCAGTTACTGCTAGCCCAGCAGCAACGCCCATCATATTGGCCTCCATGATTCCAACATTGACATATTGCTTCGGCATTTCATCTTTTAAGCGACCTGTTGACATCGAACTACTTAAGTCTGCTTCTAAAGCGATGACACGATCATCAGCTGCTGCTAATTCCTTTAACGTATTTGCATATACTTGACGCATTTCGATTGTGTCGAGTTGTGGTGTGTAGGTCATGCTTCTTCACCTTCCTTTATGCGTTGTTCCAATAGAGCGATAGCTTCTTTTAATGCTTGCTTATCCTCATCATTTGGTCGGACGTGATGATTGTCAGCCTTTTGCTCAAGATATGGGACACCTTGACCTTTCGTTGTATCAAGGACAATAGCTATAGGTTTGTCTGTCACTTGTTTTGCTTGTTGAATCGCTTCATCAATGGTACGAATTGAACTTCCATCCACCCGGCTTGCGGAAAAGCCGAATGCTGCCATTTTTTCAACTAAGTCAAGTGGATCAATAATATCCTTAGTCGGTCCATCTAATTGCTTTTTATTGTCATCAATGAAGACTATTAATCTATTTAAACGATGATGACCTGCAAATTGAAAGGCTTCCCAACATTGACCTTCATTTAATTCTCCATCCCCAACGATACAGTAGGTGTAATTATCTCGTTCATCAAGTTGATTACTAAAAGCAATGCCTGTTGCAACAGAAATCCCTTGGCCTAAGGAGCCTGTTGTCATCTCGACCCCAGGTGTTAAGTTACGATCGGGATGGGAAGGGAGGGTCGTTCCGTTTTGATTTAATGAATACAAGACTTCTTCAGGGAAAAAGCCTTTTAAAAATAATGTTGCGTATAACGCGGGCCCTCCGTGTCCTTTTGAAAGAATAAAATAGTCTCGATTTGGATTTGTTGGATCATCGACTTGTTTATTCAAATGCTTTCCATAAAGAACGGCTAATGTTTCAACGATGGAAAGACTTCCGCCATAGTGACCGAATCCTAAATGACCTAGTTCTTTTAACGTAAAGTAACGAATCTTATCTGCAAAGACGGTGAGTGAATCAGTCGTTGTGACCATTGTGGATCCTCCTTAAAATACTAGAATAAAGCTTCCTTTCAAGAATCCTGTCTTGAAAGAGAGTCAGCTTTCGTTTATGCTTCAATTTTTGTATTGTTATCTTTTGTTTTTTTGCGGACGCTAAAGATAAACATCAGAGCAAGAACTACCAAGATTCCAATAATGATGGCAACTTTTCCACCATAATTTGCGAGAGAACCAAGGAAAATACCCGCGATTCCGAAATCGGCATCAGAGAAGGTTGAATTGGCAAAACCGAGATCTCCGAGCACTGGCATTAAGAAAACAGGAAGGAAACTAATGATGATCCCATTGACGAAGGAACCAATGATTGATCCTCGAATTCCACCAGTAGCATTACCGAATACACCCGCTGCTGCGCCCGTGAAGAAGTGGGGAACAACTCCTGGTAAGATGATAACACCACCTGAAAAGGTTAGAATTAACATGCTCACAATTCCGCCGACAAAGCTTGAGAAAAATCCAATTAACACAGCATTTGGTGCATATGGATAAATAATAGGAACATCAAGTGCTGGTTTTGCATTTGGAACCATTTTTGTTGAAATCCCTTTAAAGGCTGGTACGATTTCTGCTAATACTAGTCGTACACCTGCAAGAATAACGAAAACACCTGCAGCAAACATACCTGCTTGAATGAGTGAGAACACAATATAGTTCTGACCATTACTTAGATTTTCTTGAATATAAGAAGGTCCCGCGAAAAGGGCTACAAT
Source organism: Heyndrickxia sp. NPDC080065 (assembly GCF_050281185.1). NCBI lineage: Bacteria > Bacillati > Bacillota > Bacilli > Caryophanales > Bacillaceae > Heyndrickxia > Heyndrickxia sp. NPDC080065. The sequence goes on along the minus strand of NZ_JBNNWS010000003.1, from coordinate 315,278 downwards.
GACATAGATTACAGCCATTGTTAGGGCGATACTTACGGTACTATCACGTAGGAAACCTAATCCTTTTGGGAAATTAATTTTCTCTGTGGAAACAGGTTTTTTTCCCGCAACCGCTTTACCTACTAAGCCACTCACAGCATAGCCAACACCACTAAAATGTCCAAGTGCCACATTGTCATTTCCAGTCAATTTTCTCATAAAAGGCTGTAAAATCGCTGGTGATAAGGACATTATAATTCCTAATACAATGGCACCCATAATAATCAAGGGCCCAGATGTAAATCCAGCTACTGATAAAATTACGGCAATCATACAGGCCATATAAAGTGTGTGATGTCCTGTTAAGAAAATATATTTAAAGCGGGTAAAGCGAGCAATCAAAATATTGGCAATCATTCCAAAAAACATGATAAGTGCGGTACTGGATCCGTATTTTGTAAGGGCCATCGCTACAATGGCTTCATTATTTGGAACGACTCCTTTTACATGAAAAGCCTGTTGAAACATATCTCCAAAAGGTGCTAAAGCATTTTGCAAAATACCGGCACCGGCTGAAATCACTAGGAAACCAACAAATGTTTTCGTGGTACCTTTAATGATATCAGGTAATTTTTTACGTTGGGATAATAATCCCACTAAGGCGATTAACGCCACGAGGATGGAAGGTTCTCTTAAGATGTCGACTAATATTTTCAGTGCACTATTCATTTTTCCTCACCCCTGTTACATGATATTATGCTGTTTTAACACTTCAACCACTTTTGTACGAAGCTCATCCATATCAATGATGCTTTCAAGGACGATCACATCACCAAGATGAGATCCACCTTCGGCAATGTCCTTTGCTAAAAAGAAAACATCGGCATCACCAGGAGTTGCAGAGCTTAAATCTGAATGTTCTACTTCAACCCCTGTTACACCTAATTCATCTAGGATTTGTTTGATGTTCATTTCTACCATAAAGCTAGTGCCTAAACCTGATCCACAAACTGTAAGTATTTTCATTTTTCTTCTTCTCCTTTTTTAATTAATTCTATTAGTTCATCTGCTGAAGTGACTCCCTTTAGAGCATGCAAGGATTCTTCATTGGATAAAAATTTTGTTAATTGTGAAAGTGCCTTTAAATGAGTTTGACTATCGATGGCAGCAAGACAAATAAAAATGTCCGTTGATCGCGTTGAATCTTCAAGCAAATTGACGGGTGTCTGTGTCCGTAAGAAGGACATACCTAGCTCATTAACTCCATCTTCTGGACGTGCATGGGGGATCGAGATTCCTTTACCAAGATAAATATAAGCCCCATTTTCAACTACTTTATGAATCATGGCGTCTATATAGCCATTGGTAATTTTGTTCGTTTCTAGTAATGGTTGCGCAGCCATTTGAATGGCGGCTTTCCAATCAAGAGGTTGATCGGTAAATTGGATCATCTCTTTTGTGAGGATTTCTGATAGCATGGGAGCATATCTCCTTTCAGTTGATGTTTTGGTCAATAGTTGATCAGATATAGCTTCGTATAATTTTTGTTCATCTTTAATGTCGGCATAACGGCGGATGACTTCCATTAATTCCTCCACTGATACGTTTCGATGGTCTAGTGACCCGAAATCAGTTGCAACCGCCTGGATGAGATAGTTTTTTTCTACTGCACTTAGTAATGGTTGGGTTAAGTACACCGGTTTAAGAGATGGTAAATATACAGTTGAAAAAATCATGTCATAGGAATCAGGATTGATTTTCTTTGCATTTTCAAGAGACTCCGGATACGAAAACTGTATTTCAGGGAAAATATCTCTTAATTGCGAACGCATCATTAGCGATGAACTAATCCCATTCGGACAGACGATCAAGGCACGATACACTTTCGATTCCGTTTGGCGTTTTGCAAATTGTCCACCAAAATGAAGGGTGAAATAGCCGACCTCTTCATCTGAAATCATTTGATCAGTCGCCTTTTCTAGTGGTTTCAGAGCTTTTCGGACAACGGAAAATAATTCGCTATGTTCCTCTTTAATCCGATCAATGAGTGGGTTGGCGAGCGGTATGGCAAAAAGTATTCGGAAATACGCTGGTACAAGATGTGCATATAAGCTATCTCTTAGTGTCGCTTTATCATCAATCGTGATTAACGTAGTTCTTTCGAAACGTTCAATGATATTATAGGCCATCTTCATTAGTAGAGGATCATGACTATTTTTCGCTGTTCCCTGTACGGCTGATAAAAGCTGTATCGTTAAATACATACTTTCACCTTGATGAGCTTCCCCAAATATAACTTGGGCTAGTTGTTTCCCCATTTCGTATAAAGGTTGTTTCATTATAAGCTTCTGCATCTCAGGAGAATATTGAATGGTTTGTCGCCGATGTCTAAGCTTAATAAAAGCAAGCAAAAAGCTTAACTCTTCCACCCGATCCTTCACAAACTGAATAGCAAACTGCTCGGCTAATTTCTCCATTTCTTCCCGAATCGTTTCCTGCTCTAATTCTTTTTGCCACGATTTCATAATATGTTGAATTCCAAATCGACCCATTGGTATTTGTAAAATAGAGCTTAGACAAAGAGAAGCAATTCTACGTTTATTCTCTTCTGTCCCATTAAGGTGGTAGCCATTCGTACGGTTGTAGCTTAGTTCAATTTCTAGTTCTGCACAAAACTCTCGTGCTTTTTTCACGTCTGCTAAAGCGGTATTCCGACTTACTTGAAGCAATGATTGATAATGTAAGTTGGATACCGGTTCACTCCGTATAAAGGTATAAAGATACAGTAAATACATTCTCTCTGTCTCTTGAAAAACCAATTGGTTCTTTTTAATAGGAAGATCTCCGTTTTTCCACCTTTCTGCCAATGCATCATCAATCTGAAAATGATTGTTATCAATTTCAATCGGCAGGAGATGTAACTCTTCTAATCCATCATTTAATTTTTCAAGATCATAAAAAAATTGACGAGGTGATAATTTAAGCTTTCTAATTAATTCTGGAATTGTTATACGACTATACAAAATCATATGATTCAATAATTGTATAGAACGATGATCAAACATTTATTTATCCTCCTCAGTAATATCATAATTCGTAAGCGTTTTCTTTACTATCATAATTGAGTCCAATCATTGTATAGAAAATAATAGGAAAGTGGACTTAACAAAATATAGGTAATTGTTAGTATACTTGAATTGGAATTGAAAAGCCTATTAAGATGATTGGGAGAGGATATGGTGGAACACGGGGACCTTGTCCCTATTTTTATATTGAAGCATTAAATGGAAAATTGCTTAATACATAGCGAAACCCGTTCTTTTTAAACTGGCGCCTATATGGCAATCAAAAATTTTGCGCAGGTAGATTTATCTCGTAGATAGCACTAAGGCACAACTAGCTAGAATCCACTAGTTGTGCCTTTTTTGCACGCAAAACTTCCGATGGTCCCCTGAAAGAACCGTCACCTTTCTTCGGTTTTTGGAATTTTAGAGATATTCTTTGAAATCCATTGACGTTTTAAATACAATAGTTATGAAATCGATTTCTTGAATATATTTTCAGTTACTTGTTTGCAATCATGGTGGGACAGTGGACCAGACCCACTGTCCCATTAAAATCCATTATTATCAGATAGCTGCTTGAACCATTTTCCGCTTTTTTTGATTGTTCTGGAGGCATCTCCGTATATATCAACTGCGACGAGTCCATAGCGGTTTTTGTATGCGTTTAGCCAAGACCAGTTGTCCATAAATGTCCATACATGATATCCTTTTACATTCACACCTTCCTGAATTGCTTTGTGAATCCATTTTAAGTGATCCTTGTAGAAGTTAATCCTGTAATCATCTTGGATGATGCCATTTTCATCTGCAAAGCGATCTTCGCTTTCAACACCCATGCCATTTTCGGAAATAAAGCATTCAATATTATGATAGTTTACTTTTACATTTACTAAAATGTCGTAAATACCTTTTTCATAGATTTCCCAGCCACGGTGAGGGTTTATCTTTTTCCCAGGCATGTCATAATAATCGAAGTAACGTTCCGGCATAAATGGTGCATATGGATTTGGCATGTTATCCTTTGCTTTTACACGACGAGGCTGATAATAATTAATTCCAAGAATATCGACTGTGTTTTGGCGAATCGTATCAAGGTCACCAGGCTCAATCTTTGGCATAAATCCTTCAGAGCTAATTAGTTCAACTAGATCTTCCGGATATTCGCCTTTCACAGATGGATCTAAGAAAACCCGGTTAAATAGGGCGTCAGCGATTGCAGATGCTTTCAAATCTGCAGGATGCTGGCTTCTTGGATACGATGGAGTTAGATTTAGGATGATACCGATTTTCCCATCCAAATTCTTAGTACGATATGCCTCAATTGCCTTAGCACTTGAAAGCATGGTGTGAAAAGCAACCTGAACTGCCTTTTGAAAATCTACGATATCTGGATAATGGGCCCCATATAAATAGCCCATTTCAACCGGAACGATTGGTTCATTATGGGTAAACCATTTCTTCACACGATCCCCAAAGAGGTCAAATGCTGTTGAAGCATAGGCAGCATATGCCTCAACTATTTCTCTAGATTCCCATCCTCCAATTTCCTGCATAGCAAGCGGCATGTCAAAATGATATAAATTAACAAACGGCTCAATCCCATGAAGCAGTAATTCATCGATGACCTTATTGTAGAATTCTACAGCTTTTTGATTCACCTCTCCACGGCCTTGTGGTATTAAGCGTGACCAAGAGATAGAAAGCCGGAAGCTATTATGTCCTGTCTCCTTTAAAAGCTGTATATCTTCTTTATATTTATAGTAGAATTGAGACGTATTTGTTGGACCTACTCCATTAAAAAATCGATTTGGTTCTTTTTCGTACCAGTAATCCCAAATATTTTGCCCTTTGCCATCAACTTCTGCAGCTCCTTCGATTTGAGTCGCTGAAACAGCAGACCCCCACCAAAATCCTTCTGGAAACCTATATTGTAATTGATTAGCCAATTGAATTTCCTCCTATGTAAAGAGTAAAACCAAGCATAATTGATAGGCTTGGTTCTCTTATTCATTTTAAATATTTTTTCTGCTTATTATTTCTCAACCAACCTAAACTTCTGCCAAGGCTGAATGTGATCAAGTAGATATTGTTCATCCTTATCAATCCTTGCGACAATATTCGTTTTTCCGCTGTTCTCCATATCCTGAAGTGCAATGTGCATTTCACCTTTGTAACGGTCATATCCAGAGTTATCAATCGTTACACTTCCACGAGTGATCAAACTCGTATCATGTGGCGGAAACTCTTCATGTTTGTAAGTAACCCGACTGTCTGTTGAACGGATGACATAGGTGGAGACATCGCCGCGATTGACATGCTGACCCGCCAGCACTATTTCTTTTTCCGTCTTTGTTGCCGCTTTTTTGAATTCAACCTTTAATTCTAATTGATACCGGTTAATGGATGGTAGACGCTTTAACTCTTCTTCCGAAGCAAATGCATTCCCAATAATAACGTCATCTATCAGATCTGTTTGGAACATATCTTTCGCTTGAATATCGATTGGTAAATATCGATGTTCCTCAAGGGTTGGCAAACCTTCTTGAACCGGCCAAGGACCGAACGCTGCATCTTTAGAGGAAATCATCGCGGCAGTACGAATCCCATGTTCTCTATACTGCTTCGAGCACTTTAGGAAATGTTCTCTCGACAGGCCGGTATAGCGGCGCGGGTAAAAATTATGGCAGCCAATGATTTGATGTTTATTTGGAACATAAGATAGAATTTGCTCCAGATATTTCGTACCTTGACTCATATTTAATTCAATACTTAAGCCATGCTCATTGAAGGACATCACACTTTCTTCTAATCCAGAAAAGCCTAAATCAAGACGAAGTCCTGAAAGTCCAAGCTCTTTGAAATAAGATAAGTCCTTGTAGGAAAGATTTTTATCATGGAAAACTGTTGGACTTACATCTGCTATTACTTCAAATCCAAGCTGATTAGCTCTCTTTACTAGGTCTTGGAGCTTGCGCACATCCTTTTCGTTTTCCGCTGACATTAAACAAGTGAAGATTCTTGAAAAGCCGTACGAACTTGCTTTTTCAATATAATGAATTTGTTCTTTCTCTGTTCCATATTGCGGGTAAATAGCGATTCCTAATTTTCTCAACCTCGCTCACCTCTATTTTGTAAACTGTGGTAAATAATCTTTATTTGCTTCTAAAATATCGTGTAACAAATGCTTTGCCACTTTACTTGATGGAACGAATGGGTTATTTACAAGCGCGAGTAGTGCTTTGTGTTTATTACCAGTTACCGCTGCTTCAATCGTTAATTCTTCAAATGCTTTTACTTGCTGGATTAAGCCAATCACTGATGTAGGAAGTTTTCCAACCTGTAACGGTTTTGGGCCTTCACTATTTACTACACAAGTAACTTCAACTGCCACATCATCAGGAAGCTGTGAAATGGTACCGTTGTTTGGTACATTCACTGTATGGATGGCGTGATCATTCGTAATAATGGATGTAATAAGTGATACTGCTGCTTCAGAATATAAGGAACCACCACGTTCTTCTAATTCCTTCGGCTTCACATTTAATGCTGGGTTTTTATAGGTTTCAAATAACCCTTTTTCAATTTCCTTCACCTGTTCTGCACGAGTTCCTCTTTGTTCTGCTGCTTCTTTTTCTTCTATCAGCATTTCATCCATCATGTAATAATATCGATGATAAGGGCATGGTAGAACTCGAAGTGCTTTTAAGAATTCTTCCTCCCAGGGTGCATCATGAATATTTCTCATATTCATATTTTTTCCTTCAATAATACGATCAAGTAATGTATCCATTTCATCTTTGCCATTCACATGAACATTGGTTGCGTAGACAAGGTGATTTAATCCAGCAAATGACATATTTACATTATCTCGGTCAACCTCTAATATATTTGCAGACATTTGCTTCATATTGATTGGAACATTGCAAAGTCCAATTGCCTTAACAGACGTGTACTTGTGAACGGCTTCTGTTACCATCCCAGCTGGGTTTGTAAAGTTTATTAACCAAGCGTCATTTGAATATTCTTCAATCTCTTTACAAATATCAAGGATAACTGGAATGGTGCGAAGTGCTTTTGCGAATCCTCCTGGTCCAGTTGTTTCTTGGCCGATTACATCATATTTAAGAGGAATGCGCTCATCCATTGCTCGTGCATCAAGGCCGCCGACACGGAACTGTGTTAGTACAAAATCTGCATTTGTAATGGCCTTGATTCTATCAAAAGTGAGTTCTACTTTAATAGGAAGCCCACTTTTCTCAATCATTCTTTTTGCAAGGGCACCAACGATTTCTAATTTTTCTCTACCAGCTTCAATATCAACAAGTACGATTTCGTCTACATTTATTTTATCTGCACGAAGGATAAATCCTTCAATTAATTCAGGTGTGTAACTGCTTCCTCCACCAATAACTGCAATTTTCATTTTTTCTTCCTCCCTTATTTGGGGCTTGGACGTCCCTATGTCAATAAAGAAAGGCTCTGTTAAAAGACGCTGTTAACCTTCAACATGTCTTTTCGCATAGCCAATCTATCATTTCTAAAATTATCTTTTTATCGTTTCATATAAATCTACAAATTCATTTGCTAGATCTTTGAATGTGATTGCATTCATTAGATGATCTTGTGCATGAATAAGCAATAATGATACCTCTGTTTTTTCCCCACGTGCTTCAGATTGAATTAAAGATGTTTGTACATGATGAGCGTTTGTAAGCTCCTGGTTAGCCTTCTCCATACACTCTCTTGCTAATTCAAGATTATTTTCCTTTGCTGCTTGGATTGCTTCAAAGGCATCACTTTTTGCGTTTCCACTATGAAGAATAATCTTCATAATTGTTTCTTCAATATTCATTGCACTCGACTCCCTGCTAAATCTATTGTTCTGTAGTTTCTCCTATGTTTGCTTGCTCTTGAAGCTTCTTCACTTCAGCTCGTTCTGCTACTTTAATAAATGGTATATAAATAAGAACAGCTATAACTAAGTTTACTAGTGCCAATCCTGCTCCGCGCCAAGAACCTGTTGCTAAAAACCCTCCGATTACTGGCGGTGTTGTCCATGGAATAAAGGCAACTGTTTTCGGTACGATTCCTGTGGCAATCATTATATAACTAAATACTGTTAAAACTACTGGTGTTAAAATAAATGGAATGATTAATAAAGGATTCAATACGATTGGGAATCCAAACAATATTGGCTCGTTTATGTTAAATAAACCTGGTGCTGCACCCAATCCAGAAATATTTCGATAATGCTTATGACGGCGGCCCGCAATAAACACAGCAATAATTAAGGCCATTGTTGCACCTGTTCCACCTAAATACATAAATGCATCGAAAAATGGTTTTGTTACAATATTAGGTATTTCTTGACCAGCTTCTAATGCTTTTGCGTTTGCTTCAATTGCTGGTAAGTATACTGTTTGCATAACAGGCTCCATGATATTTGAACCGTGTAAACCAAAGAACCAAAGAATATGAATTAATAGTGCAATAATGATTGCAGACCAAAGTGTGTTTGCCATTTTCGAAATCGGTGCTTGTAAAGCATCAAAGAATGCTTGATGAATATCAGGAATTCCAGCAACAATTGTAAATACTTTAATAAGACCAAAAATAGATAAAGTAATGATAGCTGGTAACAATGCCGCAAATGATTTTGATACAGCCGGTGGTACACTTGCAGGCATTTTCATCATTAGTTTTTCATTTCCAAGTAATCTTGTAAAAATTTCAGTTGAAACAAGTGCTGTAATAATTGCGATAAATAAACCTTGAGCTCCAGCCCATACTAATGGAAGTCCAGAACCTTCAGCGACTGGCTGCATAATTGTTGCCAATGCTGCAAAGGAAACAATCCCTGCAGAAAGACCATCCTTGTCATATGATCTTGCCAATTGATAGGAAATGGTAAATGTTACAAGCAAGGATACAATGGCAAAAGTTCCTGTCCAAACACTTCCTCCAAACTGTTTCCAAGTATCTCCATGAAACAAACTGGACATAAAGTCTTGATACGCATTAATTGGTAAATTGTTAATTAGAATAACCATTGATCCTAAGATCATTAATGGCATGATGATGACAAAACCATCACGAATAGCAACTAAGTGTCGTTGCGCTCCAATACGACCAGCAATTTCTAGAAATTTATTCATTCTAGATTCCCCTTTACTATTTTCTATAAAAAAAATATAATTCCTCTCCCGCAAAGCTCGTTAATCACTTCTGTAAGGCTTGGTAATTATGAATCGAAAATATTAAATATCAGCATTAAACATTTCGAAAGATGTATTTTTTTAAGATGCCCCGAAAAAAATATGCATCAATCTTTGCGAAAACAGCCTTTTACAGTGATAAAGCTTTTGTTAATACTGCTTCACCATTCATTGTTCCATACGCAATACTATCAATCACATCAACCGGAATGTTCTTTCCAGCTACAGCTTTTTCGATTTTTCCTTTTAAGAAGCGAACTTGAGGTCCTAGTAATAAAATATCAATTTCATCAAAATGTCTATTTGCCTCCGCTTCTGGTACAGCAAAGATTTTTACCTCTTCACCCATGTTTTTCGCTGCTTCCTCCATTTTTGTAACTAAAAGACTTGTAGACATACCTGCAGAACAAACTAGCATAATCGTCTTCATAGTAAATCCTCTCCTTTTGTAGTAGAAATATAAATGTTTTGTAAGGCTCTTTTCTTATACTTTGTTGCATTTTTCTAAAAAATTGTCCCGAAACAAAATGTTACTATACGAAATAGCAACAATCTTTTGAGAAAATAGCCTTTAAATAAATGAAGTAGGAAGAACATCTTCCACTTACATATATTCATGCAAGAAACGTGCCAACTTTATTGTGTGGAAACGCAATCATTTCAATACTTTTTATTTACACACAAAAAACACAAGCATGAGATTATTTACACACTTGTGTTTTTTATTACACACATTAGGAATTATTGTTTTCTAGACACATTTGACAAATATACATCATTTCATCATCTGTAAATGTAATATCGTATTCAATTTCTATGTCACGAAAGATATTTTTAACATGACTAATTTTTTCTTTGTGTTTCTTATGATACTCTTTCATATTCGGAAATTTTCGCGTTGGCTGCTGCAGCTTCATGTTTTCGATTAAAAAGCCAAGATGGAGGATAATCCCCATTATTACCTCATCATCCAAAGTAACGTTTAATTTTAGTTCAAGGTTTATGACAATCTTACGTAATCGTTGTATCAAACGGGAAACAGACGGGATCATTGTTAAGTGATTTTCCAATGTTTGAATCATTTTATTATACGGTTCGTCCTCTCCGATCATACTTCCTAACTTTTTCAAATGATCGTCATTGAAAATGTCGATGGGGGAGAAGAATGGTATGTCATTAAATTCGAACTGTACAGTTCCAGCGATAGCTAATATATCGTACTGTTCTGATAATTGTTCAATCTTTTCGGTAAAGGACTCTCTATGAAGAAATTGCAGCGAAATAAGCTCGATATCTTTTCCTTTAATTAGCGTTTCAAGCCGTTCCTTGATTTTTTTTGCCACACCTTCTCCTGTAAAACAAGCCGTAATAATGGCCTTTTTTGTAGGTTTTGGTCGAAATACGACCGATTTGAATTGACTCTCAAATAACTGAAGACAGCTTTGATAAATATCCTCTAAGCTTCTACCTAAAGAGGTCTTGCGGACAGCTTCCATTACGATAGGGGTGCTGGCCATTGAAATGGTTTTCGTCTTAATTCCTGTTTCTTCAAAAATCATATTTCCAAAGGAAGCTACTGAACCCATATCGACTAGGAATAAAACACCTTTTGCTGGATTCATCTCGACGATGGCCTTTTTAACCGTTTCATACATGTCTCGGACTTCCATTGAAAGCGGCATATCAAAGGCATTTCCAATTTGAACACCTAACAAATCCTGAACCGTTTGCAGCATACTTGAAGCGGTAGAGGTTCCATGCATCATTACGATGATCCTAACTTTATCATCTTGGTTATACATTCCTTCCTCAATATCTGAAACTAAAAACATCGTAATAAATCCAATTTCATCAAGTGGAATCTCGACATCTAATTCATTTTCAATGATTTGTGCTACTTCTATGGATACCTTAAATTCTTTAGGATACTTTTTATGAATTTCCTTTAAATTAGGATGAACGACGACTTTATTTTGTTTGATTCTTTCAATTGTTCCTTGTAAATGAAGGGCAAAAGCAAATTTCATTTTTTTCCTAAACGAACGGTTTAATTCCTGTTCTGCATAGTTGTATATTTTATCGGTGATGCTCCATATTTGAACATCAACCATTTCATCAAACCCAATTTGGGGTAGCTGATCAATATATTCATTAAAATATTGATCTCCGTCCATTAGTATTTCAGTTTGAATATCCTTTATGTTTTTTCCTTCCAGGTGAAGCTTCTTTAACTTATCCTCAATATTCTGATAAAAATCTCCTTCATCTTTTTCATCTGTTTTTTTCCGATCGTAAAATGTAAAGATTTCTTGGTCAGCATCAATAATTCTGTCCATCTTATCCCGGTATTCTTTTACATCTAATAGGCCCTTTTGAACATGGATTGGCAGATCCTGCTGCTGGATTATAAGTATTGATACTTGGTCAGACTTAAATTGTAAGAAGGATTTTGCACAAGCTAGCTTTAAATCTCGTTGCAGCTGGCCGATATTTGCAGAAGTACGATATAACAAAAATGCGGCCAATGCACGTCTTTCTACATAGATTGTTTCATTTAAACGGTTAGATTCCTGGATTAAAAAATGCTCAATCAGTTGATAACGTTCCTCAAATTTCCGTTCCTCCAAGGAAGGCAAATGAATGGTCATCGGAATTCTTCTTGTAAAAGTCTCAAGCAGATATGACTCAGTTGATTCCGTTGTAGCCCCAATAATCTGCACAGAAGCAGTTTTCGTTCGTTCACTGTCACCGAGGCTGCGAAATTCCCCTTTATCAATGAATGTAAAGAGCATTTCTTGACCTTCTGGAGGAAGACGATGAATTTCATCTAAAAACAGGATCCCCATATCGGCTTTTTCAATTAGACCAATGCGGTCTTCTGTTGCCCCAGTAAAAGCTCCTTTTTTCACTCCGAATATATGACCAAATAAAAGCTGAGGATTTTGAGCATAGTCTGCACAGTTAAATTGAATAAAAGGTGCTTCTTGTTTTATATTCCCTGATTCAATAGCGTATTTGTACATACATTCTGCAAAAAATGATTTTCCAGTCCCTGTTTTTCCTAAAATTAAGGTGTGCAACCCTCTTGGCGGATATAAAATCGCAGCCTTCGCCTGTTGAATAGCAATCTTTAAACTGCCATCTGCACCAATTAATCCATCAAATGTATGACTAGGTTTATGTTCATGCCGAGGAGAGGGCTCACGTTCCTCATCTGATTCTGGATAAAAATAAAGAGTAGGCTTTCCGCTCGTTTTCTCTATCAGACCTTCCTTATAAAGCTCATTCAAATACCTACTTACATTCGAACGATCTAAACGAAGCTGCTCCGATATATCATTAGCAGAAACACTCCTCCTCACCTCTTTCACAAAATCGAAAATATCATCTTTACGACCCATATATAAAACCTCCGATGGGACGGGGGGACAGGTCCCTTGTCCCAGTCCTTCATAATCTACATCTTGCGAACTAGAAATTCAGTTTTAATATCTATCACTACACGCATTATATCAAGATTTACAGAAAGGGACGAGGGGTCTGGTCCAATGTCCCACTTAATAGATTAGATTTATGTTGGGACAGAGGACCGAACCCTCTGTCCCATTAAAGGAATTAGGCAATCAAAGGTGAATACTTATTAAGGAAGAAATTTTTTAGAAAAAAATAATGCAAATATATAAGAGGTGTTGGGATGAAATCGTGGTCAAAAGAAATAGCAATAGATACACCGATAGATCAAGTTTGGGGATTGTTAGATGGATCAATAGAGGATATGCAAAAAATTATGCCTCAAGTTGTCGATTATAAACCTATAAAAGTGACGGATGAAGGGGTGGGAAGTATCTATCTCCAAAAATATAAAGAGGGGAAACGTACACAGGAGTACGAAGTTGAGACATTGGAATATGAAAATTTTCCTGATAAAAAGAAATTAAAAGTAGGCTTTTCACTGGCAAACATGTTTGAGATTACTGCTTTGTATGAACTAAGCCAAATCAACCGAGAGAAAACCCTGTTTAAATATACCTGCACGAATCGTCCGTTGAAATCATTCCTTAAATTATTTTTATTTTTTGCAAGTGATAAAGTAGTTATGAAATTTTGTGAGAGAGTCAAAAATGTAGCTGAAGAAGAATATAAGAAAACAAATTTGATAGTTAAATAGAGAGGATTGTTAATTCAAAAAAATAAGATGCCAAGGGGTGTAAGAAAATAACTGAAACACCCAGGGCATCTTATTGTCTTTACTTTTCTTTACAGGTTCGCCTGTTAATTCATCAAGGGTTAACTTTCCATTTTGCCTTTATTCCCTTTGTTCTCCAGAAGTGTTCCTGGAGGATACTTCTATATTCTCTTGAGTTATTGGTGGCCGTCTCATAAAGAAGTCCCACGGATTTCTTCTCTCTGGTTGAGTTGGAGCATGGTGCTCCTGAATAATCTCAACCTCCTTAGCGTGTATGATTAATTTATCAACATGAATGACTTTTTCACGTTTTTGATTAGACATAATTCCCCTCCTTTACATCCCACTTATTAAATGGTATTCAAAAAAAAATAAATGGTTTGGGCGGATTTGAATGCAGGGACTCGGGGTCAGGTCCTGCATCCCGTGGCCCTGTATCATGGTTCTCTTCGGATAATGATTTTGCTAACTATAGTATATAAGTGGGACAAAAAACCTGACCCCTTGTCCCAGTGGCTATGAAATTAAAAAAAATCGGCTTACTCGCCGATTTCTTCTATTTTGGCCCAACCTTTGAATTCCGCCAAGCAGTTCTCATTTAGTTGAGCCCTTATTCTTCAATGAGAGTGGGACAAGGGACCAGACCCCGCGTCCCGGTTATGGCTTCATGCCCAGCTCAGCTAGAATGGTTTCTAGAGTTTTGCCTTTGTATTTCGTTTGTGGTTTTGGTGGGTTGTCGATATTTTTGTTTTGTTTTTGGTAATTTTTGATTACATACTCCATATCTTTTTCATCGACGACTCCATCAAAGTTGATGTCGGCTGCACGGTTGTTTGTTTTCCATGCTTTCTGAATTTCGATCGCGTCAAGGATATCGATGACCCCGTCTTGGTTAACATCACCAGCTATGATGTCAAGCGCAGAAATGAATTGACTTCTTCCAAATAATTGACCATTATGTTCATAACTGATTTTTACCTTACTCTTCGTTAAGAAATGGCCTGGAACCTTCATTTCAACTGTGAATAAATCTTTGCTTAATGGCAGCATGTTAAATTTATATTGTCCACTATCATTTATAGAAGAAGTGCCATCAAATTCTGTTCCTTTTGAATCGATAATCTTTACAGTCACCCCCGACTTAGCCCAATCTTTTTTATCAATGTATCCACCACCGTTTTCACGATCGCCTACATAAAATCCTTCTGGAGTTATATAGCCATTTGCTTGAGCAAATTGCGGAGAAACTTTAAAAGTATAGCTTCCGTTTAAAACGTTAATTTTCTCATTATTTGCATTGGTTACACTTACGGTCGGATCGATTTTTCCGAATGCGTAAAAATCTTTGTCCTGTACCTTTAAAGTAACCTCTGCTACAGCCGTATGATCAAATGTTCCACTCGGTTGTTTAAACTGAACGGTTACATTATCACCTTTGACATCGATTGTGGCATTGTCTGAGAACTGATCAGTAAGCTTAGCATCTACTAGCTGCACTGTCTTCATTCCATAATAATCCCCGAAGGTCCATACTGCTTTATTTACGTCTTTCAAGTTGTCTAAAACGATTTTCGCTTTCACCGTTTCACCAGTTTTAGCAAAAGTAGTATCGCTCGTAGCATAAGTAACCGGTGTACCTTCTTTAACAAATAAGTATTCCTTTGTTATTTCGTTTCCTGCCATATCATAACCATCCATACGGAATGGAAGTGCTGGGATAGATTCATCCATAGCGATTTCTTCGACAAACTTTCCTTCTTGATCCATTGGGATTGGTGAAGAAGGGAAAGGCCATTCACCCCAGTAATAAACCATCGAGTTCGATGATTGATCGATATTTACTCCCGCTTTTTTTAGTTCGTCAACGGTTGGATCTGTGATTTGAATCTCAAATGGGTATGTTTCTTGACCCGGTTTATATTCAATAAATGGAGAATTTCCATCTAACGAGCTTTTAAAACTTGGTGGATCAATATCGACGAACAAATGCTGTGTTTCTGTAATTACTTTCCCAGAGCCGCCTGTGCCGATAAATTTCAATTTGTAATGACCTGGTTGGGCATAGCTGACATCTTGGGAAATTGGTTGTTTTGAATTTCCGGTAAACTGATAGTATTGTCCAATAAATGCAAATAAACCATAATCCACATTGTCGTAAGCATCTTCTAAATTAATCGTTCCCACGAGTCCGAGGTCCTTACCTGTTTTAGCATCTTGAAGAACGACATCCATTTTTTCCATTGGTGCACGCAGGTTAAATTGGCTAAATACAAATGGGTCGCGATAAGGACTCCATGCACTTTGGTTTAAATGGGTTGGGGAATAAGAAGGATTCAGTATCTCAACCTTATTAAACCCATCTTCCATAGTTCGGAAACTAAAAGGAATTCGGTATTGCTCTGATGTTTTCGCTTTGTTTGTTAATGTAATATAGCCCTCGTAAATTCCATCCTTCACTTTTTTCGGAGTACGCAGTCTTGCATCCACTTTACTAGTGTTTTTACCTTTAACAGTAATTTGGTTTGGAATATCTAGCTCAATCCCATTTTCCTTCAAGCCAGTAGAGCCCTTCGACTCATTAATAGAGACATTAAATGTTTTATTTTCCTTTTCATGATTTTCAACGGTAATTTCTTTTTTTACATTTAGCTTTTTATCTACATAATGAACATCAAAGCTTAGTCCACCTGTTAATTCTTTTACCTTAACTAATTTCTCAACACCCGGAATAAATGTATTATCATTAATTTTGAAGCTTGTTCCATTATGCACAGCTTGATATGGGTCAACTCTTCCGGCACCTACTTCAAATACACTATAATTTCCATTGAGAGGATCTGCCGTATTCATTAGAACCGTTTTTATCTCTTCTGGATGTAGCTCTGGATTTGCTTGCAGCATTAATGCAGCAACCCCGGCTGTAAAAGGAGTAGCCATAGATGTTCCTGAATATCGAGAATACGCATATTGGTAATTATCTTGATGTTGAGGATCCACCATATAAGAAGGTACAGTTGAAAGAACACTTACACCTGGTGCGGTTACTTCAGGTTTCATATCATAAGTTTGTCTTGCAGGACCTCTTGAACTAAAATATGCTAAGTGGTCACCTTCTGTTTGTTTTTCCGCATAATTGGAAAATGTAAATTTCGTTTCACCTGTTAGAATTTGAGTTTTGATCGTTTCGCCTGCTTCTTTTGTTAAAGAAAAGGTGGGAATAAAGTCAACAGATTCACCAAGATTTGCATCGATTTGTCCTTCAACATTGTTATAGAGAAGAACTGCTGCCGCTCCGTTTTGTTTCGCATTGCTGACTTTTTCCGCTAACGTGATATCTCCTCGTGCGACGAGAGCAATTTTTCCTTTAACATCCTTGCCAGTATAATCAGAGGTTCTTCCTAAACCAGCATCCACAGTCTCATAGGATTTTCCATCAAGCTCTTTCAACTTGTCTGCATAGTGGCGCGCCATACTTACTAGTTCAATAGAATTCTTATTTCCGATTTTTCCATTAAATGTTGAGACTGCCATCGGAACATCACTTGCACCTACTGTTAAAGCAAGAGCTGCAGAGCCAGGTGATCCAAGCGTATATGCCTCTGGTCCAGCATTTCCAGCTGCGACGACTGCAGTTACATCGTTTAAAACAGCATAGTTAATGGCTGTACTTGTCGGATAATAGGGGTCATTGATGTCTGCTCCAAGGGAAAGGTTAATGACATCCATGCCGTCGTTCACTGCTTTTTCAATTCCAGCGATGACATCTTCAGAAGTTCCAGATCCGTATGGCCCTAAGACACGATAAGCATATATTTCAGCATCAGGAGCGACACCTTCGACAGATACATCTTCATTAGTAGCTTGTCCAGCAATTGTACCAGCAACATGTGTTCCGTGGGAGGTATAATAGGAAGATCCGTACCCGCTAAATTCTGGTTGTTTAGAATCCTGCCAATCCTTGTACGTTGTCTCCATTGGATCATTATCTTTATCTACGAAATCGTATCCGCCCTTATAGACACCTTTTAAATCTGGGTGGTTGTAATCAATACCTGTATCAATGATCCCAATTTTAATCCCTTTACCAGTAATGCCTTCTTTGTGAAGTTGGTCAATTTTTAAATAGGGAATACTTTCAACAGATGTTCCAGCAGTCGTTTTCTCTCCCATAGCGATCGGATCGACCTTAAATTCTACATCTTTATATACTGCTTTTACTACTTCAGATTGTAAAAGCTGTTCTACCTGATTCGCTGGAAGCTTCATCGCTACCCCGTTAAAAACAGTTTTATAGGTCTTAGTGATATTATGATTTAGCTTCTTGTTTTTAAGATTAGTAGATGAAAGAATGGATTGGATATCTTTTTTAAATTGAGTATGCTCCTTTTCTACCTGATCATCCGCTTGTTTTTTAGTAAGCTTATTTCCTTTTACATTCGCCTCTAAGACAGCAACTTTACCTGGTTTTGATTGAAACTGAACGATGACCGAGATATTTTTATCCTCTTTCAACTCAGCCTTTTTAAAACCTTGCAAACCGTAGTTATCTGTCATCTCTAGCTGCTTCAATGCTTCTCGCTGTTCACTTGTCAGCGAAGAAAGGATATCCTCAGCTTTTAGGTCGGCCGCATTTGAATATGTGACAAATGGTGTATGTGCCGATGAAAACAGCAGCCCTGCAGAAAGAGTAATAGCCGCAGTTCGTTTAAGAAAAGATTGAATTTTCATATGCTCCCCACTTTCGTTTTTTAATTGATAAACGTAAGCATATCCCTTTCTAAATATTTGAAAGATTAATATAATAATGATATTAACAATTCTATTAGATAGCAATCGGGGTTTCGGATAGGTACTTTTAACCTATCATTTACAAAAAGAGATTGAAAATAAGCAATTTTTTTTGATGGATTTAGTCGAAGAGACTCAAATCTATTTATTTGAATTGGGGTTTTCTAAATCAAAATAAGAATGGATATATTAAATTTGCGAGTTGAAGAGAGGGGATCACCATGCTAGAAGGAAAAATCATCAAATTCTACCGCGAGCGTCAAAATATGATGCAAAAAGATTTAGGAAGCGGCATCTGCTCGAGTACCCATATAAGTAAGATTGAACGAGGATTAACAGAAGTTTCAAAGGAAACGATTGAGCTGTTGGCCAAGCGGCTCGGCATTGATATGAAATCAGAAATTGAAACTTACTTAGGATTAGATTCCCTTTTAAAAAAGTGGCATGAAGCAATCATTATGAAACTAAACTCAAAGGCTGAGAGTATAAAGAAACAATTGGAGACCGTTCCGCTTCTGCATATGCCGGATATCTATCGTTCCTATACGCTTATACTTACTAGATATTATTTATTAATAGGAGAGGATCAATATGTCGATTCCCTCATTGGTGAAATGGACAGATGGCTTGACCTCTCACCATATGACAAAAACATGCTGCTTCATATTAAAGGAATACATGGACTATTAAAAAAGGAAACGGATGTGTCCATTTCTTTTTTACATGAAATCGATCCAACCTATTATAACAATCAAGAATACTATTATCATTTAGCTTTTGCCTATCATTCTCTAAATTCACGAGTTCTTGCATATTACTACGCAGAAAAGTCTCTTCGTTTTTTTACAGAGGAACGAATTTTTACTAGAATCATTGAAGCAGAGATGCTCATGTTGATCCAAGTGGAACAGGACGAGTACTACCATCCAAAGGAATCTGAATACCAAAGATTAATCGAAATGACCGAAAATCTCGGATTAAAGCATCAAAGATCGATGCTGATCCACAATCTTGCATACCAGCAAGTTCGTAAAGGAGATTTTGAAAAAGCTTGTGAATATTACGAGCAATCTATGGACTCACGAGATCCTGAAACATCTTATTATTTAGGATCCTTAGAAGGATATATAAATTCAGCAACGAGACAAGGCTTGAAATCAACTGAAGAACTGCTTCAGCTTGCCGAAAAGGGCATCTCTCTTTCTGAAAAAATAAACGAAACAACATTTAAACATTTCTTCCATTTACATAAATATAACCTTAAAAACAACAAAGAGGAGTACTACCAATACCTAGAAAAAGAAGTATTTCCTTATTTTAAGAAAATGGGCCTTGTTCTCCTAATCGAACACTACTCAATTAAGCTATTCGACTATCATATGGAAAAAGGAAATACCGCAGAAGCAAATACCTACGCAAAATTTCTCGTAGAAAAATACCGCCAAAAGGATTATTTTGTATAGGGACGAGGGTAGGGACGAGGGGACAGGTCCCTTGTCCCACGGACTACAGGTTCGGTTCTATGTCTCATTAAAGTTAGAGGTATACAGATATGGGACTGTTCTATTGTTCGTTTTCACTAAATTTTCTGAATAAATTGTGGTGTTTTTATTTACTTTATGTTATCCTTTTGTAGAACGTATGTTTTGTTTTTGATTAAATTGAAGGAGGTTTTTATTCAATGATTCACAGTTCAATCGCTACTTTTGAATGTAAAATTGTCAAAAAGGATTATAAGTTAATTGGACAAAGTATAACCGCAAATTTTCCTCAATCGTTTCCAGATGCCGCAATCAAAATCCAGCTAGAATTTGAAAAGAGAAGAGACGAAATTGTTAATAGTTGCAATAAAGAAATTATGTTCAGTCCTTACATGTGTAATGGAATCGTTGCAACTTATTTTGCTTGTCTTGAAGTTAACGAAATAACCAATATTCCAGAGGGAATGATAGGAATCAATCTCCCTTTAACTACCTATGCAATGATTAGCTGTTCAAATAAAACGATAGATCAAGGGCATCCAAAGCTATTTGAATGGATGAAACAAAATAACTATAAACAAAAATGGTTTGATCATTCTTTTCCGATAGAGATTTATTATTTTGAAGAAAATGTTGAGGAAGAAAAAGTTGAAATTTTAATACCGATAATAGATTGAGAGACACCTAAAAGCCATTAAAAAGGCTGCCTCAAATATTTTTAAGACAGCCTTTCATGAAATTTATTATATCCAAATCATTTCTTTTTGACTGTGATCGTCCATGCAGCTTCACCAATTTGCTCAAAGTTAGTCACTGCATGACCGGCTTCTGCAGCCCAGCGTGGGAGACTTTCAGTTGCTTGTGTGCAATCAAACTTAATGACCAATTCGTCACCTGAATCAATTTCTTCAAAAACTTTCTTAGCTTCTACCAACGGGAATGGGCAAACCTGCCCCATCACTTCTAATGTTTTTTGCATTTTTCATTCCTCCTAAGCTGTTGTAATTGTTGCTATCGTCGTCTCAGATTTCTTTTTCACTTGTGGACGGACGAAAACAAAATAAGATGCTGTCCATGTTCCTAAAATAATAAATAGTAAAGAAACCCAACCTTGCCAAGTCATCATCGCTGTCATTACTAATCCATTGCCGATCGAGCATCCTCCAGCTAAGCTGGCGCCGAATCCCATTAAGTTTCCGCCGATAAAACTAGTAATCCCTGTTTTCGCATCAGGCATTCTAAAGCGAAACTCATGGCTTGCTTTTGCAGCAATAAATGAACCGAGGAAAATTCCAAGGACGAGGAAAACACCCCAGTTAACAAACGTTTGATCTCCAGTCACTAAATATTGAAGTAAATTTGCCGACGGAGTTGTGATCCCGAGACCTGACATTCTTCCTGTTGCTTCGCTAAGCGGCCATGCAATTATTGCAATCACCCCAATTAACAATGCGGTGAAAAATGGATGCCAGCGTTTTTCAAATAATAAATGAGAGAGCCCGCTACGCTTTGGTTTCATTGTAGGTATAACCACTTTTGGCTTTCTTAGCTGCTTCATCACAATCCAGATCACAATAGCTGCAAATACAGTAATGAATACCCATACAGAAAGTCCTGTTGTTTCCGCAATGGAATTACTCGGTAACTGAGCAGACTGGATCGATTTGTTAACAGGAAGCAAAATACCTGATTTCATAATTGCACTCATAAGCATATAGCCAAAAAGCGCAATCCAACTTCCAAGAAGACCTTCCCCAGCACGATACCAAGTTCCCGTCGCACAACCTCCGGCAAGAACAATCCCAATTCCAAATATAAATGAACCAACTATAACAGCAATCCACGGAAAGGTCCCGGCAGAAAATTCAATCATACCCAGCTGAATTAATGTGTATACACCCACACTTTGTACTGCAATTGCAATCAACAAGGCATAAAACATACGATTATCTTTCGCTATATACATATCCCGGAATCCCCCTGTAAGACAGAAGCGCCCCCGTTGCATCACAAAGCCAAGTAGTGCCCCACACAGTAAACCCGTTAGGATCATTTGTAGCATATAGTTTTTCTCCTTTCTAAAACCAAGTAATTTTATAGGAATTGTTTTGTTTTATAATACTATGTGTTTTCTCTAAGTTAGTCAACTGTATTTTCTTAAAAATTTGAACAATTTGATACTCGTCTTTTAAATGAGAGATTAAAGAAATGTACATCCAAATTATTTTTCATTCCTCTAGTTTGTCATTTTTAAAGGAGTTTGAAATTTTAGTATAAAAAATATATAATAAAAATAATTCTAAATATTATTTTAATATAAGAAGAGCAAGACTTAGTTGAGGAGGAAAATGATAGATTACAAACCTAGAGTTTTTACTACATGAATAAGAAGGTGACAAATTGGAACAGTTAACGAAAGAAAAGAGTCTAGAAAGAGGATTGAAAAATAGGCATATTCAATTGATTGCAATTGGAGGAGCAATAGGTACAGGGTTATTCCTTGGGGCAGGTAAGTCGATCCATCTCGCTGGTCCTTCGATTATGCTCGTTTACTTAATGATTGGTGCATTCCTCTTTTTTGTGATGAGAGCTTTAGGAGAATTATTAATCTATAAATCAACTACAGGTTCATTTATAGATTTTTCAGAGGAATTCATTGGTCCGTGGGCGGGATTTATTACTGGCTGGACATACTGGTTTTGTTGGATTGCAACGGGAATTGCAGAAATAACGGCAGTTGGGATGTATGTGAAATATTGGGTGCCGAGTATTCCGCAGTGGGTTCCAGCATTAATATGTGTACTAATATTACTTCTTATTAATATGGCGACAGTAAAGGCTTTTGGAGAGATTGAATTTTGGTTCGCCTTAATTAA
The DNA here is from genome assembly GCF_050281185.1 of Heyndrickxia sp. NPDC080065. NCBI lineage: Bacteria > Bacillati > Bacillota > Bacilli > Caryophanales > Bacillaceae > Heyndrickxia > Heyndrickxia sp. NPDC080065. Next base: position 292,688 of record NZ_JBNNWS010000003.1, on the reverse strand, counting down.
AATTATTGCGATTTTGGCATTAATCATTATTGGTTTTGTACTTGTGTTTATCGGCTTTAAAAGTCATGAAACAACCGCAACATTTACGAATCTTTGGAGCTACGGGGGCTTTTTCCCAAATGGGGTTTCTGGATTTTTGCTTGCTTTTCAAATGGCTGTTTTCTCGTTTGTAGGAATCGAACTAGTTGGTGTTACTGCTGGGGAAGCAATGGATCCGAAGAGAACACTTCCAAAGGCGATAAATAGTATTCCTATTCGTATCATTATTTTTTATATCGGGGCTTTGTTTATTATCATGTCCATCTATCCTTGGAGCGGTGTGGATCCTGAAAGTAGTCCATTTGTGAGGGTTTTCTCTCTAATTGGTATCCCAGCTGCAGCGGGTGTCATTAATTTTGTTGTCTTAACTTCGGCCGCATCATCTTGTAATAGTGGGATATTTAGTACAAGTAGGATGCTGTATACACTTGCATGTCAAGGTAAGGCACCAAAGCGCTTAAAATCACTAAACGATCGAAATGTACCAGCGCCGGCACTTATATTTTCGACACTTGTTTTATTAGTAGGTGTATTGCTCAATTATTTATTACCGAAAGAAGTATTTACACTCGTTACAAGTATCGCAACGATATGCTTTATCTGGGTGTGGGGGGTTATTTTAGTATCGCAGCTCCGTTATCGTAAAATGATGCCGGAAAATGCTCGAAATAATTCATTTAAAATGCCCTTTGCACCTTATTCAAATTGGATCGTACTAGCTTTCTTCGTTTTTGTAATTATTTTATTAGGCTTTGCCAAAGATACGAAAATTGCTTTATTTGTTACACCTGTCTGGTTCTTAATACTTGTAATTGGTTATTTCTTTATGAAAGTAAAGAAATAGAAAGATTTTGTAAGCCCCCTTACTAGGAAAATTAATATTTATTCCTAGTAAGAGGGCTTAATAAATTTCGACTAGGCCTATTGCTAGTTTAATTGCATCACAACTAGGGGCAATGACAGGGAAAAAAGTAAATACTAAAGTGTTACAAGTTATTTTAGCATTATTAATATTAGCAACTACGGTAAAGATTTGGATAGGTATTTTGTGATAGGGACGCGGGGTCGGGTCCACTGTCCCTAACAGAATTTTTTTCTGCAAAATTAACAGGGAATTCAGTTCCAGAAGTAGTGGCTAGTTATGCTAGGCATGAAGAATATTTCCTCTCGCCTCTTTATTGATTGGTATATATTAAGAGGGACGAGAGAACCGTCCCACTGATTTTGGGACAATGGACCTGACCCCCTGTCCCATCATAAGCAAGGGAACTAGGTCCCCTTGCTTATTTATGATTGATTGCGGAGTTGCTTTAATGTTTTCATTATTTTTGCATGCTGTAAACCAAAATAGTTGTGTAATTCTTTATAATAATTAAAGATTGTTTCATAAGTAGATACGTTCTCAGGATTAGGATAGTATGTTTTTTCAATAGGTTGGGCCATTTGTTTTATCGCTTCTTCTATTTCGTCATATCCATTTTTTTCTTTTCCAGCAGCAACTGCACCTAATATAGCAGCACCAATGGCTGGAGCATAGTCAGAATGAGAAACTTTAATTGGAATGTTTAAAATGTCAGCATAGATTTGCATTAAAAGGTTATTGCGCTGTGGTAATCCCCCACAAGCAATAATTTCATTAATCTTCATTCCCCATTCTTGATACGTATTAATAATAATTTTTGCTCCGAAAGCAGTGCTTTCTATATAAGCGCGATATATTTCTTCTGGTTTTGTTTGGAGTGTGAGACCAATTAGTAGACCGGATAAATCAGCATCTGACAAAATTGAGCGATTGCCATTATGCCAATCTAATGCAATTAATCCATGTTCCCCTGGAATAAGTTTACTAGCTTTTTCTTCTAATAGATCGAAGATAGATAGATTTAATTTCTCGGCATCATCATAATATTCCTTAGGTACATGTTTTTTTACATATGTGCCAAATAAATCTCCCACTGCAGATTGACCTGCTTCATACGCATACATTCCTGGGAGGATGCTATCTTTTACCGTTCCTGAAATACCCGGAATCTCCTTCAATTCGGAATTCAGCATCATGTGACAAGTAGATGTTCCCATCACCATAAGTAGTTTTTCAGGTTCGTGGATTCCAGTACCAATGACAGCTGAATGAGCGTCAATAATACCAGTTGCAACTGGTAATCCAGATGGTAATGAGAGTTTTTCTGCCCATTGATTTGAAAGATAGCCTGCACAAGTACCAACGTTTTTTACTTCTCCATGGAGTTTAGAAAGAAGAGTAGAACCGAATTCTATATCAAGTTCTTTAAAAAAGTCCTCTGGAAATTGATCTTCTTCGTTCCAAAAAGCTTTGAATCCTAACGAACAATTATTTCTAATTAAGTTTGAAGTTAGAATAGAAACAATCCAATCTGATGCTTCTAAAAAATAAGCAGCAAAATTATAAATGTCACGATCATTATCAAATACTTCGAGTATCTTTGGAATTGCCCATTCTTCAGAAATGTTATAGCCTAATCTGCGTAACCATTTTTCTTTACGCTTAGTTGCCAATTTGTAAATTTTTTCTGTTTGAGATTTAGTATTATGGTGTTTCCAGAGTTTTACCCAAGAGTGATGCGAGTTTTGAAATTTTTCAAGAAAACATAGAGGTGTTAATTTTTCATCTACAGGCAGTATTGTAGATGAAGTGAAGTCAACACCTAATCCAATAATTTGTTCTGGCAGTATACCTGCTTCAGCAATGGCATTAGGTATACCTATTTCTAATACTTCAAGATAATCCTTTGGGTGCTGAAGAGCACTTCCTTTAGGAATTAATTTTTTATTATTAGGTAATGAATCTGTTATAACCCCGTGTCTATAAGGAATAACATGCTTTCCTTTAATTTCTCCTGTATTTACATCTACAACAAGAACTCTACCAGACTCAGATCCATAATCGATTCCTATTGAATACTTCAAAGTTGTCATTATAGTTACACTCCTCGTGAAAACCTTTACATCATTAAGGTAAATTTTATCAGAAACAAACAATAATGTGCAATATTTTTATATAAATTACAGAAATGAACAAAAAATAAATAAAAATTTGTTGACTTCCACTCGTTTAATCAGTAAATTTTTATTAAATGAGCAAAAATGAGTAGAAAATAATATAAAACGAATAGAGGTGAACAAAAAAATAGCATAGTACTCTACTTGTTGCAAAATATATTAATATAGTATTGGTAAGTATAGGAGATATTTTCTTAGTTTTCTGAATGTTGTAGTTTATTGAAGATTGCTTTTTGAAATTAGTTATATACGTTCTAGTAACATAAAGATAATAACTCAAATGGATAATCATTTGCATAGGTTTCGATTTTTTTACAAAGTGAAATATTTTTATGTATTTTAGAAAGCGTTATCAAATTAATAGTTTTATAAGAAATCTGATAGTGAAAAAATCCTTACATAGGTAAAAGTGGGGGAAAACAAATGGGAAAAAATAATATTTTTAATAAAATAGGCCTTCCTAGTAATTTAATTTGGGGCTATTTAGGTGTTTTGATTTTCATGATGGGAGATGGACTTGAAATAGCATGGTTAAGTCCTTGGCTGATCGATCAAGGATTTACCATACAACAAAACTCTCTTTTATTTGCAGTTTACGGAGTAACAATTGCGCTTTCATCATGGTTTTCAGGTGTATTAGTTGAAGCGTTAGGTCCGAAGAGAACAATGACGCTTGGAGTTATTGTATATATTTTAGGTACCTCAGGTTTTATTGGTTTAGGTGTAGCAGCGAATTTAAATTATGGAATGATGTTACTCTTTTATTGTATTAGAGGATTGGGTTATCCATTATTCGCTTATTCTTTCTTAGTTTGGATTGCATATCGTGCACCACAGGATAAGCTTGGATCTGCAGTAGGGTGGTTTTGGTTTGTATTTACAGGAGGATTAAATGTTCTAGGTGCATACTATTCTACTTGGGCAATTAAACATTTAGGACATATTAATACATTATGGAGTTCAATTGTTTGGGTATTACTTGGTGCCATTTTTGCTTTAGTTTTCAATCGTGACAAACTAGAAAAAAGTAACAAAGCAAATACTGAAAGTAAATCAAAAGAGCTCTTGAAAGGCTTTACAATTGTTAAGAAAGAGCCAAAGGTTTTGCTGGGTGGAATTGTTCGTACAATCAACACAACTGCTCAATTTGCTTTTCCTGTGTTCCTTCCAACATATCTTGCAGATTACGGAATTCCAACAACAACTTGGCTTGGAATTTGGGGAACGATTTTTATCGCTAATATATTATTCAATCTTCTATTTGGAGTTATAGGTGACAAAGTAGGCTGGCAAAATACTATTATGTGGTTTGGTGGGGTCGGTTGTGGTATCACTACTCTAGCATTATACTACTCCCCTCAATGGTTTGCAGGAAATATTTGGGCTGTCGGCGCTGTTGGTGTTTTGTGGGGAGCCCTTTTAGCTGGCTATGTTCCTCTTTCTGCACTTGTTCCATCCTTAGTTAAAGAGGATAAGGGAGCAGCCATGGCAATTTTAAACTTGGGAGCAGGCTTACCTGTCTTCATTGGCCCTGCTATTGTAGGTTTGTTAATAGGTTCTATAGGTGCACAAGGAGTTGTGTGGGTGCTTGCAATTCTATACTTTATTAGTACTCTTTTAACAAAATTTATTACTGTTCCAGTAGAAGAAAAGAAAGAAGCGCAGTTTGCAAAAATCGTCTAACAGAAAACATTAAGTTCATTTTTGTTTAATTATTACTCGTTTTTGTTCGAATCAAACTTGACTTTTTTATATTTACGTATTTATCATATAAATAAACATTTAATTAATGAAAATGAACACAAATAAACTTTTTGGTTAAGGCAATGAACAACAAATGTTAACTGTTAGGAGAGGAAAAACATGCAACAAACACAAACCGTTGTACAATCGCGTACATTTAGACTTTTAACACCTGGTCAAGTAGAAGAAGTTACTATTGAACGTAACGTTAGAGAAGGAGAGGTAGTAGTAGAACCAATCATGGCAAGTATTTGTCACGCAGATTTGCGTTATTATACAGGACAAAGAAATCCTGAAGCACTTGCCAAAAAACTACCTATGGCTCTTCTTCATGAAGGAATTGGAAAGGTTGTTGAAAGTAGATCAAATGAAGTAAAGGTAGGACAGCGAGTTGTGATTGTTCCTAATATACCGGGTACCTTGCTTGGTGAAGGAGAGACTGAAGAATGTTCTTCTACATGTGATAAAGAATTTGTGGATAATTATAGCGAAAAAAATAAATTTTTAGGCAGTGGTTACGATGGAATTGCCCAGAATCGTTTAGTATTACCTGCAGACTGTGCAATTCCTATTCCGGATCATATACCTAATGAAATAGCAGTTCTTTCAGAGCTATGTACTGTTTCTTTCAATGCACTTCGACGTGTAAAGGATAAATTAGAGTCACCAAATACTAAAGTTGCTTTATTTGGAGATGGTCCTGTAGGTTATTTAACAGCATCGATGATTCATCATATTTACGGTCTTGATGCATCTAGATTAAAAGTATTTGGAGCTATTCCAGAAAAGCTTGCTCATTTTACATTTGCATCTTGTGCTTTAGTACAGGATTATGATTTTAAATCAGGTGAAAAAGTAGATATTGTTGTAGAGTGTACCGGAGGAAGATTTAGTGAGAGTGCAGTTAATCAAGGAATCGATCTTCTATCTCGCGGCGGCTCTCTTATACTAATGGGAGTAACTGAAGAAAGAGTACCAATTAATACAAGAGATGTTTTAGAAAAAGGTCTTACATTGTTTGGAAGCAGCCGTAGTTCTTGTCCAGACTATCATGCGGTTCTATCAGCAATGGAAGATGTTGAATATCAACAAACATTACTTGCTATTCTTCCTTCAGAGTATGTGTCTGTGAAAAATGCTAATGATTTTAAAAAAGCAATGGATTCTGCCGCAGAGCATAGAAGCTGGCAGAAAGTAATTTTAGATTTCAAGTGGTAATAAACTACTGATAAATAAAGACAGTCTATCTTCATTGATGGTGAAGGTGGACTGTTTTTTTAAAGGCTCTTTTCGTAAACTTTGTTGCGTTTAGACCTATAAATAGACTATAGAAATAAATTCCTAATAAATATTAATGAATAAAATTTACAAAAAGATTCTCCGATCACTATATTTATACGGTTATATTTTATATTCGAAAAACAACAGGTTAAAATCGGCAACGATTTTACAAAGTAAATATCGAGTAGGATTTTAACAATCTATGTGAAAAAACGCCATTTTTTAAAGATATGAAAGTACATCATTTCTACCATATCTAGGCTCCAATGCCTAGCCCCCAACCTTCCAACAATGAAGACAAAAGGCAGATTACCTTGTTTGAAGAACAGTTTTTTTCAAGGCTAATCCAGGCACACTAAGCTTTTCCTAACTAGAATAATGAGTTTAATTTAGTAAGAAAACATCCCGAAGCTTGACAAGTATTCTAAATTAAACATAATCTTAAAATAAGATAAACATAAATAAACATTAAGATGATAAAAATATAAAGATTTGTGTATTTATTATAAAAGGAGGGGGCTTATATGTTAGCTGCTGAACGGAAATTAAAGATTATTGAATATGTAAAAAAGAATAATGTTGCATCAGTATCACAGCTTTCTCAAGAGTTTAATGTTCATGAAGCAACTATAAGAAGAGATTTATCAGAAATAGAGAAAGAAGGTAGATTAAGAAGGACTCATGGAGGTGTTGTTTTAGGGGAAGGAATTAATTCAGAACCTTCTTTTACCATCCGTGCATCAGAACGAGTGGAGGAAAAAGAAAGAATTGGTAAGTTAGCTGCTGAAATGATTCATGAAGGGGAACATATCATACTAGATTCTGGGACAACAACCTTTCAAATTGCAAAACATTTAGTGAATAGATCGAATATTACCGTTGTTACAAATGATATAAATATAGCTGCAGAACTTAGAGATTCTAAAGGAATTAAAGTAATTGTTACAGGCGGAATTCTCTATCCCGAAAGCTTCATGTTAAATGGTATTTTTACGAATGAAGTGTTAAAAACACTACATGTACATAAGGCTTTTATTGGAACACCAGCTGTTCATCCAAAATTTGGTCTTACTCATTTTGATGAACAGCTTGTCGCTGCAAAAGTGGGAATGATCCATGCAGCAGAAGAAACTATAGTAGTTACAGATCATACTAAAATAGGAGGCGTCTCACTTCATACAGTCTCTCCTGTGACAAATATACAAAAGCTTATTACTGGAAAAGAAGTTTCAGAACTACAGGTTCAGCAATTTGAAGAGGCAGGAATCAAAATAATCACCGCATAGGAGGGACAAGGAACCTTTCGGAGAGGTTCTTTGTCCCATTCTTTCATTCATAGCCCATTTTGTATAACTTAGTATTGGAATTTTATTTATTTGGGTTTGGTAAAATCATATTAGTTTGAGTATAAAGGTACAAAATGCTTTATGAAGAAATTTCTGAAGGATTTTTCATTCTTTCTCCTATATACCTCTTTTAAAATTGATAGATTTCCAGATGTTTTTATATTGTATCAGGCCCCTATGTATTAAAATGAATGGAAAGAAGATTTTTGGAAAGGATGCGAAGAAAATGATAGAAGGCTATATACCAGTTACAGGCGGAAAAATATACTACAAAAAAGTAGGAGAGGGCAAGAAAGCTCCTATTATTCTACTTCACGGTGGACCTGGCGGGACACATGTTTCGATGATGAATCTTGAAAGATTATCAGATGAAAGAACGGTCATTTTCTATGATCAGCTCGGTTCAGGGCGATCAGATCGACCAACAGACAAATCGTTATGGCATGTTGATCGATTTGTCGAAGAATTAGGTCAAATTCGTGAAGCACTTGAATTAGATCAATTTCATATTTTAGGTCATTCATGGGGAACAATGCTTGCTGCTAGCTATTTGTTAACAAAGCCTGAAGGGGTAAAAAGTGTCATTTTCTCCAGCCCTTGTTTAAGCGCTCCACAATGGGCAAGGGATCAAGAGGAGCATCGGAAAGAGCTTCCACAGGATATTCAAGATATTCTTGCGACATGTGAGAATGAGGGAAAAACAAATTCAGAAGAATACAAAGAGGCAATGAAGGTGTTTTATAAACGATTTGTTAATCGTATGGATAAGAAGCCTGAGGAGTTAAATTCGGAATTTGCGAAAGGCAATGAGGTTGTCTATGAAACGATGTGGGGACCATCTGAGTTTTATACGACTGGTAATTTAAAAATGTTTGATGTGATGAAACGACTACATGAGATCCAGCTTCCGGCCCTATTTACCTGTGGTAGGTATGATGAAGCGGCACCTAAAACCGTTGAGAGCCATAGCAGGCTTATACAAGGAGCAGAATTCCATGTGTTTGAAAATAGTGCCCACCAAGGATTTTTAGAAGAACCAGAGGAATATGTCCGTGTAATAAGAGAATTTTTGACAAGGGTGGAGTAATGGGACGCTCAGTCCCATATCCCTTTTGTTGTTAGAGAAAAATGTTAAAAAAATTGATATAAAATCCTTCATTATTTAGCTATAAATCTGGTAACTTTCTTAACTTGTTCCATAGTAATTCTTGGGGTTACTCTCTGTATCCACTCTTCATCAAAATGACCATTCCACTCTTTGTCAGCATTCCGAAAATAATCGAAATTAAATATTTTTTCCCATGAATCAATTACTGGAAAACTCGATTCATCTTTTAGATAATCATCCCATTCAGCTTCACTATCTGTAATCGGGCAATTATTCAACACAAAATGCCATGAATCAAAATCAGACCATACTATTTGATTATCTTGAATTTCCAGCGTTAAAATAACACCACGAGTACCTGGGCTAAGTAATGACCTTTCATTTCTATTAACCCTTCTTCTCCAAACCCATATTGGATAACTTTTTCCTACTATATAATTAGAAATTCTTTTTTCCATTTGTTTCTTCATCCAGTTATAAGGTTCTTTGAATTCCTTCCACAAATATTTCTCCGATCCTTCAAGGTATCCGAGTTCACGCATTTGTTTGTATGCTTCTATATGTTGTACTGTATATACAATCAATGAAAAATTCTCCTTAATATTGCAGTTGAATAAGAGGTGTGTTTAAAATCCCCTTTTAATCTAAATGTTTTATTAAACGAAAAATTAACCTAGGAATAAAAGATAAGACACTCCAAATGACTTCGAATATAATTGAATCACGAATTTCTGTCATTATTTCTTTGAAAATTCCTTTTTTCCTTTCCTTTTGTGCTTTTTTCATTTTTACACATCCCACTATTTTTCATTGTTTATGAAGATAGATATCTATTTTTTTACAGTAAAATAATGATTTAACCTGCTTCTTTTTCCTTTTTTTCCATTAGCTTTAAATTCTCTTGTATTATTCGATATTCTGCTGGGTTAATATCAGGATACTGTTCTATCTTTTCCATAATATATCTTAATTCTAATGGCAAGGAAGTATCTTTATTTTCTTTACTAGTCAAAAATGCTGCAACTGTACCTGTGATTGTTCCGATTAAAGTAATTCCAGTAAACATTAGAAATCCGGCAATAATCCTTCCGGCAGATGTCACTGGATAATAATCTCCATACCCGACAGTTGTCATTGTTACCACTGACCACCATAATGCTTCTCCATATGTATGTATGGATGGCTCTAACCATTTCATCGATAAGGAAGCCGAAAACATCAATACTATTAAAATAATAAGAAGTTTATCTATATTATACTTGTCGAGTAATTGTTTAAATAGCGAATTTTTTCTTTCAAAGATGGCTATCAGTCTTAGTGTTCTTACTAATCTAACGATGCGAATAGTTCTAAAGATCTGATCAAGTGGAATAAGAGCAATCAGGTCTAAAGGATTGCTCTTTATGTGTTTCCACTTATCCTTTGCTAAAATAACTCTTACAACATAATCAACCATAAAAATGGACCATATAAACCAATCTAATACCCGACTTTGATTCGCTGGTAAATTAATAACTAATGAAATAATTACTAAACTTACAAGTAAAACCTCATAAATAATACCAAAACTCAACTTTTTCACTTTCCAAACCTCAATCAATGTTTTTATCTATATTTTACCATAATGGGACAAGGTGTCCCTGGGACGCGGGGGCGGGTCCAATGTCCCTATTTGGGGTGACGGGACGCGGGGTCAGGTCCAGTGTCCCTAACTGTCTGTATTTGACCGTATCGGTTAAAATAAGGCACCTTGTCTTTTTTTATCCATCTGATTAAGACATGGAAGATAATAATTAACCATAACAGTCCAGAAAGGAAAGCTATTCCAATGATAAAAAGGTTAACTAGAAGATCATTACTCATATACTTAGAAAATATTCTTGATAATGCTGAGAACAAGAAAGGCACATAGACAATAATGTAACGCCGGCTGAAACTCCCCAACCAGTTTCCCTTTTCCGGAATTAATTTCATACGTACAATTTTAGAACCGAGCGTATGACCTTTCCAGATGACAGGGATCACTACCATGAGTATAAAGAAAATAATTGCAAACAAAATCTCTTCAGCGATTATTCCTGGTCTTTTAAGCAATCCTAGAATAAAATTTGTTATCACATTTGTAATAATAATATTTAAAATTATTTCAATCAGCTGAGCACCAAAGGTTGCTTTTTTTTGATTGCTAATGGAGCGGCTCTGCTCATTAAGAGTTTCCCTAGATGGGATTAGCGCCAAAAAGATTGGAGCAAATAGAAAACCAAGGACAGTACCTGCAGTATTAGTTATTAAATCATCTACATCAAAAACTCGGTAAGGACACTTAAAAGTGCCAAATAGAGCTGTTAGCTGAGTTGTCTCAAAAAATAGTGATACCCCGAATCCAATAAGAGCAGAATATATCCACTTTACTTTCTTCTTAAAAAAGTACCTTAAATAAACACCTAAAGGAAATAAAAGTAAAACATTGAAAAACATTTGAAAGAAAGGACGGGCTTTTAACAAATCGATATAACTAGAAGGCACATTCCAATTGAAGCTCGTCTCACGCTTAATATCCTGAATGAATTGAAACGGCCGAAGTTGAGTAAAAGTTGCACCCGGATCAATTGAAACACAATTATTTCGAACACTAGGTATCGGGAAAATCACTAAAAAGTAGGCACTTAATCCATAAAAGATAAAGCTTAAAATAAGTAATGTTTTCCAAAAACTAAAATACCCGTATTTGCGATATTGATAAATTGTCCATGGCAAAGTTAATAAAAACGCTATAAAAAAACAAACCAAAAGTGCAATAAAAATAGGTATTGCATAAACTTGCATTTCATTCTTCCTTTCTAAGAATATCCAAGGGAATATCTGATTCTTCCATATTAAATAGTTCTCTACAAATAATTATATAATATCCACCTTACACTAATTTAAGCTCAACCTTACAGGAACCTTAAATGGGACGCGAGGTCCCATGTCCCTTTTTGGAGTGGGACGCAAGGTCAGATCGATCCTATGTCCTTTTTTTGGATAAACAAAATGGGACGATGGACCCGACCCCATGTCCCTTTCGAAAAAAATTATTGAATAATACTCAATATTGTGTTAATTTAATATCAAATAATATATGAAGTTTAAACTTCATTTTATAAGCAAATGAAATAGAAACTTCATTTTTATAAAGGTGGAAATTATGAATTTAAGAGAGGAAATAGAAAATAAATATAATCAACTGTCAAAGGGGCAACAGAAAGTCGCTAAATATTTAGTAGAAAACCCTCGAGATTTTGCAGTTAAATCGGCGAGTGAAATTGGTGGCCATGTTGGAGTGAGTGAAACAACTGTGATTCGTTTTTGCTACTCAATTCAATTAACAGGGTTTTCCGAGCTTCAAAAGATGGTTCGTGAACAGCTTCTAAATACGAAAAGCAGTCTTGGACAATATTTTTCCGACAAACTTGAACTAGCTGAACATCCTTATTTTTTTGCAAAGGTTATGGAACAGGATTGCAGGCACATTCATGAAACCATCCAAAACATCAATGAGAAAGATTTTGACAAAGCAGTAGACCAATTAGTGAAAACAGAAACAATCTATGTTTCTGGATTACGAACCTCCTTTTCTGCCGCTAGCTGGCTGGCCTTTACACTTCGTCTTGCTAGGGGAAATGTTCATCTTTTTCGTCCGGATACTGATGATCTGTTATTAACCATAAGTGAAATGAATGAAAAATCAACGCTGATCGCGATTTCTTTCCATCGTTATTTAAAGGAAACAATTAAAACTGCTCAATTGGCAAAGGAACAAGGGGCGTTTGTTATTGGCATCACAGATTCTCCTGTCGCTCCGATAAGGGAGTATGCAGATATTCTTTTTCAAATTTGTTCATCTGGAAATTCGACCATCGATTCCGCTCCGGTCCTGTTTTCCTTTTTGAATGCAATGGTTGCCGGTGTTTCGATTAACGATCAGAAGCAATTTGAAGAGCGCAAGGAACGATATGAAAAGCTTGATGGAGACTATTTCTTTATATAGGAAGGGGGATGAAAAAAGTGAAGGACTACATACAACAACTTAAATCGACGATTGATTCAGTGTTTGAACATTTACATTATCATCCGGAAATAAGTTGGATGGAATACAAAACAACGGAGTATATTTACCGCTTTTTAGAAGATAGAGGATTTTCTGCAGATACGTTTCCCGATTGTCCGGGCCTTGTCACAGAGATAGGCTCTGGGGATTTTTGTGTGGCTTTACGAACAGATATGGATGCACTTTGGCAGGAGGTTGACGGTCAATTTCAGGCGAATCATTCGTGCGGCCATGATGCACATATGGCAATGGCTCTAGGAACAATGTTGGTCTTGCAGGAGATGAACATTCCTTCTTTCGGAAAGCTTAAATTCATTTTTCAACCTGCAGAAGAAAAGGGAACAGGTGCATTAAAAATGGTTGAAAAAAACGTATTAGACGATGTTGATTTTTTGTACGGTGTTCATCTTCGACCTATTCAGGAGTTAGAAGATGGTCAAGCCGTCCCTGCTATTTACCACGGGTCAGCTAAATTTTTATCAGGTGAAATCATCGGTGAGGATGCCCATGGAGCAAGACCGAACCTTGGACAAAATGCCATTGAAATAGGGGCTTCGATAATAAATGAAATGAAAAGCATTTATTTAGATCCAATGGTTCCTTACTCGGCAAAAATGACAAAGTTTCATGCTGGAAGCGAGTCTGGAAACATCATTCCAGGAAAAGCCTCATTCAGTATTGATTTACGAGCACAAACAAATTCAATCATGAATAAATTAACCGAAAAAATAGAGGCCATCATGAATAGCATCGCAAAACTTTACGGGGTAGATATTATGTTAGAAACGAAGGCTTTTGTCGCGGCAGCTGAAGTAAATAATGTAGCTAAGCGTTTAATGAAAAAAGCTATTGTCGAGTCATTAGGAGAAGAGCAGCTAAAAGAGCCGATTGTCACATCGGGTGGGGAGGACTTTCATTTTTATACGCTGAAAAATCCGAATGTGAAAGCCACGATGTTAGGATTAGGATGTGATTTGAAGCCTGGACTTCATCATCCGAACATGACCTTTAATCGAAATGCTATATACGCTGGAATTGAAATTCTTGCAAAAACGATATTGAATACTTTCGATGCATATGAAAAGGGAGAGTTAGCATGAGTTCGGAAATTGAAATAAGAGTCTTGAAAACAAATACTGAACTTAAAATGGTTCAAGAGCTTGAAAAGGAAATATGGAAGATGGATCCGCTTCCTCTCCATCAAACAATCACAGCTTCCCAAAATGGCGGTTTTTTGTTAGGTGCTTTTTTACATGAAGAAATGGTTGGGTTTAGTTACAGCTTTGCTGGTTTTAGCAAAGGTCAAAGCTATTTGTGCTCACATATGCTCGGCATCCACCCTCGTCATCAAGTAAAAGGGATCGGTGCTAGACTAAAACAAGCACAAATGGAAATCGCACAAGAAATGGGCTATGAGTTAATCACTTGGACATATGATCCACTTGAAACTCGAAATGCCAATTTAAATTTAAACAAATTACATGCGATTAGCTCGACATATGTAGAAAATTGCTACGGGGAAATGGAAGACAGTTTAAACCAAGGACTCCCTTCTGACCGTTTAAAAGTTGAATGGTGGATCAACAGTCCTCATGTCTCAGAACATTTTGACCTGGATCAATACGAGGCTCAATTTTTATTTCAATGCGAATTAACTGAAGACCATTTACCGATATTGATGGATCCTGTCGATGGTTTCGAAAACAACATTGACTATAATAAACCTGTATTTGTTCCAGTCCCTACAAATTTTCAACAACTGAAAAGTACGAATCCAGAACTTGCGATTGATTGGCGTCACAAAACGAGAACAATTTTCCAAACATTATTTAATAAAAGCTATACGGTTGTTTCACTGATTAAAAGCGAAAACGAACCTATTTACTATTACATATTTGTTCGGAAAGATATTTTAAAAATATAAGGTGGGGTAGAAAAATGATAGTTAAAGAGGTTACATTAAGGCATCTTAAAATGAAAATGAAGTTTCCGTTTACGACAAGTTTCGGAACGTTTCAGGATAAAGAGTTTCTTTTACTTGAAGCAAAAGATGAAAATGGGATCAGCGGATGGGGTGAATCTGTTGCATTTCATTCTCCGTGGTACAATGAGGAAACATTAAAAACGAATTGGCATATGTTAGAGGATTTTGTGATCCCAAGTATATTGAATAAAGAGATTCATCACCCTGATGAAGTGGTCGATATTCTTTCATACATACGGAAGAACAATATGGCAAAATCCACGATGGAAGGTGCTGTATGGGACATATTTGCTAAACAACAAGGTATTCCTCTTGCTTATGCTCTAGGCGGGGAAAAAAAGCAAATAGAAGTCGGAATAAGTATTGGTATTCAGGAAACGGTTCAAGAACTTCTACAAATAATTGATAGATATGTAAATGAAGGGTATAAAAGAATGAAAGTGAAAATTAAGCCTGGATGGGATGTTGAGGTTATGCGGGAAGTTCGAAGGCATTTTCCAAATGTACCATTAATGGCAGATGCGAATTCTGCCTATCGCTTAAATGATATTGAACGGTTAAAGGCGCTTGATGAGTTTGATTTGATGATGATTGAACAACCGTTAGCTTCGGATGATATAGTTGATCACGCAACGCTGCAAAAAGAGATTTTAACTCCAGTTTGCCTTGACGAAAGCATCCATTCTTATGAAGATGCAAGGAAAGCAATTGAACTCGGAAGCTGTAAAATTATTAATATAAAAATTGGTCGTGTCGGGGGATTAACAGAATCAAAACGAATTCACGATCTTTGCCAGAAACATGACATTCCAGTTTGGTGTGGAGGTATGCTTGAATCAGGAATTGGAAGAGCTCATAATATTGCCTTAACCACGTTATCTAACTTTGTCATGCCTGGTGATACGGCGGGTTCTTCACGTTATTGGGATCAAGATATTATTGAGCCAGAGGTCGTTGTAGAAGATGGGCTGATTACTGTTCCTGACAAACCAGGAATTGGTTTTGAACCAAATCAAGAACGCATTCAACAATTTACTGTCTATAAAAAATCGTATTCGTAAAAGATTAAAAGAGGATAAAGGGGGTATTGGCTTTCCTTATCTTTCTTTTTAAATAAAATTATCTAAAAATTCAAACTAATAGGAGACCATTATGAAAAAAAGTATTCAAATTGCTGGTGCATATATTGGTGTGCTTGTCGGGGCAGGATTTGCCTCCGGACAGGAGATTTTGCAATTCTTCACAAGCTTTGGATGGATGGGGATGATCGGTACGATCGTCGCGACGATACTTTTTGCGTTTTTAGGAATGAATTTAACTCAACTTGGAAGTCGTTTGCAAACAAGTTCACATAAAGAGGTTATTTATCATATTTGCGGACGATACCTCGGGATCGTCATTGATGTCATTATCACGTTTTTCTTATTTGGAGTAACGGTTGTCATGATGGCAGGAGCCGGCTCAATCTTTGAGCAGCAATTCGGAATCCCAGGCATCGTAGGAAATATCTTGATGAGTCTGTTAACCATTTTGACCGTTTGCCTTAATATCCAAAAAGTTATTTCGCTGATTGGATTGGTTACACCGTTTTTACTTGCCCTTGTCATCATCATTGCAGGTTATTCTTTTATGACGATGGATCTGAGCTTTTCGGAACTTCTACAGATAGCCAATCATCAAAACGCGGCTGCTTCAAATTGGGGATTAGGGGCATTGTTATATGTTTCTTATAACATTGCCGCAGGTGCATCTATGCTTACCGTCATGGGAGGAACAGTTAAAGATGAAAAAACGGCTGGACTAGGAGGAACTCTCGGCGGCATCGGCTTGGGAATTCTAATTTTATGTATTAATCTTGGAATGCTTACTCATTTAAACACCATCAAAGACAAAGAAATGCCAATGCTCTATTTAGCCAATGAAATTTCACCCTTATTTTCCATATTCATGTCGATCGTATTATTAGGGATGATTTATAACACGGCTGTAGGTATGCTCTATGCTTTCACAGCAAGAATTGTAAAGAGAGAAGTTCCAAAATTCAAACTATTTGTCGTCCTTTTTGGAATCGCAGCATTCGGCGCTAGCTTCATCGGATTCATTAAATTAGTTGGTACAGTTTACCCTTTAGTAGGTTATCTTGGATTTACCCTTATGGCCGCGATTATCGTTCACTGGATTAGAACGAAACGAAAAGTGAAACGTGTGGATCATTCATTTCATCAGTAATTGGGACATGGGGACAGGTCCCATGTCCCGCTCGCTTTTTAGCTCAATTTATGTTATACTTAAAATAATTAAATACGAAGCAAATTGGAGGAGCCTGTCACCAAGGGATAACTATGTCCCTTGGTGACAGGCTTTTTTTGTCTTTGTATAAGGGCCATGTTGTTGAGAAGAATAAAATCTTAGAGCACTCGTTTTAGCTAGTATACTCTACAAGTTTTCTTCTCAACAATAATCATTAATATAGCCTATTCAAACTAGAAAGGTGGAGTTTAGATGATATTAATTCTTCAACTAGCTATTATTTTAATTGCCTCTAAAGTAGCTGGAAGTCTGAGTGTAAGGTTGAAGCAGCCTTCTGTACTTGGGAAACTTTTAATTGGAATCGTACTAGGTCCTTCTGTCTTAGGATTAATCAATGAGACAGATACACTGGAAGCATTTAGCCAGATTGGTGTCATCCTGTTGATGTTTATCGCAGGATTGGAAACAGATATTGATGAATTCAAACGAACAGGTAAAGCATCAACTTATGTAGGGTTTGGCGGAATTATTGTACCGCTTGTATTGGGTTATTTTGCTGGTATCATATTAAATCTTTCAACATTAGAAGCTTGGTTTTTAGGACTATTGCTATCGGCGACAAGTGTTAGTATTTCAGTTCAAGCACTTAAGGAAATGAATCAGCTAAAAACTCGTGAAGGAACGACTATTTTAGGGGCTGCTGTCATTGATGATGTGGTAGTAATTATTGCGTTAGCATTCTTAATGAGTTTTGCCGGAGGAGATGTTCATTTAACTACTCTTATATTAAAGAAAGTACTATTCTTTGCAGGCGCCATTCTTGTTGCTTGGAAAGTGGTTCCATGGTTCTTAAATAGATTCTCCATATTAAAGGTAACAGAAACGGTCGTATCATCTGCATTAATTATCTGTTTTGTTTTTGCTTATTTAGCTGAATATACTGGAGTAGCTGCCATTATCGGTGCGTATATCGCTGGTGTTGCAGTTAGTGTAACGAAATTTAAGCATGAGGTTTTTCAAAAGGTTGAAACGATCGGCTATTCTATTTTCGTTCCAGTATTTTTTACTTCTATCGGAATCACTGCACAGTTTTCTGGAATTACAAAACATTTAGGTCTCATCATATTTTTAAGTATTTTGGCCATTCTTACAAAATTAGTTGGGGCATCAGTTGGTGCAAAGCTAGCTGGATTTGGTTGGAACAGTTCATTAGGAATTGGAGCTGCTATGGTTTCTCGCGGTGAAGTTGCCTTAATCATGGCTACAATTGGTTTGGAAGCTAAATTACTAGATCAAGATTTATATGCAGCGATTATTGTTGTCGTTCTAGTTACCACAATAGTGACCCCTCCAATGATGAAGTGGCTGTTTAAATCAAAAATGCAAGAATCTAAGTCATAATTGATAAAGGAGAGTGGGTGCAGGTATCCACTCTCCTTTATTTAAGGAAAGAAATTTTTGTAGGTGAAAAAACTTATTTGTGCGATTCGACCGGGTTTTCGTGCAGTTCAGGTTAAGGTTCATGCAGTTCGGATCCTAATTCATGCGGTTTCGACGAAAATTCGTGCGGTTAGAACACGAAATTGTTTTGTATATATATCTAGGAATTGGAGCATCTTATTAGTTGTGCACTAAATTGTGTTTTTTTATGAAGAACATACCATATTTTTACCGAAATTTATTTAATTAACTTGCGATAATTTTAGACTTGCTCAAGAAAAGTCACTATTCCATCCATCAAGCCTTCAGCCAACGGAAGATCAGGATTTGAATAGGTTGCAATATTTTCTTCCTTATTTTCTGGTGCCTCTTTTAAAATATGGTTCATTTTATCAATAATCAATAATTGAGATTCTTTCTTTGTAGCATGCAGTGCTTGTGCATCTGTGACTTGAACTTGAAGATCATGATCCCCATTGATAATTAAAATAGGGCAATTAAGCTTTTTCAATTGCTCAGTTGGATCATATTTTAACCAAGAAATCATATATGGTTGAACAGATGGGCGAAAAATGCTTTGGAGCTCTGGACTGACTGTTTGTACTTGGTTGCCTTGTTTTAGTTTTTCAAGAATATCTTTTGCTTCTGCCAATAAATTCGCTGGAAGCTGTGTACTAAGCTGCTCAAGTAGTACTTGGTCAATAGGTCTGCCAGCTCCTGCAATTGAAATAAATGTGTCGACTTCTTCTTTTGCAGAAGCAGCCATTCCAATTAATGATCCTTCACTATGACCGATGATCCCTACTTTTAAAAAGCGGTCATCTTTTTTAGCAAATTGAATCCATGCAGCCGCATCATCAATATATTGTTCAAATTGAAGGTTTTCTTCTTTATCAAGAAAACGACTATTGTTGCCGATGCCACGTTTATCATAACGAATACTTGCTATTCCATGAGCAGCTAAATTTTCTGCTAGCATTTTCAAGCTATTATTTTTTCCCGGAAGTAAAGGGGAATTTCCATCTCTATCAGTTGGTCCTGAACCAGCAATTAAAATCATAACCGGAAATGGTCCTTTTGTATGAGGAGTTTCTAACACTCCATACATTGGACCTTCTTTCAATTTTATCTGAACTGTATTTTCATCCTTCTCTTTTTTGTTCTCCCGCCCTTTCTTTAGCTCAAAAGGGAAGGATTGCCCATTTTGTGTGAATGTACCCGAAATATTTTCTTGCTCAGCTCTTCCTTCAAATGTAATCTGTTGTCCTTGGATCTTCATATCAAAAAATAGATAGGAATTAGTTAACTTCACACTTGATAAAGAATAATCATTCACACCTTGTACCGGAATACTAATGGTTCCTCCATCTTTTTTTTAATGAATCATAAACGGAAGGGGCTGATTTGGAATATTGATAGATCCTTCCCATTTTCCTTCAATTTTCTCCATTTCCATTGTGATCACTCCTTGTTTTTTCTCTTGAAAGCTACAACACCAATGAAAATAACAACAAATAGGAATGATTATAGAATTCCTGTTCATTGATTTATGTACTTCTATATTCTATTTAAACATATGTGGTGAAAAAATATTGATATAGAAAAATAATTATTATTCTAGATAAAACGACTATCTTATATAGATATTTCTCTAATAAAAGTTAGCCGTATTAAACTAATTAATTCTCTATACTTCTTTTACGTTGCAGCAAATTTATTGTTTCATTTTTATTTTTAATGAAGGATTGGTTAACGTGACCCGATTTTCAGAAATGGCCTGATAGAAACAAGAAAATCATCCTTGAACGAGGAGACAAGTACTTCTTTATCTTAATTTATGAAAAATTTTTTTCATGAAAACGATAATACATCCCATTTCTAGAACTAGTTATGTTGTATAACACTTTCTTTTAGAGGAATTCTATCTTGTTGACAACGACATTAATGTCGTTTATTATTATGAATAATAAACGACATTAATGTCTATTTTATAATAAAAATGGAGGTGATGATTTTGTCGCCAAGAGTAAGTGAGGAGTATAAAAGGAAAAAGAAAAGTGAGTTGTTGCAAGCAGCGAGACGTGTGTTTATTGAAAAAGGATATACACATGTGACTATGCAAGATGTTATGGATGAAGCTAACGTGTCTAGAGGTGGGCTTTATGCTTATTTTAATCATATCGATCATCTTTTTATGGAAGTTCTCCAGCTTGATGATCAGGACGATATCCTATTTTTTGAGCCCTCTTCAGAGCATCCATTATGGACTCAGTTAACTAACTGGCTCAGGTTACAACAACAGAATATAGATGGTATTCATCACTCACTTGTTCGAGCGAAGGCAGAATTTTTTCTAACATCTAAATTTACCTATGATAAAGAAAACTTCCCCTATATTACAGAACGTTATGAAAACCTGAAGAATGCTATCCAAAATTTTATCCAAAAAGGAATAGATCAGGAGGAATTTTTCCCACTTTTATCACCAGAAGCCATTGCCCTTTATTTTATTTCTTTCTTTGATGGGTTAATGCTAGACACATTTCAGTTGGGGGCTGAAAAAACCAAAGTGAAGACTCAACTTATAGCTTTTGAACATTCCTTGGAAGCAATGCTTTTTTCGAAGGAAAAAATAATGAAGGAGTGATTATTGATGATGTTTGAATCACCTAAAATTATGATGAGAAAAATGAGATCAGACGATACCGAAATTTATCATGTCTGGAGAAATGACATGGAGGTTATGCATTCAAGCAATCCCTTTTTAGATACGTATGATATTGAAGAAACGAAAGATTTTGTTAATCACATAATACTTGGTTCGAGTTCCTCAAAGAGTTACATCATTATGGACAAGGAGTCAGATACACCAATCGGTATTACCTCATTAATAAATATCGATTATAAAAACCGCCAAGCAGAATGTATTATTGATATTGGAGAAAAAAGCTATTGGGGAAAAGGGATTGGAACGGAAGCCCTGACATTGCTTCTTAACTATGCTTTTCTTGAAATGAATTTACATCGAGTTTCATTACGAGTCTTTTCCTTCAACGATAAAGCAATTAATCTTTATAAAAGGTTAGGTTTCAAACATGAAGGAACATCCCGACAAAGCTTGTACAGAAATGGAGCTTGGCATGACATCATTCACATGGGAATCCTTCAAGATGAATGGAACGCGGGGTCTGGTTCTTAAGGGACATTGGACCAGACCCCGCGTCCCACACCACCTAGAAGGGACAGAGGACCAGACCCTCTGTCCCGCCAGCAAAGGACCAGACCGACTGTCCCGTTATTCTTTATCCGCAGGAATTATGAGGTTCAAGATTAGTGCTGCTAGGGCACCGATGGTCATGCTTGATGATAGGATGTAGTTTACCCATTCAGGTGTGTTGTTAAGGACTTCTTTTGGTAATACGGTTACGGCGATGGTTAAGAGAATTGGAATTCCGATAATCATCATGTTTCGATCATTAATATAGATTGGCTGAATGACTTTCATTCCGTTTGTGACAATGGCTACACAAACGATTCCAAATATCCCGTTAATAACGGGCTCAGGAATACAAGTAATCGCCGCTGAAAGTTTAGGTACAAGCCCTAAAAAGATTAATATTCCTCCACCAGCCATGATCGCCATCCTGCTTGCCACTCCTGTAACCGCAAGCAAACCAGCATTTGATGAATAACCTGTCATTGGCGTACTGCCAAAAAGTGATCCTACAAGACAACCGAGACCTTCACCGAAAGCCGCACGATTTAAGCGCTTTTCATCCAATTCTTTACCAGTTACAGTTGACACCACAAACCAAGTTCCTGTTGTTTCGATTAAAATAATAAAATAAACAAAGCCAATAGAAAGAATAGCACCTATATTAAATACTGGTTTTCCGAATGGGAACAAGCTAGGTAATGAAAACCAAGCAGCATCTCTAACTGGTGAAAAATCAACAGCACCGAAGAAACTTGCGAAAATGGTTCCTACCAAAATCGCCACGATAACAGAAACTAGGCGGAAAAAGGTTCCTACTCCATGCATTTTTCGACCGAGCAGCATACAAAGAACGAGGACACCAGCTGAAATCGCTGCAATAAGAATATTCGTCCCAATATCTCCTTTGGCATGATAAATATTATTCATTCCAACAGGCATTAAAGAAATTCCGACAATAATGATTACTGTTCCCCCGACAATAGGTGGAATAACCTTTCTTACTGCTTTTGCAAACCATTTTAATGGATATCCAAGTAGTGAAATAAGAATAGCACCGGGTATTAAACTTCCGGCAATTGCCCCCAAACCAAGTTTTCCACCGATCGCTGCAATCGCACCAATTGGTACATAGGAAGGACCTTGTACGACAGGCAGCTTAATTCCAAAACCAGTCTGAATCAATGTAGCAAGTCCAGTGGCAAGAAAGCACATTTGGATAAAAAATGATGTGTTTTCGGTGCTTAAGGAAAGAAGCCCAGCAATAATAATAGGTGCAATGTATAAATCCATTGCCAATACATGCTGCATCCCAAGAAGCAGTGCTTTTCCAAAACTAATCTTATCATCTACCCCAACAATTATATTATTATTATGACTTTTCAAAACCGACTCCTCCTAGTTCGTATTTCGGTTATCAATAATAGGATTATAAATAAAAAAAATGAAAATGTACATAAAATACGAATATTTTTTTGTTTAATAATATTTTCATTCGTGTTTTAGGTTGACCTTTTTATTGGGGATGCATAAAATAAAGTTAAGTTATCGCGTTTTTAAAGAAATTTTCATTAAATTTAGAGACGTGTTTTTTCTATCTTTTCAAATTGGGCGTAAAAATATTGCTTTTAAATGCATTAAAAAGAGTCCTAAGGAGGAAATAGTAGATGCTAGATGATAAAGTATTGAAGGAAGATTGGCTTGTAGCTTGCAGATCAACAGATGTAAAAGAAAAACCTATTCAAGTTATGTTAATGGGGGAAAGAATCGCTATTTTTAGAAATAGCAAAGGGATTCATGCTTTTAAAGATCTTTGTATCCATAGAGGAGCTGCACTTTCACTTGGTGAAGTGAAAAATGATTGTCTTGTTTGTCCATATCATGCATGGGAATACAATTCGAATGGAGAATGCGTGCATATTCCTCAATTGCCAAAAGGACGTCCGGTTCCTAGAAAGGCGAAAGCAATAAAATATTCCTGTATCGAAAAATATGGTTTTATTTGGGTGAATCTTGCTGGTAATGAACCAGAGCTTTTTCCATATCCGGAAATGGAGGCAGCAGGGTATCGGAATGTTATTTGGGGACCGCAAGAAGTGAATGCTAAGCCGCCTAGAATTATTGAAAACTTTCTCGATGTTGGCCACTTGGCGGTTGTTCATAGTGGTTATTTAGGAACAGATAGTCATCGGGAAGTGGCTAATTATAATGTTCATTGGGAGGAAGATCGGATTTATTCGGATGAAATTGCCATTTATCAGCCAGATCCAGACGGTTCAGGAAAACCGAAGTATGTATATTATACGTACGAGATCTTACGTCCGTTTACCGTTCGTTTTACAAAGAAAGACAAGGAAACAAATCAATTATTGACGATATTATTAACCATCCGACCTGTTGATGAAAACAAATCCATTGCCTATGGAATTTTATCCTTCAGCTATGATCCTGGTATTTCAGATGAAGAAATTATTGCATTCCAAGACCATATCTTTGCCCAGGACAAGCCGGTAGTAGAGAACCAAAAACCAGAAGAACTTCCACTTGATCTTCAAATCGAACTATCATTAGTCTGCGACCGCGTAAGCATCGCCTACCGTCAATACCTAAAAAAACTAGGCGTCCAACTCGGAACAGCATAGGGATGAAGGGTCCGTTTCTGTGGGACGAGTGGCCTGGTCCCGTGTCCCGGTTGGGACACAGGGTCAGGTCCATCGTCCCGCTTAAGTTTTTTTATAATGCAGAAGGAAATTTTGTTTACGTATCGAATAATAATTAAGGAAATCCTCTTAGAGTTCCCCTCTTCTCACAGTTCCTTCTAATCATTTAAAGAGTAAAATCCCTAGTTCGAAAATCCCAATGTAACTTTAGAATTTTTTCAAGAACCTGTATTTCAAAATTATAATGTAGGAAGTTTTGAAATCAAGAAGTTCTCCAATTTACTTCGTTTTGTTCGAAAATTTACTTTCCCCTTAACCTTTTTAAAAACTATCACATTATTATTTTTTGATGTCAAGTGAAAGACCCCCAACTTAATTTTTCCCTCGAGGTGATTCAGATGCCAAGATTACCAAGAAAGAAAAGTCATAACGGAATTTATCACATTATGCTGCGCGGAATTAATAAACAAACTATTTTTGAAGATGATGAAGATAAGCTAAGGATGTTAGAAACGATAAAAAAATATAAAGCTGTAAGTAAATTCAAAATTTATTGCTACTGTTTCATGGATAATCATGTGCACTTATTAATAAAGGAAACAGAGGAGCCGGTTTCGAAAGCTATCAATCGGATTAGTGTAAGTTATGTATATTGGTATAATAATAAATATGAACGTTGTGGACATTTATTTCAAAATCGATTCAGAAGTGAAAATGTAGAGACTCAAGGCTCTTTTTTAAGGGTTCTGAGATATATACACCAAAACCCGGTAAAAGCGGGTTTATCTAAACATGTATTTGAATGTAAATGGACTAGTATTCATGAATATACCGGGACTGCTGATTTAGTAGATGTTGATGAAGGACTCGGCATGTTTTCTCCTGACAGAGGGCAAGCAATCAAAATGTTTACCGAATATATGTTGATGTCAAATAATGATCAGTGTTTGGATGATAAAATAAAAGTAAGAATGTCTGATAACGAAGTTCGGGTTTACCTAGATAAAATGGGAATTGTAAATAAAAGTACTTTGCAGCAATTGGATAAGGACAAAAGAAATGCAGTTATTTTGCAGTTAAAAGAGTTGAGAGGAGTGTCAATTAGACAATTAGCAAGGATAACAGGCATTTCAAAAAGTGTGATTGATCGAGTTCGGTAAAAGGGGCAGGTATTTCTTTTGGAAAATTGGAGAGTAATTTGAAAAAAGGATAACAGTCGGATGCGGAAAAAAGGATCAGCCTTACGTTTTAATAGAAAATAGGTATTATGAACTTGTTTGTTTTAATGAGGGGGACTCTAGCGGGTTTCATAGATAGACAGTGCAGTAGCAGAAAGGATCATTGGAATTAGTTTATTATTAGTCAGGGACAGCCCAAACTACGTATCTACTTAGTTTTAATGCTAGTAAAAATTCAATACGGGATCCAAATTCAGTCAACGATTTTTGTTGGCTTTTTTTCTTATGTAAATTTTTTTACACCATCGAACTAAGAAATCAAATGGTTGTATGTATATTGTTCTATACTATTATTTTAAATCAACTGTCCATAAACTTTAGAGCTCTCATTTAAATTTCAATAAAATGATAGAATTTTCAGTTTTATAGTAGAATTGATTAACAAACTTGTTATAATTTTGATAGGAGGTGACTTTTTATGGAATATTCTTTTTTTAATTCACAGCAGAGAAATAAATTACTTAGTAGTTTAGAAGAGAATCCACGTAAATTTCTTCTTGAAAAGATGAAGAGAGGAAAAAGAACTGTATTTTCAAATGAATTAGCAAAAGGAAAAGGGACATTTTCAGGTTCAGATCAGGAGCTAGAAAAAGAAATTCAACAATGGGAATTTATAGATCTTCTCGATGGAGGACAAGGAAACCGCCCATACTGTTGTGAATGCGGAATGTCACTTCGTTATCAGTATATCGTAAAAAATTTGGAAACCGGTGAAATAAAAAAATTTGGTAAAAATCATTTTGAGTTTCATACTGGTATCCCCTCAAATATAGTTAAAGATATTATTAAAGGATTCGAACGGATTGATTATGAATTAGATGAAATCCTTTTTAAAGTGGAAAATGGATGGGATTCTACAATAGTAACTAAAGCCATTGCTCTTAAAATAGATATTCCAGAGGATATACAGGAGCATATCCTTTTAGCATTACCATTGTTAGATAGACAAATGAGTAGACTACATAGATTAGTAAGAGAAAAAGAGTTAGAAATAATGAAAAAATCAAGAATGGAAAATAAAAGGGAGGGCAAATCGGTACATGACTCATTATCTGCGCCCAAAATTAAGGTAGCAAGAGTAGAGCCAAAGAAGTTATCCATTAAGCCGAGAATAAGATCTCCTTTAGGGGAAGAAATACATGATTTCATTATTCGTTTATTAGAAAATAGCGGGACCATAAGTGTACTGGAAATTTGCCAGGAGTTGAATACTGTTCAACATGACTTTAGGGGTTATTTTAGTACTGGAAAACCAAAGGTATTTCCTTATGTTTCAATGGTTAAGGATCAACTAAAAGAACAGGGAGTTTGCAAGGTAGAAAAAGCTGATTTGGATGATCGGTGGTATTCCGTTGTTTGAGAGGTATGTAACTTGAGCCTCTGTCACAAAGAACCTACATTTTTATTAATGAAGACTGGGAGGAGTTAGATTGGAAGCGTTATTAGTATTAGGGGTTTTAGCATTCCTATATTCATTGGGATATTTACTTTTTCATTTTATTAGGAAAATAAGGAATAAGGATCAAATCTTATCAAAAAAATTATTTTATCCGTTCTTCATTGGGGGCATGATTCTTTCAATAATAGGTGGTTCAAACAGTGATACGACAAATACAACACAGGTAATCGTAAAAGAAAATGAACAACTTGCAGCAAAAATTACTTCCTTAAATAAAAGTAATTCATTGTTAGAAAAAAAGTATAATGAGCAATTGAAAGATTTAACTAACCAGATGGAAATTGTGAAAAAAGAAAATGAACAGCTTAAAATTGACAATGGTTCATTAAAAAAAGAAATAAGTGTATTACGTGAAAAGACCAAAAAGTTAAAAGAGAATAACAATAACTTAAAAAGCAAGTTACAGGCCGAACATTCAACAGGAAATGTCAGTTCTAGCTCTAACATTGCAACAAAAAGTTCGAATAATAGTTCTGAAAATACATCTACTTCTGTGTCTGCTGCTTGTGATATAAAAGGAAGTGTAAATGGTATCTACCATGTACCAGGGAGTCGATATTATAACCGAACAAAGAATGTAGTCCAATGGTTTTGTTCAACTAAAGAAGCTGAGGCTGCAGGATATCGAGCACCAAGATAACTTTGTGGGTAATGGAGGGGTGACTGTCAATTTCACAATTTATTAACGGGCTGAAATATATAGTAGAAGGAGAATACTTTGCAGTTTAATGGTGAGATGTACTTCTTTTTCTTTGCACTATTAAAATTTATGTATTTATAATAAATATGTATGTATCTTAGGATCAGGTTTTAATGGTAACGATGCTACCATCGAATAGTTAAATGACCATTAAAATTGTAAGAGAGTAAATATAATATTTTGTATTGGACTTTACAAGAGTAAATGTAGTTTTAAATGCCTTCCCCCAAAAAAAGACAATAGACCGGACCCTCTGTCCCACTAATGGTCCGGTCTTTAGTCCCGATTAATATACCCGATCTCCATTAAAGATTGAGTTTTTTACAACAACATAGTCTACATTACGAATGGCATCTAATTTGTTTCCGCCTGCATAGGAAATGGAGGATTGAAGATCTTGTTCCATTTCAATCAAGGTGTCTGTTATTGAGCCTTTATGTTCCACAAACATTTTCTTGCCTTCGACATTTTTTCTTTCACCTTTTTGGAATTCTGAAGCGGAACCAAAGTATTCTTTATAAAGCTTTCCGTCTTTTTCAATGGTTTCACCAGGAGATTCTTCATGTCCAGCAAATAGAGAACCAATCATAACCATTGATGCTCCAAATCGAATGGATTTCGCGATATCGCCATGTGTACGAATACCGCCATCAGCAATAATCGGTTTACTTGCGGCTTTAGCACACCATCTTAATGCTGCTAATTGCCAGCCGCCTGTTCCAAAGCCAGTTTTAATTTTTGTAATACACACTTTTCCTGGCCCAATGCCTACTTTTGTTGCATCCGCACCCGCATTTTCTAATTCCCTTACGGCTTCTGGAGTTCCAACATTCCCTGCAATAACAAAACTATTAGGTAAGTGTTTCTTAATATGCTGAATCATTTCGATCACTGCATTGGAATGACCATGTGCAATATCAATCGTAATGAATTCAGGTGTAAGCTGTTCATCAGCTAATTGTTGTATAAAATGATATTCTTCCTCTTTTACTCCAACACTAATAGATGCGATTAATCCACGTGATTGCATGTCCTTAATAAACTCAACTCGTTTTTCTGGTTGAAAGCGATGCATAATATAAAAGTAACCATTTTCTGCTAAATATATAGCAACTTTTTCGTCTATTATTGTCTGCATATTTGCAGGCACTACTGGCAGCTTAAATTTATGTCCACCTAAGGTCACAGTTGTATCACATTCAGATCGGCTTCTTACCACACATTTAGCCGGAATTAATTGAATATCTTCGTAATCAAACACATTTTCCATGAATTACACTCCTAAACACGAATATTAAATATAACATAGTTAAAAACGTTCGTATATTATTAATGTATATTATTTTTATCAGTATGTCAATCAAGGGACAAAGGGTCAGGTCCAGTGTCCCACTTTAGTAAACACAATTTTTGGGATGTTTAAATACCCATTGTTAAATATAATATTCTGAAGAAGAAGGACCATTGGTGTAGTTGTTCTCTTTTTTGTCTGTCTTGCTTTATATACCTAAAATAATTTAAGACCCGTAACCTGTTCTTGTGAGACTATAAAGCACATAATCTATGGAAAATTAAGAGCAAGCATAAGCTCCTATTAAATACTATTTGAAAATAAATTTTTATTGTATTATTTAAAAGATTAAATATGGAGTGAAACTAGATAAATTTCATAACGATCTCAAACCTGTTGTGGTATCCCAACTTTCTCACAAGAAGCTAGCAACATATGGAACCTTTCTCTACTAAAGTACGTAGTAATTGGAAGGGACAATCTTATTTTGAGTTTTGTTGAAACTGGGACAAGGGACCAGACCCTCTGTCCCATTTAGGAGTGATTTAATGTATTTAGAAATTAGTTCGCCGCAAAATCGTTTGTCGAAGGATGCGGTTAAGGTATGGATTATTAGGGAAACGATTGGGTGTTTGATTGGTTGGATAGTGCTTGGGGTTTTATTTTATTTGGACCATTTGTATTCATGGAAAGAGTGGATTGGTTGGATTCTTATTGTGATCACGATCATTTCTGTTCTTTTTGCTGTCTGGTCTATTTTTATCCAACCTTTTCTTCTTTATAAAAATTGGCGTTACGGTGTGGACGAGGAGTTTTTAAAATTGAAATTAGGTGCAATCAATGAAACGCATCAACTAGTCCCAATGACTAAAATACAATCGGTCGCAACCCATCAGGGACCATTGTTAAGAAAGTATGGCTTATACTCTGTATCCGTAGAAACGATGGGATCATCGCATGCCATCCCTGCTTTGCCAAAAGATGTAGCTTTCGAATTAAGGAATCGAATTGCTCAATTCGCTAAGATAAAGGAAGTGGAGCAATGACGGAAGCAAAACGATACCATCCACTAAATATTCTCTTTGATTTAGGAAGCTTAGTGAAGAATTCATTTTTTTTCTTTTTATTTTTATTCGTAATCAAATATGGCTCTAAATCACATTTCATCAAGTATGGAAGAATCGCTTTTCTTCTAGTTTTTGTGATTAGCATTGTTTATTTTGTTATGAGATGGCTTACCCATAAATATAAGCTAGATGATACTTCCTTTCATATTTATAAAGGAATTTTTACAAAATCTAAGCAAACTATTCCATTTTCTAAAATTCAAAATGTAAACCGTCGAACATCTTTATTTCATCGGATTTTTCAAGTGACTTCTCTCCGTTTTGAAACAGGGATGGCGGGGGACGATGCTACGATTGATTTTGAAGTAATATCTCGAATTGAAGCAGATAGAATGGAAGATCATGTGACAAATCCTAATGAAATAGGTTCGAGTGATGAGGAAAAAGAGTCAGTTTCTCCTATCATTCACACAGAGACGGAAAAGTCGAAGCGGGTCATTCATTTTAAGCCAACGACAAAGGATACATTAAAAGCTTCCTTTACCTCGTTTAGCTTTCTTCTTCTGATCCCTATAATCCTTTCTATTTATGGAAAGATTAATGATATCTTTCATGTGGAAAAAGAAGCAGAAGGAATATTCTCATCCATAATCCATTCTTGGTGGGTTATTACGTTGATTCTCATTATTTTTCTTATTGTCTCTATTGCTTTCGGGATCATTCGAACATTTATAAAATATGGGAAATATGAAATCTCTTCGGACACTGATCGTATCTATATTGTAAAAGGTGTAATCGATGAAACTTCTTTTTCAATTTCAAAGGAAAGAGTTCAAGGGATTGAAATTACACAGTCAATTATGAAGCGTATCCTAGGGCTCGCCGAAGTAAAACTAATCAGTGCAGGTAATTTAAGCTCCGAGGAGGAAAAGCTTGAAATTAATTCACTGTATCCTTTTTTACCTGTAAGGCATGCATATGAAATGATTTCCGAAATCTTGCCGTCTTATGAGGTTACTAAAAAAATGTCTTGTCTTCCTAAACTATCCTTATGGGTTCGTATGCTTAAGCCAAGTTGGATATGGATTATTGCAACAGCTGTTCTATTTTATTTCAAGCCGACGATTTTTGGAGTGGAGCAGGCTTGGTGGATCATCTCCGCAATATTACTAATTATCATCGGTGGAATCCGATTACTTAGTTTCTTCTTTACACGATACACGATCAATCAACAGTTCATTCAATTCAAAACAGGTAGTTTCACAACAACTTTATTCCTTTCAAAACGGGATAAGGTCATTGAAGTAAGCGTAACCCGCGGTATCTTTCAGAAATTGCTCGGTCTAGCATCCGTTGAAACCGTCAATCGCGCCAAACCCGTACATCATGCCAAGTTAGCAGATGTCCCAGTGGAACTGGCTGTCTCATTTTACAAATGGTATATCGGAAGAAGAAACGAAATCGAAGTTGAATAGGGCAGAGGTCCGGTCCCTTGTCCCGCTATTGCTTTCAGGATTTTCGGAAGGAAATACATGAATAAAAAGGCTCTGAGAAGATTTTTCTCAGAGCTTTTCGTTTATGTATGGAGCTCTTTCTAGTGGAAAAATGAAGCGTGGGACGATGGAGCCGCGTCCCATTTTTAAAAAGGGAATTTTCCAATTCAGAGAGAATTAACTATATATAGGGCTTGGAGCTTTTTATAGTGTCCCTCAATTGATGGTTTCGAAATTGTATGAAGGGTAATATATGTGTATTTTAATCTAGCTGACGCTCAAAGAGGAGTACCTCATAGCCAGCTGAGAGAACTTTGGAAAGGAGAAATTTAATTGACAACAATTTATACGAACGGTCTGATCTATACAATGGATAAGATACATCCCATGGTTCAGTCTATTGTGGTTAGGGATGGCAGATTTATAGATATGGGAACGATGGCAGATATGATGCTTCAGTGGGGAAGAGCTGATACGGAGGTAATTGATTTACAAGGAAAGACGGTGACTCCAGGGTTGATTGAGAGTCATGTACATATTGGTGGAGTGGCTATGAATTTTTTGAATGTGGATGTCACAGGAGTCCAGTCTAAAAAGGAAATGCTAGAGAAAATAAAAGAAAGAGCGAGTACACTTCGTCCAGATGAATGGCTCATAGGACGAGGCTGGGATGAAAACTTATTTACTGATTCCACAATCCCGACTATTGAAGAGTTGGACTATGTTGCACCACATTGCCCTTTATTTATTCAAAGAATTTGTTGTCATGCTGCTCTAGTAAATAGTAAAGCCTTAGAAATATGCGGGTATCAACCTTCCATGGCGGTCCCAGAAGGAGGGACAGTTGTACTCGATGAGCGAACTGGTAAGCCAAATGGATTATTATTAGAGTCAGCTTCTGAGCTTGTTAAAAAATATATTCCAGAAAAATCTTATTCTGAAATAAAACATGCTGTACGGCAAGCTGTGCATTTTACGATGGAAAAAGGATTGACAAGTGCCCATACGAACGATCCTACGTTCTTAAACGGATTCTATCAAACCTATCAAATTTATGATGAATTAATTAATCAGGAGAAGCTGGGGTTAAGATGCAATCTTTTAATAGATTATATGTATATGAAGGATCTCTGGGAAAGTGGAATGTATGCAGGTTATGGGAATGAGTATTTACAAATTGGAGCGGTAAAGATCTTTGCAGATGGAGCATTAGGGCGGAGAACAGCTCTTTTATCAAGTCCATATCATGATGATCCTACAAGAGTTGGAGATGCAATGATGGACCAAGCAACATTATATTCTATCGTCCATGAAGCTAGGAAACTTTCGATGCCGATTGCTGTTCATACCATTGGGGATCTGGCTCTTGAAAATGTACTAAATATTTTGGATCAATTTCCAGCAGTATCCTATCGAGATCGATTGATTCATGCTCAAGTCCTTCGCGAAGATTTGATTCCACGACTGGTTTCACCGAACCGCATTGTAGACATTCAGCCAAGATTTATTGTTGGAGATTTTCCATGGGTTCAAGAAAGATTGGGAGAATCACGGATTAAGCTCTCTTACGCATGGAAAACATTATTAGATGCAGGGGTCATATGTGCCGGAGGTTCCGACGCACCTGTCGAACCAATTGATCCATTACTAGGAATTCACGCAGCAGTTACAAGAAAAGCACCCGGACAAAGTCATGATGGCTGGAATCCATCTGAAAAATTAACGATGGATGAAGCAGTTAGACTCTTTACGGTAGGTGGTGCTTATGCAACAAATGAAGAACAATTTAAAGGAACAATATCCCGAGGGAAATTCGCAGATATGACGGTATTCTCCAAGAACATTTTTGAACTTGAACACCCTGATGAATTACTGACTACAAAAGTCGAGAAGACGATTATCGCAGGGAAGGTAGTATTTGAAAAGGGAAGGGACACTAATTAGTAGTTTATTAGTATAAGGGGGATTTTTGGAATTATCAATTATTCAAAAACATAAATGGAAAAAGTATTAGAAAGTCTTTGCTCAGCTATTCATTTTGATGTTGGTGTAGGTACAGGTGGACAGGTCCCGTGTCCCAGAAAATTTTCTTAGGTATTTGAAAGATTTGTAATAAACGAGCTCTGGGAAGGACTAACTTCATCAGGGCTTTTCTATTTAAGCATGAAGTTGGAAGGACGAGTTCCCGCTATTAGTATAAATCAAGAGTAATCATTGCCCAAGAAATCCAATCCACTGGAGTGGGACAAGGGACCTGTCCCTCCGTCCCTAAATATTGTATTCTTTCATTTTTTTGTAGAGGCTGACTCTTGAGATTCCTAGTTTTTTGGCTGCTGCGGTTTTGTTTCCGTATGTTTCTATGAGTACTTCTTTGATTCTTTCCTTTTCTAGTTGGGCTTTTTCTTGGGCTAGGCCTTCTTTGTTTATTTGGTCATTGATCACAGTTGGAAAGATGTCCACGAGATCTTCTGCATGAATGCTCGATTGATCGTTAAAGATGATCATTCTTTCTACGATATTCCTCAGTTCTCGAATATTTCCGGGCCATGGATAATGAGTGAACATTTCTAGTGCACTTGGCAACAGAGTAGGTGTCTTTTTTTGGTATTTCACAGTGTATTCTTGCATGAAATTGTTTACCAATATCGGAATATCTGTTGCCCGTTGGCGAAGCGGCGGGATGTTTAATGTAACGACATTCAATCGATAATATAGATCATCCCGAAAAAGCCCATGGTTGACCATATCTGCGAGATCACTATTCGTCGCTGCAACAACTCTAATATTCACTTTCTTTGAAAAGTTTCCACCGATTCGATACACTTCTTTTTCCTGAAGAACCCTTAAAAGCTTGGCCTGCATATCAAGTGGGAGGATTCCGATTTCATCTAAAAATAAAGTGCCGCCGTCTGCCATTTCGACTTTTCCTGCTTTTCCATCCTTGTCTGCACCGGTAAAGGCCCCTTTTTCATAGCCAAAAAATTCACTTTCAAATAATGCTTCAGGGATCGCTCCACAGTTAATCGGTATAAAGGGTTTGTCTTTTCTTAAGCTCGCCTCATGAATACCTTGCGCAAAAAGTTCTTTACCTACCCCGCTTTCCCCTTGAATTAAAACGGTCGCATCTGTTGTTGCTACCTTTAATGCTAAAGCCTTTGCTTTTTGGACCGCCTCACTGTTGCCTTTGATTTCAGATAATGGCCCAGCTTGCTCTTGCCAATTTGCTTGCTGTTTTATTTTTTGTAATTGTGATGTTGTTAACGCTAGTTTTTCATTTAACTTTACAATATTGGTTATATCCTGATCGATCGATATTGCACCGATTAAAAGCCCATCCTTGTCGAAAATAGGGGAAGAGCTAATGAGGACATGCATGTCGGGTCTTGGTTGATGATACACATTAAATACCGGTTTTTTCGTTTCCAATATTTCTAGTAATTTTAAATCTTCTTTTTTAAAAAATTGACTGATCTTTTTCCCTTTAATTTCTGAAAAAGGTATCCCATAGATTTGTTCAGCAGGGGTATTCCAAAACTGTATTTCTTCAGAGGAATTGATGATAGCGATCGCATCAGAGCTTGTCTCGGTTAAGGTTTGTAAATAATATAGCGCATGTTCCATTGAGATTTCGTTCATTATTTTACACCCTTTTCAGGAAAATAGTGTTAACTGTTAATTGTAAGTTTACAAAAGTGTAAACTAAATGATCATTTCCTATTATACGAAAGCGGAAAAATAATTACAATATGCTGAAAAAACACATTTATATAAATTGGCACAATACTTGCATAAGGACTAATAGAAGCATTTATGAAACTATTTTTATCAACTATAGATGGGGAGGAGTCATTACTTCTATGATTATGCAGGGAAATTTTATTCAAACAATAGACGCCCATACAATGGGAGAAGCCGCTAGAATTGTAATTGAAGGCATCCCAGAAATTCATGGTAATACAATGATGGAAAAGAAAAAATACATGCAATCAGAAATGGATTCCATTCGAAAACTTCTTATGCACGAGCCGAGAGGACATTTGAATATGTTTGGGGCAATTATTACGAAGCCTTGTCACCCAGAATGTGATCTTGGTGTGCTTTTTATGGATAGTGGCGGCTATCTGAATATGTGTGGTCATGGGACGATCGCCTCTGTAACACTAGCAATCAATAATGGCCTCATAGAAAAAAAGGACAAGGTATATCTCGATACACCTTCTGGAATTGTTGAATGTCATGTCACTTATCAAAATGATAAAGTGAGCGAGGTTTCTTTTATTAATGTGCCAGCATTTTTACTTAAAAGAAATGTAACCGTTTTAGTTGACAATATAGGTGATGTAAAAATGGACATCGCATTCGGAGGCAGCTTTTTTGCTATCGTCAATGCGGAGCAATTCAATTTGGAGTTAAACATTGATGAGCAAGATCAAATAGCCACACTCGGCGTCGCGATTCGAAAAGCAGCCAATGAGCAGTTAGTCATTAATCATCCGGAAATTCCAGAAATAAATACCATTGATCTTGTTGAGTTTAGTTTACACTTAGAACAGAATCACTATCGAAATACGGTCGTTTTTGGAGATGGCCAAATCGATCGCTCCCCCTGTGGAACGGGAACATGTGCAAAGCTTTCTACATTAGATTTAAATCCTGGTGAATATATCCTGCAGGATAGTATTATTGGTTCAAGATTTAAAGGTACGATCGTTGATTATACGAAGGTCGGTAATTATTCCGCGATTATCCCAAAAATTACTGGATCCGCATGGATGACAGGAATTCATAAATTTTTATTAGATGAAACAGATCCTTATACAGAAGGCTTTCTATTAAAATAGCAATTAAATCACTTCAAAAATATTATTATTACTAGCTTAAAATAATATTGTTTTGCAGTATTTCTGGATTTATTTGTAAGCATATAGTTTTTTCGATATAACAACAAATGGAGGAACCAACCATGGGATTAACAAAAGATTTTTTCATATTTCTTTCTCAAAATAAGGCACTTAATAGTGGAGCAAAGCGTTGGGGATTAAAGCTTGGGGCACAGTCAGTTGTAGCAGGAACAAATATTGATGAAATGATTGAAAGTGTAAGAGAATTAAATAGACATGGCATTTCTGCTACGATCGATAATCTTGGAGAATTTGTGTACGAAAGAGAAGAAGCAATCGAAGCAAGAGACCAAATCTTGAATGTGATTGAAGCGATTCATGAAAATAAGGTGGATGCACATATTTCTTTAAAGCCTACTCAGCTTGGCCTTGATATCGATTATGGCTTCTGTCAAGATAATCTGCGAGAAATCGTCGCAAAAGCCTATGAACATCATATTTTTATTAACTTTGATATGGAGGATTACGGGCACCTGCAGCCTTCATTTGATTTGATCGATGA
The DNA here is from genome assembly GCF_050281185.1 of Heyndrickxia sp. NPDC080065. Classification (NCBI taxonomy): domain Bacteria; kingdom Bacillati; phylum Bacillota; class Bacilli; order Caryophanales; family Bacillaceae; genus Heyndrickxia; species Heyndrickxia sp. NPDC080065. The sequence continues at coordinate 255,843 of NZ_JBNNWS010000003.1, read as the reverse complement.
GCTTTCAAGAGAGTACGATAATATTGGAACGGTCATCCAAGCTTATTTCTATCAATCTGAAGAAAATATTAAGAAATATAAGGATTATCGTTTAAGAATTGTAAAAGGTGCTTATAAAGAACCCGAAAACTTGGCCTATCAAGACAAAAAAGACATTGATCGGAACTATATCCAATTGATTGAATATCACTTGCTACATGGAAAATTTACTTCGATTGCAACTCATGATCATCATGTAATTAGTCATGTAAAAAACTTCGTGAAAAAAAATAATATTCCGAAGGACAAGTTTGAATTTCAAATGCTCTATGGATTCAGAAAGGAGTTACAGCTACAGCTTGCAAAAGAAGGCTACAATTTCTGTACATATGTCCCGTTTGGAACCGATTGGTACGGATATTTTATGCGTCGTTTAGCAGAACGTCCGCAAAACCTCAATCTTGTGTTGAAACAGACTTTTAATAAGAAAACAAATACGATGATTGGAATTGGGGCAGGAGCATTTTTATTAGGAAGATTAAGTAAGGGAAAAAAGCAAAAAAAGGCATGAGACCGTAACATCTAGTTTTGTTTAGGAAATTATAAAATATTCGCATGTGGGTAACTTTCTGAAAAGCGAGGTTTACGTCTAGCTCCAGCGCCTATCGACTAGCGGACTTCAGGACTTCTCCCTACGATAAGTCAACATCGATTCGCCTTTGGCTCATCGTGTTTCCTTTATCTCAGTCGAAGTCCCTCCAGTCCGTACGTCGATGAGCAAGGCGCTTGCGCTTTTGTTCTTGCATGTGGTAGAAGAGCGGCAGTCTATCACATGCTCTGCCTTGAAAGTTGGAGAATTCTAAAGGGGGAAAAATAATGGAAAAAACTTTGCCATTTTCACAAGTACTAGCGATTGGATTTATGCTTTTCGCTATGTTTCTAGGTGCAGGAAATGTTATTTTCGCACCAATGGTCGGTCAGCAGGCGGGAACAAATACATGGATTGCGATGAGCGGATTTTTAATAACCGGTGTTGGATTAGTACTACTTGCAATTATTGCTTTAACCCGTGGGGGAGGAACGGTAGAACGACTTGCAGGAAGAGTCCATCCACTTTTTGCAATGATCTTCTCCATTTTGCTTTTCTTGACTCTAGGTCCTATATATGTCATTCCGAGGACAACCTCTGTTGTTTATGAAATCGCTATCAATCCTTTAGTTCAAGCGAAAGAAAATACAAGTTTGTACTTATTGATTTTCTCTTCATTATTTATTCTGTTAACAATTTGCTTATCCTGGAATACAACCAAGTTTGTCGATCGTTTAGGTAAAATCATCACTCCTATTTTTGGAATTCTGCTACTAATTTTAATTGTGAAATCGATTATTACACCGATGGGGAAAATTGGTGCACCACAAGAAAATTACACAACTGGAATTTTCTTGAAAGGTTTTACGCAAGGTTATTATACAATGGATGTTCTCGCAGCCTTTGTTTTCGGTGGGATTTTTATAAAATCGATCAGCTCCTTAGGAATTAAGTCTGAAAAACAAGTATCTAAGCTGTTTATAAAAGCAGGATTAATTACGATCATTGGTTTGATTGCCTTACAAATTTCAATGGCATGGATCGGTGCGTCAAGTGTTGATGCAATTGGATACAAAGATAATGGCGGGGAAGTGTTAGCTCAAAGTGCTAAAGCATTGCTCGGTCAGATGGGGATTTATATTATTGGAACAGTAATTTTTTTAACAGGGATCACGACAAATGTTGCTTGTTTAGCAGCTGTTTCAGAGTATTTCGAAAGAATAGTACCATCTATTTCTTATAAAAAATGGCTTATTCTTTTTTCTCTATTAAGTATGATTATTACCAACTTTGGTTTAAATAAGATTTTAACAATGGCATCGCCGATTCTATTGTTGCTTTATCCTTTAGCAATAGCAATGATTGCCCTAATTTTTACTAACAATTTATTTAATGGCGGGAGATCCGTTTATATCAGTACAATCATCGGTGTCGGCGTTGTAGCAGTGCTTGATGCTCTGAAGGATGCGAAAGTTTTCCCAGAAGCAATCAACCACATCTTCGGCTTCATCCCATTATTTGAAAATGGCGCCGGCTGGATTACCACAGGCCTAATAGGCTTCATCATAGGCCTAATCGTAACGAAAACTCGCAAAGAACCAACCACCCTAATAAACATGGCCGGCCAAGAAGTAAATAAAATGTAGGGTTGAGGTTCCCGTGTCTAGGGACAAGGGGTCTGGTCCCGTGTCCCACCAAGCTCTGTAGAGAAAAATAAATCTCTACAGAGCTTTTCTCTTTTGAAGGGACAAAGGACCGGACCCTCCGTCCCTATATTAGGATACTGGAAATAAACCTAAAGATAGGTTTGTCTTACTATTGATAATTGTTAGATTACTATTATAATATAACTATTATCTATGAAAATATGAAAAAACAGGTAATGATTTACGTTTTTTGTAAAGGTGGAGGGGAAAGTATGTTAAATATTATTTGGTTTTTGCTGCTGGCAATCGGAATTATTGTTGGTGCGGCAAATGGAAAAATGCAAGAGGTGACTGATGCTGCTATTAATTCAGCAGGGACAGCGGTTGAGTTATCGATCGGTTTAATTGGAGTGATGGCCTTATGGCTAGGAATTATGAAAATATGTGAAGATAGCGGATTGGTAAAATTACTTTCTAGGGCAGTACGTCCGATCATGGTTCGCTTATTTCCAGATGTTCCAAAAGATCACCCAGCCATAGGAGCGATGATGATGAACATCAGTGCGAATATCCTTGGACTTGGAAATGCAGCAACTCCTTTAGGAATTAAGGCGATGAAGGAATTAGATAAGCTGAATCCTCATAAAGGGATTGCATCGAATGCGATGGTTATGTTTTTAGCCATTAATACGTCTTCTGTAACGTTGATATCTGCTACGACAATTGCGTTGCGTGCATCTGCAGGCTCACATAATCCAACATCCATTATTGCGCCGACTATTCTAGCAACGATTTTTTCTACGATTGCTGGAATATCAGCAGTATTATTACTACAAAAATTACCGATGTTTTCTATTGAGCGGGCGATTGAGAAAGCAAAAAAGGAAGAAGATCGCACGAAAGCATCTTGATACATTCTAATTAGGATATTGGAGGAATATTATGTTTGCAGATATTATGAAAAACATTTCGTTATATGCAATTCCATTTCTGCTATTAGTCATCCCATTGTATGGAATGATTCGCAAGGTAAAAGTTTATGAGTCATTTACAGAGGGTGCAAAGGAAGGTTTCACTACAGCGATAAAAATCATTCCTTACTTAGTGGCAATCCTTGTTGCGATTGGAGTCTTTCGTGCATCAGGAGCATTAAATATGTTTACTAATTTATTAGCTCCAATCGGTTCATGGATTGGAATGCCTAAGGAAGTCATCCCGATGGCATTGATGAGGCCGCTATCTGGCGGAGGATCACAAGGAATTATGGTTGATTTATTTAAATCATTTGGACCAGATTCTACGATAGGAAATATTGCCTCTGTTATATCCGGATCAACAGAGACGACTTTTTATGTATTAGCAGTATACTTTGGAGCAATTGCGGTACGAAACAGCCGTCACGCACTGGCTGCTGGGTTAATTGCTGATTTCGTTGGTATAGTTGCGTCGGTTATTATTGTTAGGTTATTGATGTCATAAGGAACTTTACAATTATCTGAATGGAGTGAGGTACAGTGAATAGGATCAAAGGAAAACGACTAAAGTTAGGCGATACCATTGGTTTAACGGCTCCTTCCAGCCCAGCAAAGTCAGAAATCGTTCCAGAAGCAATTCAAGCAGTTGAGAATCTTGGATTTAAAGTGAAGGTGGGGGAAACCTGCTACGCTGAATACGGAGGCTATTTAGCAGGAACATCGGAACTTCGTGCGAATGAAATCAATGAGATGTTTGCAAACCCTCAAATTGATGCGATTTTATGTTTACGAGGTGGATATGGTTCACCACAATTGCTTCAACATATCGACTATCAAAACATTTCACAGCATCCAAAACTTTTTATCGGTTATAGTGATATTACTGCATTACATACTGCGATTTTACAAAATAGCGGGTTAGCGACGATTCATGGTCCGATGGCCGCATCTGATTTAGCAAGAGATTGTTCAGATTATACACGTGAGTTTTTATTGCGTGTTTTGACCACCAATGAGCCGGTTGGAAAGATTTATAATCCAGAGGGGATTGCCATTGAATCTCTTGTTGAAGGTGTTGCAGAAGGGGAAATTGTAGGTGGAAATTTAGCCCTTGTTTCAGCATTAATGGGTACACCTTATGAGTTAGATACGAAAGGGAAGCTATTATTTTTAGAAGATGTCGGTGAAGAGCCTTTCAAGGTTGACCGTATGTTAACACAGCTTGCCTTAGCAGGAAAATTAGAGGATGCAGCAGGAATTATTTTCGGTACGTTTACGGAATGTGAGTCAATAAACTATTCCCGCGGCTTTAATATGATTGATGTTTTTAAAAATATTGCTGCCCCATTCAATAAACCGACCATTTATAATGTCCAAGCGGGGCATTGTGATACGAAAATGACACTGCCTTTTGGTGTAAAAGCTAGACTTGATGCAACAAATAAAGAATTAATCATAGAAGAAAGCGTGGTTTGTCATGATTGAAAAAGAGACATTGCTTCAAGAAGCAACAGCTATTTTACCTTGGCTAATCGATGTGAGAAGAGACTTCCATGCTCACCCAGAATTTGGGATGGAGGAATTCCGAACAAAGGATAAAATATGTGAATATTTGAAGGAAATGGGGATTCCTTTTGAAGCAGGCATCGCGAATACTGGTGTTGTTGGGTTAATTAAGGGAGAGCAAGAGGGAAAAACCGTTGCTTTACGTGCGGATATGGATGCATTACCTATTTTGGAACAAAATAATATCCCATACAAATCGACAATTGATGGAAAAATGCACGCGTGTGGCCATGATGCTCATATGACAGTTTTATTAGGGGCTGCCAAACTATTAAATCAAAACAAGCACCTTATTAAAGGAAATGTAAAATTACTTTTTCAGCCAGCAGAAGAAACGGTTGGAGGAGCGAAGCCGATGATTGAGGAAGGAGCATTAGAAAATCCTAAAGTGGAAGCAATCTTCGGATTACATGTCGACCCAGATATTCCTGTAGGAAAAATAGGGGTTAAATATGGGCAGATGAATGCTTCTTCAGATACGATAACAATTACGGTAAAAGGGAAAAATGCTCATGGTGCCTATGCCTATATGGGGAAAGATGCCATTGTTATAGCTGCACAAATCATCAGTGCCTTGCAGCCCATTATTAGCCGAGGAGTCGATGCTCGCCAATCAGCAGTTCTCTCAATCGGTGTAATCCATGGAGGAACACAAGGCAATATAGTGGCAGATGAAGTAACATTAGTCGGTACAGTTCGAACCTTAACACCAGAGGTTCGCCGATCTGTTCTGAAAAACTTAGAGGATACAGTGACATATGTTGCCCGAGGGATGGGTGGAGAAGCAATCCTATCCATTGAACCTGGTTACACATCTTTGATTAATGATGACGATATGGTTGATATTGCAAAATTGAGTGGCGAACATCTTTTGGGAGAAGAAAATGTAAAAGTGATCGATGTTCCAAGCCTTGGAGTTGAGGACTTTGCCTTTTTCGCCGAAGCAGTACCCGGCGCCTTCTTCCGCCTAGGTGTACGAAACGAAGAAAAAGAAATCATCCATGACGTCCACACACCACTCTTCAACCTCGACGAAGAAAGCCTAAAAATCGGCGCAGCCATGCAAGTGTATAATGTATTAACGTATTTGGGACGAGGGTAGGCGGGACACGGGGTCAGGTCCTGCGTCCCAATTCAAACCGGGTTTTTGGTTATATCTGGATACTGATTATTTTATATGAAAGCTCTGCAGGGTATCAAACTGCAGGGCTTTTCTCTTGTTTGTATGAAATTCAAGTGGGATTATCATTTATTAAATAGAATCAAAACATATAAATTTAAATCTAAATATCTGCGTATATCAGTTAATGCTTAGTAAGGTAGTCAAGTAAAAGAAAATGGAAGTTCAGGATCAAAATCTCAAATGACGGGATTCCTTCTTTATACCTAACACGAAATGGGACAAGGGACCTGTCCCTTTGTCCCGAATTTAAAAAACATTAATAATTATTTAATAATTTTTACAAAACCAAAAAAGTCCCTTAACAAAGATAGAATATACTTCAAGTGTGTAAGGAATTTTTACTATAAAGGAGGGGAGTTTTGGTAAAAAGTTGGTAGTCTGATACTAGCTCGTCATTTTGAGATGGAGGTTTAAAATGAAGCCGAGGATTTCTAGTTTAGTCATTACTGCTGCATTATTAACGGGAAGTGCAGTTTCCCCAGTGGCCATAAATGAAGTAAGCGCCAAAGTCCAACAGCAGAATGTACAAAAAGCAACTATCATTGTGAATGGTCAAGAAAAGGTCGTTTCAGTAATATCATCAAATAAGATTAAACTTTATTCAATCGACTATCTATCCAAGATTATGTCTGCTGCGGTGAAATACAATAACAAAACCAAAGCATATGAAGCAACCAAAAAAGTCGGAAATAAAACAATGAAGATTGAATATAAAGTGGGTTCTAACAATGCGGTAGTTAATGGAAAGAAGACGAAATTAAGTGCCCCGCCTAAGATGGTAGGAAAGACATTGTTTGTGGAAGCAGGGTCTTTCGTTAAATCATTAGGCGGAGATATATTAATAGATAAAAATCTATTAATAACAGCAAATAGTAAAATTAAATTAATGGAAAAAAGCTTAGTTATTGATGGTACTTCGAAGAAAGTAAAATCTTTATTCATTGACAACAAGCAGCGTTATTCCGTACAAGACATCGCAAAATTATTTTCTGCATCTACGAAAATAACAAATAAAGATGTACTTGTCAGCAAAAAGGGTAAAACGATCAAACTAAAATTATCACAAAATAATATAACGATAAATAATAAAGCTGTCAAGTTGAAACAAAATCCGATTTTAGTGAAAGGAACCGTATATGCTGATTTATCAGATTTAATTAAAGCATTCGATGGGGATCTTCTTACCCTTTCTAATGGATACTTTGTATCAACAGCAGGACTAGTTAGTGGAGACACATATAATCCACAATGGATTAACTCTTCTACGCTTTTAGTAACGAATGAATCGGAACAAACAGACAGTCAATCGCTTCTATTAAATACGACTTCTAAAAAAAGCGTATTTAAAATAGATGGCTACGATTTAGCTGTATCTCCTAATGGGAAGCAAGCGATTTATTCAGACGAAAGCGGGAAAGTATACTTAGTCGACTTATCTTCTAAGAAAGTAAAGGAAATTAATCATGACGATGATTCTGCCAAACAAGAATTTGTTTGGTCCAAAGATGGAAAGAGCGTTTATTTTATCCAAGGAGATAAAAGTGAAAAAATTTCCTCTATTTCGATTGCAGATGGAAAAATAATGAGCCTATTTGAAGATAAATTAACGTCGAAATCCAATCTACGTGTATCATCTGATGGGAAAAAACTTCTTTATTTAGTTGGTAAAGAAGGAACAACGAGCTTTACTGATGGAGAAGATCCTGATGTGGATCAAATCGATCTTACTGATACGGAAGAGCAATTCTACTTAATCGACTTAAACGCAGCTGAATTAGCGGCAAAACCAATCACGACTACAAAAGATAATAAAGTATTTCCGGATTTTTTATCAAATGGAGATATTGTGTATTTAAGTGCAGACCCCGATAGTGAGGAACTTCCAGTGTTAAAAATGATTAACGGGGATCGCACAGCAACATTAATCTCCAATAAAGAGATTATTCAATCACTGGTTACACCACAAGGAAAAATAATGACTTTAGCCGCTGAAAAAAATGGTGAGTCAATCATTTATGAAGTAAATCCGTCTACGAAAAAGCTAACAAAGGTTGCACAAACAAAATTGAAATTAACTTCGTTCGCTGTTTCAAATGATGGAAAATCCATTGCTGCCATTACTGATGGTAAAAATGGAGATGTTGTAGTGATTTATAAAAACGGAATATTTGAATCATTAACCAAATAAGGAGTGGGAAAATAATGAAATTATTCAAACGTATAGCAGTATCAACTTTGGCATTAGCCGTTGCAGTAGGTTTTTCATTAAACTCAGCTTCTGCTGCAAGTTCAAACAATGTGGTTGTAGCTGGTTCTACAGCTTTACTTCCTTTAACACAACAAGCAGCGAAAGAATTTAAAAGATCGAATCCTAAAGTTAAAATATCTGTTTCTGGTTCATCTTCAATTGCCGGGCCTCAATCAGTATTAAAAGGTTCTGCCACTATCGGTGCGGTTGACTGGGATGCTACAAAATCTGTTCCCGGTTTCAGTGCATTTAAAGGTTTAAAGGCGCACAAAATTGCGGTCATTCCTTTTGCTACAATTGTGAATAAATCAAATCCTGTTTCAAACTTAACAACAAAGCAATTACAAGACATTTTTTCTGGGAAAATCAAAAACTGGAAAGAAGTTGGCGGGAAAAATGCTGAGATTGTTGTTGTAAACCGTAAACATGGTTCAGGTACGCGTGTAAATTATCAAATGAAAGCTCTTAACAGCTCTAAATTTATGACAACAGGAAGCAATTATAAAGAAGTAGGTAAAAGCGGTGAAATGACTTCTGCAGTTGAATCAAACCCTAATGCAATTGGCTATGTTGATCTTGCGTATGTAAAGGGGAATATTAAAGCTGTTAAATACAATGGTGTAGAAGCTACTACAACAAATGTAATCAATGGAAAATATAAAGTATGGGCATACGGTTATTTAGTAACAAAAGGTAATCCAACAGGTGCTAATGCATCATTCATTAAGTATATTCAAAGCAGCAAGTTCCAAAATGGCTCTTTAAAGAAGTTGAAATTTATTCCAATTAGCAAGATGAAATAAGTTTCTAAGTTAGAAGGGGGCTGTCTGAAAAGTAAAGTATCAGACAGCCCCTAGTTTTAGTTATAGGAGGGTACTATGGGGAAATTAGAGAATGAAGTATTAAGTCCTCATCTATTTAGTAATCGAAATTTCAAATATATGACAAGATATTTTAATAATCGTTTGTTTAAGCTTTTTTGCTTATTAAGTGTTCTGTTTTTAGGACTTGTTCTTCTATCTATAATCATTTTTATTGGACGTACGGGACTATTGGTTTTTAAGGATGTCTCTTTTAAAGAATTCTTTTTTACAAAAACATGGGAGCCCTATGATAATAAATTTGGGATAGCCACTTTCATTTTAGGCACCCTCGAATTGACAGGACTAACTCTTTTATTAGCTGCTCCTATTTCTATAGGTATAGCTGTATTTACCGCTGAAATAGCACCGAACTGGCTGAAAAGGATCTTACGGCCAGTTCTAGATTTATTAGTCGGTATTCCTTCTATTGTTTACGGATATTTAGGATTAACCATTTTGATTCCAGTTATCAGAAAAATAACCGGTGCTCCTGTAGGTGATGGACTTTTAGCAGCTGCTATCGTATTAATCATCATGGTATTGCCGACCATTTCAAGTATTAGTGATGATGCCATTTCGTCTGTGCCACAGGAATTAAAGGAAGCGAGTTATGCACTTGGCGGTACAAGAATGCAAACCATATTTAAAGTTATCTTTCCTGCTGCAGCACCTGGAATTTTCACTGCAGTAATCTTAGGAATGGCACGAGCAATTGGTGAAACGATGGCCGTTGTAATGGTGATTGGGAATACCCCTCAGCTAGCCTCTAATTTATGGACACCAACTGCTGTTTTAACCAGTAATATCGTAAATCAAATTATCGATGTAGAATTCGACTCAACGTGGAATTATGCCTTGTACATGATGGCGTTTTTGTTGTTACTCATTTCCAACTTGTTGATTGTGATTATTAGAAAGCTTCGGACTAAAGGAGTATAAAGGATGGAAAGAAGTTCACCCAACTCACTATATAAAAAATATAAAAAAGTAAGTAATAGCCTGTTTACAATTGGCCTTTGGACGCTGACAATTTTGGTCTTAATCCTTATTTTTAGCTTGATCATTTATATTTTATCAAAGGGACTGCCTAAACTTTCTTTCAATTTTTTAATTGATTTACCTAGTGATATTGATGCTGGTGGGGGAGTTGGACCACTGCTGTTAAACTCCTTTTATGTATTACTAATCTCACTGGTAATTTCCCTCCCTATTGGAATGGGGTCTGGAATATATTTATCTGAATATGCACCTAATAATCGATTTACAGAATTTATTCGTACTTGCGTTGAAAGCTTAGCATCGGTCCCATCTATTGTAATTGGTCTATTCGGATATATGTTATTTGTTGATCTGTTTGATATTGGATTAACGATTTTAGGAGCCGGAGTAACACTTTCTTTTTTAAATTTACCAGTAATTACTCGGGTGACAGAAGAGTCGCTCCAGGCCGTTGGCAATGATGTAAGAAGTGCAGCTTATGCACTAGGAGCAACGAACTCCCAAACCATTTTAAAAGTGGTCGTGCCTGCCGCATTAAAAGGAATTTTAAGTGGCGTCAGTCTTGCTTCGTGCCGTGCATTTGGTGAATCTGCTCTTATTTTATTGGTCGGCGGTACAGGTTCTTCAGGAGACATGTGGGACTTTAACCTATTTTCACAAGGCGGAACATTACCTGTTCACCTTTGGTATATCCAATCAGAAGCACTCGTAGAAGACGCCCATGAAATTGCTCAAAAAACCTCGGCTTTATTAGTATTATTCACATTTATACTAAGCACAGTGATCCGACTTCCATTGTGGATAAAGAGAAAATAGGCGGTACTTGTCCCTCAGACGGGACAATGGGTCAGGTCCAGTGTCCCATTTTGAATCGAAACCTCATTTTTTTTTGTTCTGTAGGAACTCATCGAATTTTTGGGACAATGGACCCGACCCTCTGTCCCATCTATTAATTATTTTAAAGAGAAAGATTAGATTACTAGAATAGAAAAGACGGTGCAGACAATAAATTTGCACCGTCTTATTCTTAAGTAGATTCTCCCTTGTCCTTTCTCGGCCATATGGTATAACTGAAGCTCCATAAAAAATCAATACCGAGAACGAAGGTCCATTTATAAATAATATTTAATAACGAATTAGTTTTTGTAGTATCACCAACTAATAAGATCATGCCCCATAGAAATAAACATCCAATTATCCATGCGAGTAAATGCTTTACCCAATTCCTTCTTTCAAACTTGGCATGTTCCCTCCCGTATTTTGGCTTTTTTACAGGCTCATCTCCATCTGCAAACCTATAGGCGAAACGTTCATCCGCCCAACGAATCATACTATGCCCATATGCTACAGTTACACCGATATAAATTCCTGATAATCCATGAAAAAAGTTTGCTGCTGCACCATTTTTTAAATCTATAATTGTGGCCCCTACTAACACTAAATCTATCAAAGGAGTACATAAAAGGAACAATCCTCCAAGCGTTTTTAGCTTTAAAATATATCGGAAAAATAATCCTAATAGTACAAATACCCAAAAACTGATTTCACAAGCAATGATTAACCAGCCTATCATAATTGCACCTTCCTAAAAATTAATTTAGTAGAAAAATAATTCTACTCTAAGAATCTAAATGATGCTAAATCCATCCTTTTTCCCGGGCTTTATCTATAGCTTGTTGTCTCGTTTCCACTTCAAGCTTTTGAATCGCAGAAGATAAATAGTTCCGAATAGTCCCGTTTGTCAAAAATAATGTTTTGCCAATGTCTCGTGTTGTCCAACCTTCTTTTGCTAATTTTAATACTTCAGTTTCACGATCAGTCAATGGATTATTTTGTTTTAAAAAGAGGGTTGCAGCTAGATCTGAGCTGATGACATGCTCTCCATTCATTACTTTTCGAATGGCCTCAATTAGATAGTCGATCGGTTCATCTTTCAATAAATACCCTTCTACCTGTGCATCAATTGCTTTCTGTAAATATCCTGGACGTGCAAAAGTAGTAACAATGATAATTTTTGACTTGTCTCCCGCACTTTTAAGCCTTTTCGCTATTTCCAGTCCAGTGATATAGGGAATTTCGATATCTAATAAGCAAACATCTGGATTATATTTCTGAATAGCATCCCATGCTGCCTGCCCATCTGATACATCTGCGACGACTTCAATATCATCCTCCAGCTTTAATAATGAAGTTAATGCACCGCGAAGCATTTGCTGATCCTCTGCAATTACAACTCTTATCATTTAAACTTCTCCCTTTCATTGGCACTTAATGGAACTTTTAATAAAATGGTTACACCACTATTTAACGAGGAGGAAATATGAACATCCCCTTCAAGTAATTTAATTCGTTCTTTAATCGATTGGATACCGTTTCCTTTTCCCATAATGATATTCCCATTTCCGTTATCACTTATTTGCATGTAATATATATCTTTTTGAATATAAAGATGGATAGAGCAATAGCTTGCTTGACTGTGTTTTATAATATTTGTAATTGCTTCTCTTAATGATAGTGCCAACATTGTTTCAGCTATGTTCGATAAAGAAGGGATATTATCATTCATATTAATATCTAATTTGATTCCAGCTGTTTGTAAAAATGTACGGGTTTGTTCCAATTCCTTTTCAAGTGAAATAAATTTCATATCTGCCACAAGCTCTCTTACTTGTTTCAGTGCAAAGCGGGAAGTGTTTAAAATATCATTTAATTCCTGTTTCGCTTGTTTTGAATTTTTATCTATTAATTTCATGGTCAGCTCACTTTTAAGCTTAATCATTGTTAAGGTTTGACCTAAAGTATCATGCAGATCTCTTGCAATCCGATGTCTCTCCTCTTCCTGTATATATCGTTCTAGCTGCGCATTGGCTGAATCAAGCTTTCCTCGAAGATTCTTTGCTTCTCTCTTTGTATAAATAACTATAGGAATCAGGAGCTGAATAATGATAAAAGGAAATAAGATGAATTGACCAAAAGTAAAAAGGGTTCCATCATTTATCCAACTGAATAATGTGTATATTAATGCTATTCCAACCGTTCCTATACCAATGTATAATTTTCTTCTAGCCCTTCCTAAAAGATCAGCAAACATAAAACCATACAAAAGAATCCACTGATTTAAAGAGACACTAAGAATCATAAGAACAGTGTATCCCGTTAAACACGCAACTAGGAGGCGCCAATCTCGATTCCATAAACTTATATAAAAGGAGATTAGAAATAAAAAGATTAATATTAGCTTTTCAAAAACATTAAATTCCCCACTAGAATTTAGGATATGATAGATGAAAAAAACGATAGCAATTACATCAATTAGTAGATATTTTTCTACTTGGTCGTTCGGATAAATCTTTTTAAACAATTCATTTCACTCCTTTTTTGAAAGAGAGGGAATATTACGATTTGACATGAACGATACCCGAAGCAAATTTTCGAGCTGTTTCCATAGGTCCATTTTTAAACATGCGAAGCCATAATGAGGCGAAGGCAATTTGAACCATGCTTAGTACCACCCATATAAATACAATTGTAACAGAATCAACCTTGTTTCCTAGACCGATTCCCCAGCCATAAAAAATTATTGAAGAAAGGAGATTTTGCACGACATAACAGGTTAATGACATTCTGCCAACTAATTCAAGTTTATCCCAAAGCCAAAACCTTTCTGTATTTTCGACTATTTTTGCCAAAAAAGCTAAATAGCCTAATGATAATAAAGGAGCAAATAAGTATCGTATAGTTAAATCAAAAACACCACCTGGAATAAAGATGAGTAAATTCAGCGGAAGACCAATATATAAACCTATTTTTAATAATTTTGTTCGTTTTTCCTTTCCTTTTTCATCAGATGAAAATACACCTGCCCTCATAAGACGGACACCTAATAAGAAAAGAAATATGTTCATTGGAATGACAAATATGACTTCTATTCGAAGGGATAGAAAACTTTGTAAACGATAATGTACTTGTTCCAGCCAATTACCATCTTTATAAAGTGAAACTACATCTTTCATGTCCCCAAATAGGGTAACATTCGCTCCCGTAAGACTTAAATAAATGCTAATGCATAATATGAAAAGCATGATTCCTGCATGTAACCCGCCAATTATTTTCATTGCCCATGAAATCACTCGATCGCCACCTTTTACAATAAATGCAACAATAATGGCAGTTACTCCATAACTCATCAAAATGTCGTATTCCATGACGAGGCTAAAATGAATGAACCCTTCTATCATTAAAATAACTGAGGTCCATATATAAACTCCCGGCCAGGCATTGCCTTTTTTTATTGCTTGCTGATACTTTAATTCTAGACCTACACCAAACATAATAGTTAACAATCCAAGCAATTTTCCATTTACTAAAAACAATACAAATGTCCGAATAAGATCCTGAATAGATGCCCACCATGTGAAATGGTCAAATGTAAATATATATGACAAATCTCCTAAATGAGCAAATATCCAAATATTTGTCCCAAGTGTACCTAATACAGCAAAACCTCTCAATATATCAAGTAACGGAATCCTTTTGCTTGCCATAATATTTCATTCCTTTCCTTCCAAAGTAATCTCATTGTATATATAATAAGAAACACTGAGTATTCACATGTATAAGAAGTGTTGTATGACAAGTGTCATGAGGGCACTTGATCTGTTTCCGTTGGGACACGGGGTCAGGTCCAGTGTCCCATTTTGAACTGAAGATAGCACCTCATATATTTAAAAAAACTCTAAAGGAATTCACGAATAGCAATAATATCAGTGGGTAAAATTAGATGGTCGCTCACCATCTATTCTTCTTAGGTTAATTAAAACTAATCGGAGTACTTATTAAATGCCGATCAATATTTAAAGGTAGTATTCTTTCTTTTTCTTAGAAGCATGTGCATTATGTTGGGACAAAGGACCTGACACTCAGTCCCATTTTTGGTTTAGAATATTAATAGATTGATTTTAAGGGAGTGAAAAAAATGAATGAAACTAGATTAGAAGAGATTCTTCATTGTATGGCAACAGCTAGTTCAAATTTTGAGATACAAAAAGTGCAGACAGAGCATCGGTTAAAATTAGCTGAATGCTGGGGGATTTCAGAAGGAAGTAAAGTATTGGAGATAGGTTGTGGACAGGGAGATACTACAGCAGTGCTGGCCCACTTGGTTGGAAAGAAAGGGTTGGTACATGGGATTGATATTGCCTCACCTGACTATGGAAGTCCAATAACTTTAGGTGATTCTATCGACTATTTAAAGAAATCTTCTTTAGGAATGCAGATAAAAGTCGAATTTGAAAAGGATATACTATCACCTGATGTCAATTTCCCCGGAAATAAGTATGATTCTGTCGTTTTATCCCATAGTTCCTGGTATTTAAAATCTTTTGAAGAACTCCAAGGGATTCTTACAAAGTTAAAGAATTGGGGTAAAAAACTTTGCTTCGCAGAATGGGATACAAGAGTTACTTCTGCTGAACAATTGCCACATTTTTTATCAGTCCTTATTCAAGCTCAATACGAATGTTTTAAAAATAATAGCTTAGCAAATGTTCGCACATTATTTACACCAGATGATATAAAAAAAGCTGTGGAAAATGCAAGGTGGAATATGGTTTTGGAACGTTCTATTAATTCTCCCAATCTCCATGATGGAAAATGGGAGGTCGAACAAACATTAGCAAGCTATGAAGCTGAGCTAGAAACAGTGGAAAACATGCCAGTTAAACTACAAAAACTAATCCGATCTGAAATTACTTTATTACAATCCGCAATCGAGAAAAATACAATAAAACCGATGCCTACTTTTGTACTTATTGCTGAATAGTGGGACAAGGGTTCAGGTCCAACTTAAATTTGCGGTCAATGAATCACACTTTTATTTCCGTAAGAGCATACAACTACTTTTTCCGGTCAATGGATCGCTCTTTCATTGACCGGAAGAACGATCATTATCTTTTTTCGATTAGATCAAACTTACCTTTTACATTTAACTTACAAACCCTTCTCAAACACACACTCCCCATTAATAAATGTCTGTAAAACAGAGGAGCGTAAATCGAATGGATCCCCATTCCACACGACGAAGTCTGCATCTTTTCCGGGTTCAATGGAGCCGACTTGGTGATCCACGCCGAGATGCTTTGCAGCGTTAAGTGTAATTGCACTTAATGCTGCATCTTCGGTTAAGCCATTTTTCACTGCAAGTATAGCGCTCGTCATTAAATACTCAATCCCGACAACTGGGTGATCGGTCGTGATTGAAAATGGAACACCTGCTTTTTCTAGTGCAATTAATGTATGCCAACCTTTATCGGCAAGCTCAACTTTGGAACGTGAAGACATTGTTGGTCCAACCGAAACCCTTACATCATGCTGAGCGATGAATTCAGCAATATGGTGGCCTTCTGTACAATGCTCAATCGTAAGATCAAAGTCAAATTCACGCTTTAGTCTAAGCACAGTCACAATATCATCTGCTCTGTGAGCGTGGATCCGTAATGGAATTTCCTTTCTTAATACCTTTCCTATATTTTCGAGCTCTAAATTGCGCTCATTCCCTCCGGTTTCTATTTTTAATTGATAGTTCATTGCTTGAATCAATTTTTCTCTAAAGCGCGCGGCGATTCCCATTCTTGTTTCTGCCATCCGATTTTTTGGCCCATGAACACGTTTGGGATTTTCACCTGTTGCTGCTTTTAATCCAGAAGGTTCCCGAAGAATCATTTGATCGACGATATGCCCCTTCGTTTTTAAAACGACCATTTCACCACCGATAATATTCGCGCTTCCCGGCATAATTTGAACTGTAGTAACTCCAGCTTTACGTGCATCTGCGAAACCACCTTCTCGAGGATTGATCCCATCTAAAGCTCGAACCTGTGCAGTCACTTCACAGCTAGTTTCATTAACATCCTGTCCTTCATTCCCTAATCCTGCTTCATGAACACCCAAATGTGTATGAACATCAATTAACCCTGGAGTGACAATTTTCCCTTTCAAATCAATGACTTTTGCTCGCTTAGGAATGTGTATAGATGTTCCAACTTGCTCGAATTGGCCATCCTTAATTAAAAAATTTCCATTTTCGACAATGTTCCCATTGCCTAAATAGATTTTTGCATTTGTAAAAAAAATCATTGTAGAAACCTCCCGAATTTTTATAAAAATTGTTGATTTCTGAAAAATATAAATATATAATACCATTTATATTCCTGTTAATGATAATAAAAAGTAAAAAAAGTAATAAAAAATGGATTACAATTCTGGTTTGATGGCTGTTTTATAGTACTAAGGTATGACGAAGGTAAGATTGGGAGGAACTGCATGGTTTATGAAATTGATGATTTAGACCGTGGAATCATTAAAGCTTTATCCATTGATGGAAGAATGCCATTTAAAGAGATGGCCAATCGACTAAATGTAACTGAAAAAACGGTAAGACTGAGATACAAAAATCTAATAGAGAATGAAATATTGGACGTAGTTGGTGTAGTAAATCCAATTGCCGTAGGATTGAAGTTCGGAGCCATTATTCAAATAAATCTCCAATCAAATTCCATTGATAAGGTCATCGAATCATTAAAAAAAATAAAAGGTATACGCTATATTACTTTAACATCTGGAGAGTACCCTTTGCTTGTACAAATAGCTGTACCAAATCAAGAGGAAATTACGAGCACCATCTATTTGCTAAATCAAATTCCAGAGATTACTGGAATCAATACAATTGTTCAGCTAGAAGTTTATAAAAACTCGTTTGAATACCTTTAAGCTATAGGGGGCCCTTCGTCATACAAAATAATGAATGTTGTTTTCATCCCGCATCTGACTGTTTAGATAACCTAAAAAAATCAATAAAGGAGAGATACATATGAAAGTGTTTATTTCAGCAGATATTGAAGGAATATCAGGAGTTGCGACTAATCAGCAGCTAAAAACAAATGCAGAGTATCAGCGATTTAGAAAGTTGATGACATCGGAAGTGAATGCAGCAATTGAAGGCGCCTTTAAAGGCGGAGCGACTGAAGTGGTCGTTGCTGATGGACATGGAAATATGTCTAATATTTTAATTGAGGATCTGGATTCCAGGGCCAGACTAGTATCCGGAAGTAATCGGGTCATGTGCCAGTTAGAGGGCTTAGATGAGACATTCGAAGCTATTATGTTTGTTGGCCATCATGGCCGTGAAGGTGGTTCAGATGCAGTCATCAGTCATACATTGGCAGGTATTTGTGTGAACGAAATGAAAATTAATGGAAAAGTAGTTGGCGAAACAGAGATGAACGCCTTTGTCGCAGGAGGATTTGGTGTTCCGGCCGTTTTTATTAGCGGGGATGATGCTTATGTGAAAGAGGTAAAGGAAACTCTTCCAGAAGTGGAGGCTGTTGTTGTAAAAAGAGCGGTTGACCGTTTTGCAGCAGAATTGATACATCCAGAAGTAGCACATATGCAAATTCGTGAAAAAGCTGAAGAAGCTATTCAAAAAATTAGAACATTTAAACCACTTACATTAGAAGGTCCAGTTACATTCGAAATTGAATTTAAGGGCCCGCAGCAAGCGAAGATGACAACGACACTTCCAACAGTTGAGCAGATCAGTCCTAAACGGATCCGTTTTACATGTGATGATATTATTACCGCGTATAAACATATGTGGGGCTGTGTCATTATTGCGATAACCGCTACCAATGGTGTTCTCGGGAATGTGAATGCTTAAAAGTGCGGCATTCCTATAACTATATACTTTAATCTAGTCAAGCTTTTTGGCATTAATTTATTTATATATTGAAGCTTTAAAAGATTAAAAGAATTACATCAAGTTATTACAATGAATGGAGGTGTGAATGGGGTGTACATTTTAAAACGGTTTTTTACAATGTTTCTAACCATCTGGGTGATTGCTACATTAACCTTCGCGATTATGAAACTAATCCCGGGTGATCCATTTGCATCGGATGCAGATGTCTATCCTCAAGAAGTATTGGATAACATTCGAGCGAAATATAACCTAGATAAACCGATCCCTGTTCAATATGTACTGTATTTAAAAAGCTTGGTGACGTTTGATTTGGGGCCGTCTATTCAATCACAAACAAGGACAGTCAATGATATTATTGCTTCTGGATTTCCTGCTTCTGCAACATTAGGGCTCCAATCAATCGCGATCGCTCTAATCTTTGGACTTTTGTTAGGAATTATTGCCGCTTTAAACCATAATCGTTTTTTAGATTACACAGCAATGGTGATTGCTATCATTGGAATTTCTGTTCCGAGTTTTATCCTTGCACCGCTTTTAATTAAGTTTTTTGCGGTGAAATGGGGCGTATTGCCGGTTGCTTCTTGGGGAACATGGCAGCATACGATTTTACCATCCATTGCCCTTGCCACAACACCATTAGCTGTCGTTGCCCGCTTTATGCGTTCGAGCATGATCGACGTCATGAATCAAAATTATATTAAGACAGCAGATGCAAAAGGTTTAACAACTATAAAGTTAGTGGTCAACCATGGAATAAGGAATGCGATTTTACCGGTAGTCACGTTTATAGGACCACTATTTGTATCGTTAATTACCGGAACATTTGTAATAGAGAAAATTTTTGCCATCCCAGGTATTGGACGTTACTTCGTAGATAGTATCTTTAACCGTGACTACCCAGTGATTATGGGAACAACAGTATTTTTTAGTGTCATTCTCGTTGTGACATTGTTTTTAATTGATATTTCATACAGGCTAATTGATCCAAGAATTAAGCTGACAAGTAAGGGGGATTAACATGTTAGAAAAAAATATCGATCAATCCCTATTTCGACCCGCCGACCCGAAAAGATTAGTTGTGGATCCCATCCAGCGGCCAAGTTTAAGTGCCTGGAAGGATGCGCTAATCAAAATCGTTAAGAACAAGCTTGCCCTCTTTGGATTTACTCTACTTGTCGTCATTGTATTCTTAGCGATTTTTGGACCAGCGATGGTTCCATATAGTCCATCTGATCAAAGTCTTACAAAGGCAAATTTAGCTCCTTCCGGTGAACACTGGTTTGGAACAGATGATCTTGGACGCGATATGTGGTCTCGTACATGGTATGGTGCCCGTGTATCATTGACAATCGGACTTGTTGCTGCATTGATTGATTTATTGCTCGGTGTAGTAATAGGCGGTATCTCTGGCTACATGGCAGGACGCGGTAAAAAAGGGGACCGAGTGGACAGCACGTTAATGAGGATTGTAGAAATTTTATATGGTATTCCTTACCTGCTTGTAGTCATTTTATTAATGGTCATCATGGAGCCTGGAGTAAAAGCGATTATTATTGCTTTAACAGTGACCGGATGGGTTGGAATGGCTCGAATCATTCGTGGGCAGGTGCTGCAGTTAAAATCGCAGGAATATGTTTTAGCAGCAGAAAAACTAGGAACATCCCATCCAAAAATTATTTTAAAACACTTAATCCCGAATACGATGGGAATTATCATTGTCAATTTAACTTTTACCATTCCACAAGCGATTTTCGCAGAATCGTTTTTAAGCTTTCTTGGCTTAGGTGTACAAGCTCCCCATGCGAGCTGGGGAACAATGGCAAATGATGCATTAGGTGTCATTTTAAGTGGTCAATGGTGGAGATTATTTTTCCCAGGCTTTCTCATTTCATTAACGATGTTTGCATTTAATGCATTTGGAGATGGCGTTCAGGATGCCCTTGATCCACGTAGCAGTGACTAGGAGGTGAACACATGGAGCGTTTATTAGAGGTTTCAAATTTAGAAGTGAATTTTAAAACATATGGTGGTGAGGTGAAAGCCGTCCGTGATGTCTCGTTTCACGTGAATAAAGGGGAAATCATGGCTATCGTAGGAGAAAGCGGCAGTGGGAAAAGCGTAACCGTTCAAACGATTATGGATTTAATTCCTACACCTCCTGGAAAAATAAAAGGTGGGAAAATTCTTTTTCAAGGAAAGGATCTATTAAAGCTTTCCAAAAGAGAAATGCGTAAAATAAAAGGTTCCAAAATTAGTATGGTATTTCAGGATCCAATGACCTCTTTAAATCCAACGATGAAGGTAGGCAAACAAATTGAGGAGGCCGTCCTAAACCATCAAACCGTTTCAAAAGCGGAGGCAAAGAAAATAGCTGTTCAAATGATTAAGCTCGTTGGAATTCCGAATCCTGAAGAAAGATATCATCAATACCCACATGAATTTAGCGGGGGAATGCGGCAAAGAGCGATGATTGCGATTGCCCTTGCCTGTAATCCTGATCTCCTTATAGCAGATGAACCGACAACTGCTTTGGATGTGACCATTCAGGCACAGGTGCTGAACCTTATGAAGGAACTAAAGGAAAAAACAGATACAGCCATTATTTTAATCACTCATGATTTAGGAGTTGTGGCAGAAACTGCACAACGAGTAGCGGTCATGTATGCAGGAGTCATAGTTGAAACAGGTCTTGTCGATGATATCTTTGAATCGCCAAAGCATCCGTATACATGGGGATTGCTTGAATCGATTCCTAACTTTGATACCGAGGAAAAAGAACGGCTTATTCCTATTGAAGGCTCTCCTCCGGATTTATTTAATCCACCGAAGGGCTGTCCTTTTGCTGCTAGATGTAAATATGCTATGGAGGTCTGTGTCGACCATATGCCTCCAGATTTTAAGATGGAGAATGGTCATACAGCGAAATGCTGGCTGAATGATTCGAGGGCTCCAAAGGTTCAAGACTTAGTGGCAGCAGGGAGGGAAACAAAATGAGTGAAAAACTTCTTGAGGTGAAAAATTTAAAAAAATATTTTCAGATAAAAAAAAATCAGACCGTGAAATCTGTTGATGATATCTCTTTTTATATCCGTAAAGGAGAAACGTTTGGGCTTGTTGGTGAAAGTGGCAGTGGGAAATCAACATTGGGAAAAACGATAGTTGGACTACAGGCTCCAAGCTCTGGGAATATTTTTTACAATCAACAAGACGTTGGAACGCTAGATTCAAAGAAAAAGAAACTAGTGAATCAAGAAATGCAAATTATATTCCAAGATCCTCATGCGTCTCTTAATCCAAGAATGAGGGTGGGAGACATTATAGCGGAAGGAATTGATGCATATAAGCTGGCTAAGGGATTAGAACGTCAAGACCGAATCTATGAACTTCTGGAAAAAGTAGGACTAAGTCCAACTCATGCAAAAAGGTATCCGCATGAATTTAGCGGTGGCCAGAGACAAAGAATTGGGATTGCTAGGGCACTTGCTGTTAAACCTAAATTTATCGTCGCGGACGAACCGATTTCTGCATTGGATGTGTCGATTCAGGCACAAGTTATTAATCTATTAGATGATTTAAAAGAGCAGGAAGAATTAACCTATTTATTCATCGCTCATGATTTAGGGATGGTTAAGCATATTAGTGACCGCATTGGTGTGATGTATTTAGGGAAAATGATGGAGCTATGTGATAGTCATGAATTATTCGTAAATCCGTTACATCCTTATTCCCAAGCGTTACTCTCTGCTATCCCCGTTCCCAATCCGAAGGCAGTAAAAAGGGAGAGAATCGTATTGGGAGGAGATCCACCAAGTCCTGTTCGACCGCCGAAGGGCTGTCGTTTTAGTACAAGATGTCCTCATGCGATGGATATCTGCTCCCAACAATCACCAGAATGGAAGGAAGTCCAAAAAAATCATTGGACAGCCTGTCATTTATATAACTAAGGCTTTATTCTGAAACTTTGTTGTTACTTGAGATGAGTGCTTTTGCACTTAGTTCGAAGTAGCAACAAGCTTTTTGAAAACAACCAGAAAATAGGAGGAAGGTTTATGAAAAAGTGGATTATTATGTTAGTAGCAATGCTTTCCCTATCTAGCATTCTAGCTGGATGTGGCGGTGATAAAAAAGCATCAGGAGATGGCAAAGATGTAAAACAAGAAATCACTCTCGGTATGACTACTGAGCCTCCTGCAATTGATCCAGCTCTCGCAACAGATACAACATCTGGCTGGATATTGGATCATATTTTTGAAGGATTATACACACGTGATAAAGAAGGAAACCCGGTTCTAGGAGTAGCAAAGGACCAAAAGGTATCTGATGATGGAAAAACATACACATTCACTCTTCGGGATGATGCAAAATGGTCAGATGGCAGCCCTGTAACAGCTCAAGATTTTGAATTTGCATGGAAAAATGTATTAAACCCTGATACAGGAAGTGCTTTTGCTTTTTATATGTATTATATCAAAGGCGCAGAAGAGTATAACAAAGGAAAAGGCTCTGCTGATAAAGTAGGAGTTAAAGCGCTTGATGAAAAAACATTACAAGTAGAGCTAAACGCGCCGCTTGGTTACTTTAATAAATTATTAACCATGTGGACATTCTATCCAGTTAAAAAAGAAGTAGTAGAAGGAAACAAAAACTGGTCAGCAGATGCAAAGAATTATGTAAGTAATGGTCCGTTTAAAATGACAGAATGGAAGCATAATAGTGAAGTAGTATTAGAGAAAAATGACAACTATTATGATCAAAAAGATGTAAACTTGAAAAAAGCAACGTTTAAAATCGTAACTGATGCAACAACATATTATCAAATGTACAAAACAAATGAGTTAGACTTTATCATGACATTGCCGACAGATGCTGTCACTGCTGAGAAAAACAACAAAGAATACAAAGAGGTTCCTTATTTTGGAACATATATGTATATGTTTAATGTGGAAAAGGCACCATTTAACAATGCAAAAATCCGTAAAGCCTTTACAATGGCGATCGATCGTAAAACTCTTACTGAAAACGTAACTAAAGCGGGTGAAATTCCTGCATATGGAATGACCCCTCCAGGAGTTCAAACACCGGATGGAGATTTCCGTGAGAAAGGCGGAAACTATTTCGAGGAAAACTTCGATGAAGCGAAAAAATTATTAGCAGAAGGTATGAAAGAAGAAGGCTGGAAAGAGCTTCCTCAAGTCACTCTTCTTTATAACACAGCTGAAAACAATAAGAAAATGGCTGAAGCAGTACAAGAAATGATCAAGAAAAACCTTGGAGTCGAAATTAAAGTAAGCAACCAAGAATGGAAAACATATTTAGATACAACGAAACAACACAATTTCCAAATGGCTCGTATGGGCTGGGTAGGCAGCTTCGTAGACCCAGTCATCATGCTCGACTACTATTTAGGAGATAGCCCGAACAACCGTACAGGATGGGTGAACAAAAAGTTTGATGACATCATGGCAAAATCAAAAGTGGAACAAGATGAGACAAAACGCTTTGAGCTATTACATCAAGCAGAAGAAGTATTAATGACAGATCTGCCATTCATGCCAGTATACTTCTATACAAACACATACCTAACATCACCTAAATACAGTGGAATCGCCTACTATGTAAACCGCTATCCATACCTAAAGTGGGCAAAGAAAAACTGAGTAGGGACAAGGGGACAGGTCCCTTGTCCCACTTTCCAATACGATTTAGGTGTATTGTTTAGAGAATCTCCAAAGATTTATGATTGAACCATTGATATTTGGATGAAAATAAAGCCTCAATTTTAATGTAGTTTTGTTAAAACAATCAAGAAAATGGAGGAGGGACAGGGTGCCTGTCCCTCTGTCCCAAGGTGGGAAAATAGGATGAAAAGACATGTTATGCTTGCTTTTATATTTGTGTGTATATTGATTGGATGGAAAGTTTGGGTCGGCCTATCGATATTGGATTGGATTAATATGACTTTTTTATTAGGAATTGTTGCATTGGCTTTAACAGTTACCATGAACATTTGGAAAACGGGATTTTTATCTTTATTTGTAGAAGGGTTCAAAGTTTTAGGAAACTGGATCGTTCCGAAAACAAGATCAGCTGTCCGAACTGACTACCTAATAAAAAATGACGATCGTCTTAATCAATGGAAAGAAAACATAGCTGCTTGGACATCCTTCACATTCACCAACTTGGCTGTAATCTCATTAACCATCTCAATTATCAGTTTAATAGTTTATTATCAATAGGGACAAGGGAATGGCAAGAGAAATATTACTTGAGTCATTACAAAAAAATGACTTGAAGACAAACAATCAAAGAGAAATTACTTTATTGTACATGCCAGAGAAGCTATAATCACATAAATTCCACGAGTCATAAATTTGATAAATAAAAGGGAAGTCCTGGTGACTTCCCTTTTTTCGTATGTTTAGAATTTATTATGGTGCAATTCAACTACCTTAATACATTATTTACAGGTTGATACTTCTTTCAATATCATAAAAAAGAATGAATCACTTATCTATAACTATTGTGTTTGCTATTTTTCATGTAAGGCTTGTTTTTTCTGTGTGAAAATAGCCATTAAAAAACCTATGCAAAAATTACTGACGAAATAAATTTACCAAAAAATCTTGCTGTTGCAGCTCCAAACGTATTTTATCTTTAGCATATATTGCCTTTTTGAATAATAAAAGCAGTGTGATTTCTTTTGTGAGATCCACTGCTTTTATATGTAATTGTCCATATGTTTTTGATTAATTTAATCCTTTATTTTAAGAGAATTTTAAGGGAACTAATTCATAATTTACTTATTCCATTCAATATTACGTACAGGGATTTAAGTAGAATTATAAAGGTAAAGGAGCGAAGAAATTGAAAAAAATAAGGCAGTTTCATTTTTGGATTGGTGTTATTTTATCTATCTTTTTACTAATCGAATCAGTTAGCGGAATTTATTTGTATTTTCAAGAACAAGGAAGGGGTGAACGCCAATTTCCTTCTCCGCCGCAATCTGGTTTTATTAATCAGCAAGGTTCAAGTTCAAATGGATCTAATACAGAAAGCAGCGGTACTGAACAAAATGGAATGCCAGCATTTCCAAATGGACAAGCAGATGGGTTTGACAGAGCCAATATGATGAAAGGACAGAATTCTTTCGGTATGACTCTCCGTTCATTACACAGTGGGGTCGTCGGATTAATTGCTGGAATCGGAATGCTTCTTTTAACAGCTTCAGGTTTAATCCTTTCCTTTATCATAGCAAGGGCGAATAGGAAACGACGAAAAAAAAGTACAGAAATATAATCAAAAAAGGAAAAACCTAAATCAATTGGTTTTTCCTTTTTTGATGTTTGTGTGTCTTTCAATAAAAACGCTCCTTATTTTCATACAATGGATTATATAATTCTTGTAAATCCATTCTTATTGAGAAAATCAACAAAACTAGAAGAAAAATATCCGAAAATTCTTAAATGATAATGGAAAAATATTTAAAAAAAGGTTGTTTTATCAAAATTAGATGTTACGATAAATTTAATTATCTATTTATCTAATGAAATGAGGAACATTCGATGGAACATAATCAACGTTTTCAAGTCCATTTAAGTGGTATGATTGATATTTTATCGAACCATCTCTATAACGAGAAAGATGTTTATATTCGTGAATTACTTCAAAATGCGAATGATGCAATAACTGCTAGAGAAAAAGCTCATCATAATTTTTCACCTTCAATTCATGTGTCCCTCATAAAGAGTTCTGATTCACCTCCAACAATTGTTTTTGAAGATAATGGGATTGGCCTGACAGAGGAGGAAGTCCATCAGTTTCTAGCAACAATTGCAAACTCTTCTAAAGGAGAAAAAACATTTGGTAAGAAGGAATCTGACTTTATCGGACGCTTTGGAATAGGCTTGCTTTCCTGCTTTATTGTAAGTGATGAAATTGTAATGGTTTCAACATCAGCAAAAACAAATGAAACCATCGAATGGAGAGGAAATGCTGATGGAACATACGCAATTCGAAGATTAGATGGAATTCATTTTAGTCCTGGAACAAAAGTATATATTCGACGTAAAAACGTAAATGAACTGCCTGGTGATTGTTTTACATTGGAAGCATTGCGCAGAGCCTTGAGAAAGTATGGTTCTTCCCTTCAACCAGCGATCACGCTTGAATGTCAAGGAAGGGAAGAAGAAATCAATCAATGGAGCAAACAATTTGCAGATAAAGATGCATTGCTGCGAATGAGTCGAAGCGATATTTTACAACTTGGCTCAAATATTTTAGGAGCGGATTATCAAGATTATTTTTATATAGAAAATAAAACAGGTCGGACATTTGGAATAGCTTATATTGTGCCACACTCCATTCATATGAATGCGAAGAAAAACAATGCAGTTTTTTTAAATGGCATGTTTGTAACAAAAGAGTGTCAGCACATTCTTCCTGACTGGGCAATATTTATTCATTGTATATTATGGACAGATGAGCTAAGCCCGGTAGCTTCCCGTGAGGACTTTTATCAAAATGATGAGCTGAAACATGTGTGTGAAAGCTTAGGGGAAGCGATTAAGAAGAATATTATTACCTTACCAGATGTTACATTGACAAAATTAATGCATATTCACTATTTAGGATTTAAAGCTTTGGCAAGTCAAGATGATGATTTCTTATCATTTATTTACCCTTATTTACCGATGCGCACTTTGGATGGGGAACAATCCTTGAAAACAATATTTGAAAAAAATAATGTTGTTTATTATACCGAAACAGTGAATAAGTTTCGTCAAATTCAAGATATTGCAAGGGCAAAACAAATGGCACTTATTAATGGTGGTTATACATATGATGTCTTCATATTGGATAAACTTGCAAAAATTTTACCTGATATCAATTTATTCTATATCGATCCAATGGAATTAACAGATTCATTTAAGAAATTGGATGGGATCGAAGAAGCTGAATATTTAGCATTAGTACAAGCTATTAATAAGGAAATGGATGACTTTAAAGTCACTGTAGAGATTAGACGCTTTGAACCGATTGATATACCAACGATTTTTATTCATTCTAATCAATCACAGGAAGATCGTGAATTGGAGAGGATTGCTGAGGCATCTAATTCATTGTTTGGCGATATATTATTGTCGCTTCAATCGCAAGAACCTGAAAGACCAACATTATTTTTAAATATGAACAATACTCTTATTCAAAAACTTTTACAATCTGGAAAAACAGCAAGCCAATTAACAACAATTGTACAAATTCTTTATATACAAGCATTATTATTAGGTCATTATCCGCTGAAGAAAAATGAATTAGAAATGATGAACAAAAATTTACTTTATTTGTTAGAGCTTATTTAAAGGCTTTGTAATGTTTCTATTAAATTTTGTATAAGGATGAGTTAAGCTAGTTTTACTATGTAAAGCAATCCCTTCACGCATATTATACAGGTCATTTTAATAAACCCCATTTAAAAAGGAGGAATATAAATTGGCAGATTATATGGATTTACTAGAAGATGCTTTTATGATGGAAGAGAAGGATCCTGGTAAAATTTCAATTTTAGAACGAGTGATTCAAGAAGCAGATAGTCATAATGATATTGAAACAGCCATTGAAGCTCGTTTTGAATTGATTGATACTTGCAATTACTCAGGCTATCCGAAAAAGTCACTGCAGGCGTTTAGTTGGTTAATGCAGCAATATGAAACAGGTCATTCTGATATAGATGAATCCAAGCTTTTTTGGTGCTATAAGTGGATTGCCGAGCAAATAGTAACTTTTCCTGAAATTTCAAAGGAGCAAATCTCAAATTTATTATCAGATATGAAAGAAAAGTTCATGGCGTGCAATTATTCGTTGAAGCCTTACTATAAGGAAATGATGAATAGTGCAATGAAAATGGGTGATTTTGAAAATGCAAAATTATATTTTCAGAAATGGATAGAAACGCCTGCTGATTGGATGTCAGATTGCCGGGCTTGTGAGGTAAATGCAGAGGTGGAGTATTACTTGTTTGCAGGTGACTTTGAAAAAGCATATCAAGTTTCTCAGCCACTTCTAATGCAAACCTTAACATGTGCGGAGGTTCCTCATGCAACCTATAGTTATATGACTCTAGCATTACTCGAATTAGGGAATGGAAAAGCAGCTGAAAAATGCTATCAAAAAGGATATAAAATGGTAAAAGGCAACGGCGATTTCGCTGAAGAGATTGGCAATTATATTCAATACTTATTAAAAACAGAACGTGAGGATGAAGCAGTATCTGTTTTAAAAGAAAATTTGGAGATTATTGAACAAATAGATACAACCATTGAAAAAATTCTGTTTATGCAGTCTACCTATCCAATTTATGCGATGCAAAATAAAACAGAGTGGTTAGAGCAAACAGAAAAATTAACGAAGCAATTAGATGCTCGTAATGGAAATGATTATTACAGCGAACGCTTAAATGAAATCAAACAAATGAAATGAGGGACAAGTATGGAAGTACAAACACAAGCTTATCGTGATGTTAAAGAAGGGAATTTGGAACGTGCATTTTCAGATATAGCTGCAGTTATTCCTAATGAAATAACATTAGGCCATATAAAAGAAAGATTAGCATCACTTCCTGAAAACATGAATGAAGTAACTATTGTTAATGAAGATTCATCGAATATGATCATTGAATTAAAAATAGAAGAAACAGTGTACCCTTATGAAATAAATATTTTGCCTTCACCTGAAGGGGTGCATTATGAACAATATTACCGACAAGACCATACGATTGCTGAGGAAGTATTTGAACACGCTAATCATGGATTTGAAATTGTTGTAAGAACGATTTTTAACAATGATATTCTTGGCAGTTTCTTTCAACAATTACATCTCCTATGGCAGTTGGCACCTGAAATGCTATTTGCTTTAGATATTAGTGCATCTGCAAAAGTTATTTCAAGAAACTATGTACAGTATCATATAGAGAATAATCTTTTGCCAGATACTCAGGATCTGTATGTCATCCATTCTATTTATGAAGGGGAGTCGGAAGTGCCTTCCCAATTTTGGTTCCATACTCACGGTCTTTTAAGGGCTGGTTTGACTGATGTAGAACTGATTATTCCGAGCAGTCTTTCTTCATATAATGGAATTTCAGATTTATTTAATACTTTTGTAAATAATGCGATTCAAAATGGCAGTGTTTCGGTTAATGAGCCCATTGTTATTGCGCAAAGTAAAACTGGGTACATTCAAGTGATCGCAGTTCCTTGGGAAGAAGGATTAGCCTATATTGGGAAAAAATCGCTTCCGTTTGACTTAAGCGATGTAGAAACAGAAGAAGTTCGATTACAACCTGTGGATGCGGAGGTTTCATTTATTGGCGGGATGCAGGACCGTGATGAATACCACCAATTACCTTCTTGTCTTTTGTTTGAATATAAAGAGGATGAGGGGTATATGCAATGCTTTACAAAAGAATTCACAGAAAGTGAAGAGCTGATGTTTTATAAAACAAATGAAGAAACCTATAGAATTGCTTACAATGCTAAACAAAGCTTTGGGTATTTCGCGGAAATTTTCCATGCACAAAAGGGAACTGAAGGCTTTCAATTCATTGCAAAATTCGGGATACCATATGATGAGGAAGAGTTTGAGCATATGTGGTTTGATATGCAGGAAATAACGGAGGAAACGATAAATGGAATATTAATGAATAGTCCTTATTATGTAACGAATATGGAGGAAGGTAATCAGTATCATTTGGACTTTGAACAATTAACAGATTGGATCATCTATGCCGGTGAAGATGTAATTACACCAAGTAATTTATATCTTTTTATTGGATAGATGTTTGGAGAATAATATCAAATCTTTAAGGAGGCGGTTCCAATGACCAAAAGAAAAGAGAAAATTTATACGTAAGGGGCGAGAAATAGGATCATTTCTCGCAATCAAAATTAGAGGAGAAATGATGAATGTTAACATTAAAAGGAAAATATAATGAAGCACTTTGCTATACCGATTTATTAGATGATGCAACAATAGGTCAAATTATTACTCTATGCAATCAAGAATTTGCTAAAGATAGTAAGATTCGAATTATGCCTGACACTCATTCAGGTAAAGGCTTTGTGATTGGAACTACGATGACGATTAAAGATAAAATTGTTCCAAGTTTAGTCGGTGTTGATATTGGTTGTGGACTTTATGTGGTCAAAATTAAAAAGGGACGGATTAAACTTAATTTTGAAAAACTAGATCAATTGATTCGTAGCAGGATCCCTAGTGGTCATCAAACACATGATAAACCTGTTGCTCAAGTTGAGCTAAATGAAGTGATTGCACCAATCCACCATGGTTGGGCTGCAAGAAGTCTTGGAACACTAGGCGGAGGAAATCATTTCATTGAGGTCAATGAGGGGAAAGACGCTATTTATCTTGTCATTCATAGCGGCAGTCGTATTCTTGGCAAGGAAATTGCTGAATATCATCAAGAAGTAGCCTACCAAAAATTATCTGAACTAAGGAAAAGTTTGAAAGAAGAAATGAAGCAGTTACAGATAAAAGGAAATATTGAAGAATCTGAAATCCTAGAGCAAATAAGAAATGATAAGAAATTACCTTACGATTTATCTTATGTAGAAGCAAATGATTTAAACAATTACCTTCATGATATGAAAATTGCACAGAACTTTGCCCAAGCTAATCGTGTTCAAATGGCTCAAACCATATTAAAAGGAACGAAGTGGCATAAAGAAGTAGTAAATGCGTTTGATTGTGTTCATAATTACATTGATTTAGATCATCTTATGCTTCGAAAAGGGGCAACTTCTGCTCAAAAAGGTGAGTCAATTATTATTCCATTAAATATGCGAGACGGAAGCATTCTGGCAACTGGAAAAGGCAATGCGGACTGGAATTATTCTGCACCGCATGGAGCGGGGAGAATGTTGAGCCGTTCAAAAGCAAAGGCGCAAATCAGTCTAGAAAGCTATCAAAAAGCAATGAGAAACGTGTGGACTACATCCGTTTCAAAGAAAACATTAGATGAGGCACCGCAAGCTTATAAGCCTGCAAAAGAAATAGAAAAAGATATTCACGAAACAGTAGAAATACAAGAAATTATTCGTCCCCTTTATAATTTTAAAGGGTAGATTTTCATTTGTTGTTTCCTACAATCATAGAAACCGAAGGACATTGTTTTCTTTCGGTTTCAGTTTTTTTGATAGTCTCTTTGAACATTTATATAGAATGGAGAGATGATGATGGAACTAGAAGAATACAAAAAGCTCATGGAGGATGATGAATTTTCTCCTGGTTGGGATGCAATCGAATCAGCATTTCAAGAAATTTATAGCAAGCAAGAACCAGCACATTTTGCCACAGACATGATGGCACGTCCTATTTTTGGTGGTGAAGAGTATATTGATGGATATAGTATTTATTCATCAGATAAAAACTATAAGCATATTGTAACTTTTGGGATGAGTGAACTTTATGGTAATGAGTCAGCATTTGGTCAGGAATTTAGTAAGTGGGGATATGAAATGACTATTAAGCTGGCTGAATCAGATAATGAGGAATGTATGTGGGCTATCGACATGCTTTCTAATTTAGCTAGGTACACGTTTCAATCTAAATCTTGGTTCGAACCCTTTGATTTTGTAGTAGGAAATGGTACATCGATACATATTGGATATCCATCGAAAATTACAGCATTAGTAGTTATTCCTGATACAGAGATTAAAGGAAAAGATACGGTCCATGGAAGACTGGACTTCATGCAAATTTTAGGAATTACAGAGAATGAATTAAATGCCATCAAAGGTCAGAGTAAAGAAGTGAGAGAACGATTTATAGCTGTGATGAAAAGAGATAATCCCGATTTAGTTACAGTCATGAATCGTGAGAAAGAATATTTGGATTTTTAATTTAATGGGCAATATATTCTATCGAAAAAAAGATGAATCATTCATAAAATTGAATAGTTTATTTGAAAGAGGGGAGGGGTGGAGATGAGTGGTAATGAAATTACTTTAGAAATATTAGAGAAATTAAACGGGGTTCCTTATACAGTCATACCAAGATCTGAAGACTATCTAAGTGAATATGAAAAACAAAAGCAAGTTCATCTAAATGAGACGATTCTTTTAATTGAACCTGAATATAACCTTGTGGAAATGATTGAGTATGTGTTAGAAGAAATTGAAGTTGATTCTATCCAAGGTTATGTGAAAACTATGAAAGACAGTATCCGCTGTACAAAAGTTTTATCAATATTTAATGACCTTGCAATGGAAGAAATTGAGGAAATGGATAAAGATAATCAATCAAATAATCCCCAAAATTTCTCTGAGTTTGCATCGATTTATGAGCAAATTAAAAGTATGTACCCCCCTTCATTACTTGATGAAAATATAATTGAAAGCACTACACAATTTGATGAAATGATCTATTCAGAAGAGGTAATTATTGCTCGCTTTCCAACGAAAGAACCATGGGAAGCAAGTTTATGGGTACCGATGGGAGGATTTAATGAATGTCCTTTACCAGAACAACAAGCAGCAATTTACAAACACTGGTATGAAAAATATGGTGCATACCCTAAACTTGTATCAGATGATACATGGGTATTAGAAGTGAGAAGTCCTCCCAAAACCAATGAAGAAGCTCTTCATCTTGCCAAAGAACACTTTCTTTTTTGCCGCTATGTATTAGAGGACTTCTCTACACTTGGTGCTTATGCAGGATTTTTATTAAAATCTAAGAAATGGAACTTTTGGTGGGATTAATATGGGACAGATCTCGTGTCCCGGTTTACAACGAATATATAGCCGAAATACAGGATTCTTTTCCTTTACTAAACAGGGAAATGAATCATATTTATAAATTTGGTGGGACAATGGACCAGATCCTTTGTCCCTTTTTATATTGAATAAAACCGTTTCGTATTTTCATATAAGATGCTATACACTTCTTGCAATGCCATTCCTTTAATAGATGCGATTTGTTCAATCGTTTGGTGGATCATTTTTGGATGGGTCATATTATTTTGGAATGGGCCTTCGAATGGCCATGGTCCATCTGTTTCCACCATGATCTGTGATAATGGATACTGATTAACTAGTTGCTGGATTTCTTTTTCATACAGCACATCCGGTGTAATTGAAATAAAATATCCATTTCGGGACATCTGTTCGATTGTTATCTGATCACCTTTGAACCAATGAAAATGAGCCTTCGCATATGAATATTTTTCTAGTAAATCACAAACGATGGGCGCATCCTCGTAAACAGCATGAAGGACAATCGGCTTCTTTAGTGAAACGGCTTGTTGGATAAAGAACTCTAGTATTTCAATATACGGTTCTATTGGAACTTCTTTATGCTCTTGTCTTAAATAATATGGAAGGCCCACTTCACCAACCGCAATCATTTCCTTCTGATGTTTTTCAATAAAATGCTGCAAGTCAGCCAATTCCTGTTCGTCCGGTAGAGCCTGTTCGGGATGAAATCCGAAAGCGGGTTTTATTCGCTTGTCTTCCTGATGCAATGCCATATTGGCTTCCGCAGAAGTCAAATGCTGTGACACAGAAATAAGTGCCTCAACTTTATGTTTTTCCATTTCCCGTAAAATGCTCTTCCGTTCGTCATCATTATATAAATCTAAATGAATATGTGCATCGATAATAGAACTATACATAAAATCCCTCCTGGCGGTTGGGACGCAGGGTCTGGTCCCGTGTCCCAAATGATACAAAACATAGGAAATAAAAAAGGTTTTGGAACAATGGACCAGACCCTCTGTTCCACTGTCCATGTGGGGTGGAAAAAAGTCGAAAATGTCCACGGACGGTGCCTGACACCTAATCTTTTAATTCTTGGTAGATAAGTTTTTTCCATTGGAGGAATTCTTCTGTTAGTAATGAGTCTTCGTTTCTTGGTCGTTTGAATGGGATGGTGAATTCTTTTTTCACCATGGCCGGTTTGGACGACAAGACGATAATCCGATCGGATAGATAGATTGCTTCCTCGATGTTGTGAGTGACAAATAAAATGGACCGTTTGTGTTCAGACCAAATCGATAGGAGCCATTTTTGCATTTCAAGTCTTGTTAATTCATCTAATGCGGAAAATGGTTCGTCCAGACAAATGATCGATTGCGGACTTAAAATACTTCGAATAAAGGATACTCGCTGCTGCATTCCGCCAGATAATTTGTGGGGGTATTCGTTTTCATATCCTTTTAGGCCCGCCCGCTCAATCATTTTCACTGCTTGCTCTTTATCGATTTTCCCAGCAATTTCTTGCCCTAACAGAACATTATCAAGAATGGTCCTCCAAGGGAATAGGGAAGAAGCCTGTGGTGTGTAGCTGATGGCCCCGCGTTTTCCGTTTATTTTTTCCCCATCGATGTAGATCGCACCTGAATCTGGGGAGCTGATTCCACCTATTAAACGGAATAAAGTACTTTTACCGCTGCCAGAAGGACCTAAAATGGAAACAAATTCCCCATCATTAATTGAAAAAGAAAGATCCTGTAAAACGAGCTGATCCCCAAATGATTTCGATATATTTTTTATCTCAAGTTTACTCATCTTTATGACCTTCTTCCTTTGGACGCCATTTTATGACTCTGTTTTCAATCCTAACGATCAATGCAAAAAATAGTAGAGCTAAAAATATAATCAAAAATATTGCAACAAACACGCGATCTGTTCGAAAAGAGGATGATGCTAATGTCATATAAACACCGATTCCTTTTTTAGCCCCTAGCCATTCAGAAATAACAGCTCCCATCACACTATACGTTGCTGAAATTTTCAAACCAGAAAAAACACTTGGCAATGCATATGGCCATTCCAGCTTCCAAAAAATCTGGCCTTTTGTTGCTCCAGCCATTTGCATATAGTGCTTCAGCTCATGACTTGTTTGTCTAAAGCCGTCCAAAGCGGCAACGGTAATAGGAAAAAAACATACAAGTGTAATAACTATAATTTTAGGTAAAATGCCAAAACCGAACCAAATGACTAATAATGGTGCTAAAACAATTACCGGAATGTTTTGCGAAACAATTAATAATGGATAAAAAGACTCGCGAATAAATGGAACACGATGTAAACAAATGGCAACAAGAATCCCTACACTGCTACCAATCAAGCATCCTATTAAAGCCAGTTGAATGGTTGAAAGCAAATGATGTGAATAATTTGGCCATCCTGTGATTGCTTCTTGTAAAATTTGTGATGGCGCAGGTAGCAGCCATGCTGGTACTTCCATAATCTTCGTAACAGATTCCCAAATGATGAATAAAAGGATGATGACCAAACATGGCCGCCATCCTTTTTGAATGAATGTTTTCATTATCGATATTTCTCCGTTAATACATCCATTGAAGCACCACTTGGTTGGTAGAGTACTTTTATTTGTGAAATGACATTCGTGCAGCCTAGCTCCATCATTTTCACATTCATTTTTTCAATGATGGCAAAAAGCTCGGTTAAATCGCCTTCCATCGTAGTTTCTAATGGACTGACCTGATATTTCACACCTGATTGATCAATGATTGAAATGGCTTCATCGACATATGGAATCACGTCTTCTCCATTTTTCGTTTTTGGGATAATTTGAATGCTTACAAGTGCATTTGCCATATTTACATCTCCTCTGATTTTTTTATTTTAAGCTTTGTTAAACAATGTTGTTGTTTCAAATAAAACCCTGTCTGGCATGCGTTCAGCTAGTTTTACTTCGTAAAGAAATCGCTTCACGCATACCATACAGGTCATTTATCAACAATAACCATTAACAAAGCCTTATTTTAAAATCTATTTCGGTAAAAATTCATTAGTAAATGCTTTTTCACTATCTAATTTTTTTTCAAGAAGACCGTTATCATACATCCAATTAGAATAGTTTTCCCAAACGGATAATTTTTGCTCTCCCCAGCGTGAAGCATCATCTTGATATTTTGGAGCTAGCCACTTCTGACTTGCTTTAACAAGTTTTGCATCAATATCCGGTACCGCTTTTATTAAAATATCGGCAGCATCATCTGGATGATCAATCGCAAATTTATATCCTTTTGAAACAGCAGCTAAAAAGTGTTTAACCGTTTCTGGATCTTTTGCGATCATTTTTTCATTTGTAGATAGGACGGGTGTATAGTAATCAAGCTTGTCTGAGTAATCTGTTAAATATACCATGTTTATTTTTTCGTTACGGAGTTCGGCTTCAACACCTGTCCATCCGTAATAAATCCACGCAAAATCAATATCTCTTTTAACGGCAGTAAAGAAATCAGTATCTCCCATGTTTACAATATCGACTTTTTCTACATTAGCTTTTTCTTTTTTCATCAGTGAGGAAAGGACTGCCTTTTCTACTGGAGATCCCCAGCCGCCATAGGTTTTATTTTCAAAATCCTTAGGAGAAGAAATGTTTTTTTCCTTTGGAGAAGCAAAACCAGATGTATTGTGCTGAATGATAGCAGCAATAGACACAATTGGCACCCCTTGAATACGGGCTTGGGTAATGCCTTCTTGATAACTTACACCAAAATCAGCTTTTCCAGAAGCAACAAGTTGATCTGCTCCTGCATCCCCAGGCATGATGATGTCTACATCTAATCCTTCATCTTTAAAATAACCTTTCTCTTTTGCCACATATAACCCGGTATGATTCGTATTAGGCGTCCAGTCTAACACGACCGATATATGTTTTAATCCTTTTTTCCCGTTCTTTTCACTTGTTGAATTTTTGCTGCTGCATGCAGATAAAAGAAGCATGGAGCAGACAACAACAAATAACCACTTTTTCAATTAAAGCTCCCCCTATTGTACTAACTAAGTTGTTAAAGGATAGTGCAAAATAGCGAGTTTCATAGCTAACATACTGAAAAAATCAAAAGCGCCCTAGGTTTAAAACCCAGGGCGCATACAAACACAATCATTCTATGTATTCAATATGTTCCCTACGCTGGTCTCAACCAGATCAGGTTCAAAGAGTCAGTATCTTACGGATACAATCTCAACCAGCAACACTGGTCCCCCTACAACTTTAACATTAGTATTTAATTATTTTCTCTTCAAACATACTATGACACAGCTCCGTTTATTTTTCAAGTGGGACATGGGGTCTGGTCCCGTGTCCCAGGATTATTCCACATTCAAAGCCAATTGGATCATCAGTTCGATGGCAGTAGGGATAGCATCTTCATCAATATCAAATAGTGGGTGGTGATGTGGATATTGACTTTTCTCACTTTGCATCCCGACATTAATGAAGGCTCCAGTTTTTTCTTTTAAGTAGTAAGAAAAATCTTCTGCTCCCATCGATGGATCCATTGGTTCAAAAGCTTCCCCTCCAAATGTATCGTTAATCACTTTCTTAGCAAATTCGCATGCTTCTGGGTGATTATATAATGGTGGAGTTCCTTCAATAAATTCATAATGTCCTTTGGCACCAAAACTTGCACAAATGGACTCGGTTAATTGAGCTGTTCTTTTGTGCATTAATTCAGCGGCTTCAAATGACAATGCTCGGATCGTCCCTTGCAGCTTTACTTCTGATGGAATGACATTGTACGAGTTTCCTGCTTGCATTCCTCCAAAAGAGATGACACCTGGATGCAAGGGGTGTAAATTTCTACTAACAATAGATTGAAAGCTTTGAATAAGATGAGTGGCAATATAAATTGGATCTACCGAGTCTTGCGGTTGACCACCGTGACCGCCGATCCCTTCAATTGTAATATCAAAGTCATCGCTAGAGGCCATGGCAAAGCCTGTCGCAAAGCCAATTTTTCCAAGTGGAAGCCTTGACATTAAATGGATCCCATAAATCACATCGACCTCGTCTAATATTCCTTCACTGACAAGTTGTTTCGCACCGCTTGGAGATGCTTCCTCTGAGCTTTGAAAAATAAAAACGATGTTATTTTTTACTAAGTGAGGGTTCAAACTCATCCATTTAGCAACAGCGAGAAGTATCGCAGTATGACCATCATGTCCACAGCCATGCATAACACCAGGTACGGTGGATAAATATGGCTTGTCACCTTCTTCTTGAAGGGGAAGAGCATCCATATCAGCCCTGAGAGCAACGGTCTTTTTCCCTTCGGTTCCTTTAAAATATGCGATCACATTCGGAGCAGAGAAACGCGGGTCGACAGGAATTCCGAATTCCGCTAACTTCTCTTTCACGTATGCAGCCGTATTGTATTCCTGTCCAGAGAGCTCTGGGTGCATATGAAAATGTCTTCGCTGTTCAATTGTCCAAGATTTTAATTCTGAATCAACTAATTTTGTTTGTAACATAGTTAAATCCTCCAATGTATTATTTAGGGCTCTTTTCGTAAACTTTTGAATCGAAAAACTTTATTAAATCGCCGTGTAACTGTAAATTTTATGAATTTTTTGCGTGAAGATTACCAAATTCAACCTTATTTTAAAATGGTCCATAGTGAATCGCTTGTGCGATAAGCAAGAAAACAATAGCAATACCTATTTCGATTAATAGAAATGGCAGAACCCATTTAAACCATTTTGTAAAAGGAATCCCGGCAACGGCAAGACCTGCTATGAGTACACCAGCTGTTGGGAAAATGGAATTCGTGATGCCATCCCCAAGCTGAAAGGCCAATACTGCAGTCTGTCTTGTCACACCAACAAGATCGGCCAATGGAGCCATAATAGGCATTGTAAGTGCGGCCTGACCGCTCCCTGACGGAACAAGGAAGTTAAGAAAGAGCTGCACAAAAAACATGCCGATTGCGTTCAACGCTGGTGATAGATGGCTTAATAGGGAAGAAGCGTAATATAAAACGGAATCCATTAATTTTCCATCTTGAAATACGACAAGAATGGCTTGGGCAAAACCGATAATTAATGCACCGCCAATTACCTCTTTTGCTCCATCCATAAAGCTATCCGCCATCTTACTCGGATTCAATTTTCCAATAAATCCAATAATAACGCCAAACATTAGGAATAATCCAGCAATTTCAGTAATATACCAACCAAATTTTAATACGCCAAAAATCAATACAACAAAGTTAAGTAAGAAAGCAGCTAGAACCCATTTATGACGAGTTTCCAACTTCACTTCAGCTTGAATAGCTGTCTTTTGGTCATTTTGAAATTTCCCTAAATAACGCAATTCCGGATTAGCCTTAATTTTTTTCGCATAACGATACACGAACAGTACTCCCGCAATGTAAAACGCAGCGAGGAGAAGCAATCTGAGACCAATACCAGAAAAGGTTGGCAGCTCAGCAATACTTTGGGCTATCCCAATATTAAAGGGATTCATAATTGCACTCATAAAACCAATATTTGCTCCGAGTGATACAATCGCGACTCCCACGATTGCATCAAATCCTAATGCGATGACTAATGGAGTAATGATAGCAATATATATAATGGTTTCTTCTGACATCCCCATTAACGTTCCACCTACAGAGAAGAATAGCATGAGTACAGGGATAAGTAATAATTCTCGATTCGCAAGCTTTTTCGATATGGTCATGATCAACGCGTCAAGAGCGCTTGTTGCTTTTAAAATTCCAAAAGCTCCACCTATCATGAGAACGAAAAAGATAATTCCGGCTCCATTAATCATTCCAGTATGGATACTGGTGAAAATTTTGAAAAAGCTAACTGGAGATGAATCAGTCAAATGAAATGTACCTGGAACAACAAGGGTACGGCCATCCTTTTCCACCCGATCATATTCTCCAGCTGGAACAATATATGTCAAAATAGTTGCAATAATAATAACACAAAATATAAGAACAAATGCATTGATATTCCTTGCATTCTTTTCATTTTTATTAATAGAAGATTGTTGATCATGCAAAACCGAATTAGCCATCTAGTAAACTCCTTTTATAGTAAATATGTATTTTTATTCATAAATGATAATATATATTCACATAAAATGCAAGTGGGACAAATGTCCAGTCCTGTGTCTCACATTGGGACAAGGGGACAGGTCCAGTGTCCCACATTATCATTTAGAATGTTAATAGTGTTTAGAAAATATGAAACTCACGAAAACCAATGCTTAAATAATCAAGTAGAATGTAAAAAATCCTGCCACCATAAAGGTAAAAGCAGGATACTTTCTTTTTCTATAACAGGGTAGGGAAAGGGACCAGACCCTTCGTCCCACTTATATTGCCCTGGCTGTTTTTTTATTTTTTGCTATATTTACCGGAATTGATAGATGATGAATCGTTATCTCGGGGCGGCTACCTATACGAATATTAAGTCCTGTTTGCCCCAAGCCTTCGCTAATGTAGAACGACTTGCCGTCATGTTGCTGCAAGCCTTTAATCATGTTCATTCGAACTAAATTTCCCATTTTCATAAGATGATAGGGTTTTGGCCAATAAATTTGGCCCCCATGGAAATGACCAGAAAGTAAATAATCAAAAGGAAAACCTTTCATGTTAAGAACGATATTCGGATCATGTGTTAAGACAAGATTGTATCCGTTGGCAAGCCCTTGATAAGATTTCTCGATGTTACTGCGCTTTGTACTAAAATCATCAATTCCAATGATG
Organism: Heyndrickxia sp. NPDC080065; assembly: GCF_050281185.1. Taxonomy (NCBI): domain Bacteria; kingdom Bacillati; phylum Bacillota; class Bacilli; order Caryophanales; family Bacillaceae; genus Heyndrickxia; species Heyndrickxia sp. NPDC080065. The sequence goes on along the minus strand of NZ_JBNNWS010000003.1, from coordinate 214,489 downwards.
TTTATTAGTTTTCCATCTACAATAAGAACATCATTCTCGTTTCGCAATGTTTTACATCCATTATCCTCTAGTACTTTCTTTAACTTAAGAAAGTTGGACTTCCGTAAAAAATAATCATGATTTCCGAAAACTGCATAAGTCCCATATGTCGGATGCAATTGATTAAACATTTTTAGATAAGGAATCAATTTCGGAATGCTTCGCTTTCTATCTAAAAAATCACCTGTTAAGGCAATTAAATCAATGGATTCATTTTTTAAGTGTTCATAAAGCTTCTCTGGTGAAATAGAGATGTTTTCCAGATGCATATCTGAAATGTGTAAAACATTAAACGGCTGCCCGACCACATTCGAGTCATCTAATGAAACCTGATTCATCACTACTTCATGAGTATTTTTATGACCTTTATAAAAATAAAAAAATAATAAAAGGACGATCATTATTGCAATTATCCACATAAACAACATAACCCCTCCTCTAATCCTAATTATAGTGAAAAGGGAGGAAAATTGTTACCAGTAATATATGGGACAGAGGGTCTGGTTCCGAGTTCCAAAAAGATATATATTATTTCGTGTGAATACCCTGAATAATATAAAAAGGCTTACTCTTTGAGTAAGCTTAACCGGTATAAACACTATCACATGTTCCAGCTTTTGGTTCATAATAACAATGATTTTTATATTGACCAGCAAAAGGTTGACCGTACCATGTTGGAGGGCATGGAGCATATGGATTGAAATACCAAAGGGCATATTTCCCTGGGTGTTGTCTCCAATAATCCAAATTCTGCTTAGCTAATCTTTTTTCAGCAGTTCTTGCTCTTTGATAAAATACATTCCCTTTTTGAACAGCTTCAAAAGAATAATTTCCTCCTTGTACTTGATAAATGACTTGTGGAATTGTTCTTAAATCTTTAAAGTCTAAACAATCTGCTTTAAGACGATTAACAATTACATTTCCAACATATAACATTCCTATTTTTCCTTCACCTTCTGCTTCTGCTCTCATCATCCTTGCCATTAAGTCAACGTCCGAACTTCGATAATTTACTCTTGGCATTTTTTCACCCCCAAATATAGTATGAAAAAAAGCCTACAATAATGTAGACTTTTTTAAATAAAATCACCTTTGAGGGACAAGGGGACAGGTCCCCTGTCCCGATTTTCAAAAGAAAGTGTATCATTTATTTTATGACTAGCGTAAGTAGTTAGCTCCTCTAGGTCAATAACCAGCACCCATGAAGTCAAAGATCGAAATACATAGGTTAGAGGACATTTTTTATCCTAAGCTGATCTTGGCGCCTCGGACTTTTCATATTGGTTGGATTAGTAATAACTTATTGCTTGGTTTCCGAATTGATTCCATCCTTGTATAAATGATTTTAATGGTTTCTTTTTGTTTTTCTTTCCGTCTAAAGGGTCATTAAAATAAACATATTTTTTATCGAAGCCTGTGATGAGGACGGAATGCTCTTTATATGTGATTCGTACTTTTCCAGTTGGTGTATGCCATGTAGTCCAATAATTACTAGATACATAGGAAAACCAACTAGTCGTTACTACCCAAACTGGATGCCCTGCAGAAACATAATCTTGTATCGTATTAAATGAGCTACCAGTTAAATCGATAATACGATTAGGTAAGTAAGATGAAGCTAATTTTGCAATTGGTCCATGATAGACACCAAGTCCAGGTTTATTGAAAGTATACATATTACCAACAAATCCATTATATGGATTTCCGAAATACGTCTTACCATTTTTTATTTGAAATGGGGTAGGATCCTTCTTAACTTTAGTTGCTAGTGTCATTTTATTAACCTTAACTCCCGCATCTCCTAAAAGCATGGCTAAACTAGTTACTTCGCATCCACGAGGCAGCTCAGGCATTTGTCTAATAATCGGTGAGGAAAGTAGTTTTTTAGAAGGTTGTTTTTTTGATTTTACTATTATCTTTTTGACTTTGCTCTTATTCCCTGAGGGATCTACCGCATAAATTTCAAATTGCGTTTTTGCTTTTTGTAGAGGCATTCGAAACATGAATTTCCCTGTAGACCCAACCTTTATCATTGCATATCTTTTTTGATTTTTATTAATAATAATGGTAGCTTTTTTCTCGGCTGTTCCTTTAATCGAAAACGATTGATTCGTAATCGTTTCCACTTTTGGAATTGCTGGAGGAATTTTATCCAACACCTTTAATGAAACTGTCCCACTTTTTCTCCCTGCTTTGTCAACGACATATACCGATACGATCGTCCCTGCAGACAAGGCCTTATTATTTTTGAAAGAATATGTAAAAGAATTCGATTCTTTCAGTTTGATAGATGTCGTTTTTTTGTTGATAGTTATGTAAACAGTACTATATGGTTCTGCTGTTCCTGTTAGATATGTATTTTTATTAGAAATGGGATTCACTTTAGGTTTACTAGGTACAGCGGCTGGTTGCACCTTTTGAAAAATAATATTTTGAATCCCATCCTTTTCAAAGATAATCTTTACTTCACTATTCTCCTTCAAAAGGTCGGATGGATAAAATTCAAAGTATCCGGTCTTCGTGTTATAAGACTTTAAAACTATCTCTTGGTTCCCAACAAATGCGGTTATCGATGTTTGTTCAAAAGCTGTTCCAGAGATTAGTTGTTGTTTATCGTTAATTGGATTTACAACTGGATCACTTACCTCTGCAAACACAGGCGTTCTAAAAGAAAAAAGAAACGTCAAAAAAAGAACTACAATTAAAGAAATACCTTGTTTTTTCATCAATAATAAAATCCCCTCTTTTATTATAAAATTCATCTGATATAGTTACTATTACCTGTGATAATAGACTTGTTAATAGAATAGCAAAATTTTCCTAAATAAAAAAGATAATAATAGGGATAAGGGGACAGGTCCCATGTCCCGTTTTTAGGATTTTAGTAATTTTGAAAATACATTGATTACTAAACTATTTTCGCAAAGATTGCTGCTATTTTGTTGTTCAATGTTTTTATGGTTCAAAAGGTGGAAACCTTTGAATCTTAGATGCTATCCAACATTTTAATAAATATATCTATCAATTTGGAATTTAAGGGGATGAGGTAGAAAATGGAACGAAAAAACGATGTAAAGATAAAAATTAAGCCTTGGGAAAACGCAGACCTGGATCTCTTGTTTCGTTTGAATGCACCAGAGATGATGGAACATCTAGGCGGCTCTGAAAGTGAAGAGCAGATTCTATCTCGTCACAAGCGGTATCTTGAGATTGGCAGCAGGGGACAGATGTTTAGCATCCTTCAACTGCCAAATCTTGAACCGGTTGGATCAGTTGGATATTGGGAAAGCGTCTGGGAAGATGAACAAATATATGAGATTGGTTGGAGCGTGCTGCCGCCTTTTCAGGGAAAGGGCATCGCAACTATTGCTGTAAAAGCTGCTATAGAAAAAGCATGTGCTGAGCAGAAGCATAGGTATATACACGCCTTCCCTTCAATCAATAATCCGGGTTCAAACGCGATTTGTAGAAAACTTAATTTTCGGCTTATCTCTGAGTGCGATTTCGAATATCCTCCAGGGAGCATTATGCGATGTAATAACTGGCGTCTAGATTTGAATGAGATGGGACATGGTGAGAGGTCCCGCTAATAATCCGGGAATTTGGTAGTGTTTGAATACATATGTTTAAATTTAGAAAACTACTTCTTTCATGTTATATGGTGGGGGGAACTATCACAATATGAGTTTTCTAAGAAAGACGACCTTTTTCACCACATTTAATAGTAACAAAGTTAAAAAATAACCTGAGAAAAGCCCTGTAGGGATCTACAGGGCTTTTCTCATATCTCCAGCATGTCTTTAGAAAATAGAAATTTTGTACAAGCATTAAACAGAATATCTATCCCTTTGTTTATTTTCCAACATAAGCTTCAGCAAGCTTTACCAAATCTTTTTTCTCTACATTGCCAATTAATTCTAGCTCAATTACTTTCATGTCGTCTGTTTTATACTGCAGAAGTAGACGATTTTCTTTATCTCCGCCTTTGTACATAGCCAGTGTCTGGTCGGAAACTTGAACAGTTTCCCAATTGCCGACGTAAGTTTGGGAGGACATATGATTTGGATCTTCCTTCAAGGAGTTTGTTGCCGCTTCGTCTAAACTTTGTGTAACGACGATCCAATGGCTATCATAATTATAAAAATCATGAAAAACAGGATTATATCCTACAATTTTTTCTGGACCATTGTTTTCTTGCAATGTATGATTCATTAAGGCACCAATTGAACGTGAAGGTACCATGTTGGTGTGTTCAGGTCTTAATATAGGAAATGGGAATTCTTTTTTTGCTTCTTCTAAAGTTAAAGTTTTCTTCATATTTTTAGAGTGTTCTAACGTATCTATCAAATGTTTGTATGTCGGTTGATATCCAAAGATCAATTCTTTGAACGAGTCGATACGATCATTTTTGCCGTTGTCATCAAGAATAGATATTTTTATTCCATTCCAGTCAAAAGGTATAATTGCTGCACTTACTGAAAAGGAAGCAATGAAAAATAGTACTATTGCCATTATCCAAACGGGCCGTGGCTTGGTCTTTAATATTTTCTTTGAAATAGTAGTTCCCTGATCCATAGATTCACTAGAGTATTTATCCCAAACTTGATCAAATGAAACTGAGGAATTGCGGTGTTTCAACTGCTTCTCTAGAACTCTATTAATATCCGACTTATTAATTTGATTCATAAATATTTCCTCCTTGACGAATTTTAAGAGCCCCATTTTTTGTTAGTCGTTTCCGCAGCATCTTTAGCGCAGTGTTTAATCTTGATTTGCAGGTCCCGATAGGAATATCCAAAATCTCAGCAACCTCACTTAATTTGAGGCCCGAATAGAAATGCAGAACGATTACCTCCTTGCTCTTTATAGATAATCGATTAATCTCTTCCCATAACTCTTCATTTTCTTCCTCTTTAATAATAGTCTTTTCAACTACGTTTCCTTGTGAGGATTCCGGTTCGAAACTGATAAATGTTAACCATTTTTGTTTTCGAAGCATATTTCTCATCGTGTTTAAGGTAATTTTATAAATCCAAGGTTTCATTGATTTACTTCGATCATAGGTATGATATTTCTTAAAAACTTGTAAAAATGTCTCTTGTGTAATGTCATCTGCTAGTGACTCTGATTTTGTTAGTAGCAGGGCTATTTGAAAAACAAAAGGAGAATACTCGGAAAAAATTTGCTCGGCATGCTCCCTGGTGATTTGATGTACCATTAAGGACTTCCCCCCCTCTAAATGTTTTCACCCTAAATACACACTCAAACCAAAAAAGGTTCGGTCTGTGTCCAAAATATTTATATTTTCCGTTCAAAGTACTTTCATTCTATAGTATCAGAAAATTCGATAATTTTTTTTTACTGGGGAACGTTTAATTTAAACAATAAACACTACCTTTAAATATAATAATGTTGCTTGTATTTCTACTTATTACGGATTTTTGTTTATTTTTTTTGAAATAAAGGAGGGAGTAAATAAGGATAATGCGCAGTATTAATTAAGAAATTTAGTGGAGTATTTTAAGAGGGATACTGGTATTGAAAGTATTTAAAGTTCCCCTGAAGTTTATTTTAATCAAAAGTAAAAATGTATTCTTTGGAAATGAAGAATGCCGTGCCAGTAATTATTTCTATATGACATATTGAAAAAGGTTAGTAAATCAACCTTTTTCAATGTCCATCCGTTTTTATCAACATCCGCAATCCAAAAAATGCGGCCCACGTCTCGTTTTTTTGATTAAAATAAAAGCGAATTGGTTTTTCATAATCAGTTATAACAAGGGTTGATTTGTCACTTGCTCTTAATGAGAACACTTTATTTTCAATTTTTGCTTTTAACGATCCATTCTCAAATACGATTTGAAGACAAGTACCTTCATTTGACTGATAGGTGCCAACAAAACCTTGCTTTCGTTCTTCAGTTAATTCGAGGGTAGGTTCGACGCTTCGTTTTTCTTCAATCGGCAGGCCTAATGCTGTATTCACAAGCTCTAACCATATATCTTTTGCTGGAACCTCTGAGGTATTTGTTAAAACAGCTACAACAAGTTTTTGTTCTGGTATAAAACCAAAATTGGAAGAAACACCAGGTTGTCCGCCACTATGCTCGACAAGTGTAACACCATGATATTTTGGGGTTATTTCCAATGCATACCCATAGAACGAATTTCGGTTAATTTGAACATACGGCTGCCACATTTTTTCTAGTTGTTTTTTAGAAATAAAAACCTCGCCTTGATTAACATAGAGCCCACCATATTTCAGTAAATCAAGAACATTAGAACGAATGCCTCCTCCTACTTCATAGTTCCCGAGAGTAGGCCAGCATTGTTTTTCATAGCGTTCTTTTTCTGGGTTATATACATAGGGAGTTGATACGTCATCTAGTTTAGATATTTCTTCAATACTCAATGTCGAACGATGCATTTGTAGTGGATATAACAGTTCTTCTGTAATATATCTTCTAAATAAACGTCCTGTCAGTCTCTCAATAATGGCACCTAACAATAAAAAGGTATCATTACAATAGCTTAGGAATTCCCCAGGCTCACCCAGTATATCGTGATTGGTTTCAGCTAAATAGGTCAAGTGTTCATGGAACTGATTCAGTTCTTCACTTCGTTCCATCGGTGCTAGTCCTGTAGTATGAGTCAATAAGTGATGGATTTTGATAGATTCGATCGGATCAATGTTTGGTATATGAAATTCAGGTATGTACTTAATGACCGGATCATGAAGGGACAGTTTTCCTTCTTCCTCTAGCTTCATAATTGCTAATGCTGTAAATGATTTTGTAACAGAGGCAATTCCGAAAATCGTCTTCGGAGTAATCGGTTCCATTGACTCCAAATCTTTTACACCAAATCCTTTATAATAAATAATTTCTCCGTTTTTGCTTACCGCAACAGCGGCTCCAGGGATATGTTCGGTTTCCGTTCGTTGATGGAGTCTTTTTTCGAATAATCTCCAATCCATGATAATCACCTCTTATGTAGAAATATTAATTTTACAAAGGGAAATTCTTGATCACACTTTTTCGCTTAAAAATTTGAATTAACAACGAAGCGATTTATTTCATGTAGATCAACATTTCCACCTGAAATAACCGTTACAATCTTTTTTTCTTTAAAAGGGAGCTTTTCGAATAATGCAGCTGCAATGGTTACTGAACTTGATGGCTCTATTACTTGCTTCATCCGTTCCATAACGAAACTGAAGGCTTGTTTAATCTCATCTTCAGATACTAACACGAGATCATCCACATATTTTTCAAGGATAGGAAAAGTCAGATCTCCAGGTTGTGAGGTCCGTAATCCATCGGCAATCGTATCTGTCCCAGGGATAGAGGTAACCTTGTGATTTTTCAGTGAGAGATAAGTATCGTTTGCTAGTTCTGGTTCCACACCGATAATTGTTACTTTCGGATTCGTTTCTTTGACAGCCGTTAAGATACCTGAAAGAAGGCCGCCACCTCCTACTGGAACGACAAGTGCATCAACATCTGCTATCTGCTCTAGAATTTCTAGTCCAACTGTACCTTGGCCAGCGATAATATAGGGATCATCATAAGGTGGGATAAAAATTCCATTTTCTTGATGTGCAATGTCTTGTGCTCTCGGCAAACGTTCAGCCGAGGTTGTTCCATATTTTATTACCTTGCCATTGTATGCTTGAATGGCATCTATTTTACATTGGCTTGCATCCGTTGGTACAACGATCGTTGCAGGTATCTCTAGCCGATTAGCAATATATGCGACTGCTTGGCCATGATTCCCAGAAGAAGCGGCTGTAACTGATGCTGCCCCTTCTTTGACAACTTGCTTCACTTTATTTGTTGCCCCGCGAATTTTAAAAGAACCCGTTTTTTGTAGATGCTCAGACTTAAGAAAAATATGATTGCCGCATTGCTTAGATAATTGCTCAGAAGACAAAATGGGCGTTACATGAATCAAATCACTAATTTGTTCCCTGGCCTGATAAATATCCTGAACATGGATCATGTCCTCACTCCTGTTCTAAAGAAACTTAATAAAGATGCGCTCTTTATTAGTTCTAGAACACTGGTTGATTTTCCTGTAAGGGACACACGTCTAGTGTCCCACTTTCTTAGATAGTTAGTGTTGGGAGGGATATGTTTTTTAATCTAAACAGATGAACAATATCAAGATTATCTCGAGTTTTTTTAGTACTTTTATAGGGAAATGAACCAAGCATGTTAAAACCGTTGGAATGAAACAGTGGAGAACAGAAAAATGTAAAGGAAGTTTCTCCTTTTTGTTGAATATATTAGTTAGAGATTCTTTGTAAGGATTTGACTACAATTATCGGTTTGTTTTTTTATACCATTGATCATTGGTAAATTTTATTAAATAACGATGGGGAATCTTATCAAATCTTGGATATTGTGTGAGAGGATCCCAATTATTCTTAAGATTTAGGAAGAGAAATTTTTTTCTTTAAAGCTTTTATATCAAGAATTTAACTTTTTAAGGAGAATTTTAAAATGAACAGAGAAATTCCTTCTTGGATTAAATTATTCGTTGCTATTCTTTTTATTGTAGCTACTTTCTTCTTAATTTTAGGGAAAATGGAAATTGTTAGTCTCGCATCTGCGTTAGTAATTTTTATTAGTTACTCCACACGAATTTATTTCAACCCAGGGAGCAAAAATAAATTAATCTATTTAATTATAATAATGTCTATACTGACAATTGTAACATCGATCATAAGATTAATAGCATAAGCCCTAAAAAAATGATTTGATCTAAATTGCCAATACTGGTCTTTTTTCTTTGAAAATTCTGGGACATGAGATTCGACCGATTCGACCCTCAATCCCTAGTTGACAATATAAGACACTTTATATTAATATACTTTCATACACAAAAGCATAAAAGCTAAAAAGCATAAAAGCGTTGAACTGATAAAGTAGCTAATTGTTTAGGAGATATAGAGACTTAGTGGGTGGTGCAAACTAAGCCGGGCATTTAGTAAATTACGATTAGGGAGCTGACGTTAGTCCGGCCATGCCGTTATTAAAAATGAGTGAACAAAAACTATTTTGTTAATCTGGGTGGTACCGCGGAGCTTCCGTCCCTATTTTATGGGGCGGGAGCTTTTTTGTATTCATATTTTTATATGAGCAGCAGGCCATAAGGTTAGAGGTTCCTATTCTTGAGCAATTCATGATTTTATTTATGGTTTAGCAGAGTTTTAAAATATGAGGATTTTATACTGAGGAGTGATAAATTATGAGAAAACAAATATCGATTGGTCTAGCAATTATGCCTATTCTTGCTTTAATGATTGCAGGAGCTTTTTCAATTTTTGTTTGGAAGGCAGGAATGTTTATTCCTTTAATTATAGGGATTATTGTGACAGTACTCATTGGACTAATAAGCGGTATTAAATGGTTGGAGCTGGAGCAGATGATGGTGAAGGGTGTTTCGAAAGCCTTGCCTGCGATTTTTATTTTATTAGTGATTGGAATGATTGTCGGAACGTGGATTGCGAGTGGAGTTATTCCAGCGATCATCTATTATGGATTGTCCTTTATCCATCCTTCATTTTTTGTTCCAGCTGTTGCACTTGTTACAGGGATTGTTGCGGTTACACTCGGAAGCTCTTTTACATCCATTGCTACAATTGGTTTGGCGTTTATGGTCATCGGAGAAGGGATGGGATTTTCTCCAGGTCTGATTGCTGGAGCCGTGATGTCAGGTGCCTTTTTTGGAGATAAATTATCTCCTCTTTCAGATACAACGAATATTGCTCCAGCAATGGTAGATACGGATTTGTTCAGTCATGTTCGACATATGCTTTGGGATACGATTCCTGCTTTTGTGATTTCACTTGGTTTATATAGTCTTTTTAGTATTGGCTCTAATGAACATATTACAGATTCAAAAAATATTGACATGATTTTATCTGGAATAGAAAAGACATTTGTTATTCATCCATTGTTGCTTTTATTGCCTATTTTTACGATTTTTCTAATGATCAAACGTTTACCAGCATTACCAACTTTGTTACTTGTTAGCTTGATAGGAGGTTTTTTAGCAATTATCGTACAAGGAGACTCCATTACATCTATCATCAATACTATGACAAGCGGGTTCCATGCGGAATCTGGAGTTAAAGCCGTTGATTCTTTATTAAATAATGGCGGATTAGTTTCGATGTTAAATACTGTTGGGCTTTTAACAATTGCAACAGCTTTAGGTGGATTACTAGAAGGGACTGGAGTTTTTAAATCGCTCATTCGTCCAATTGTAAATAAACTAAATTCGGCACGTTCGCTCATTCCTACGACAATTTTTTCTACACTGTTAGTTGCATTTGCAAGTGGAGCGCAATTTTTAGCTATTATCTTGCCGGCAAGAACATTTGTGCAGACTTATAAAGATTTAAATATTGATACGAAAAATTTATCAAGATGTGTTGAAGCGGCAGGAACTGTAGGGATTACCCTTGTGCCTTGGGGAGTACCGGCTGTTTTCGCAGCGAATATGCTGGGGGTCAGTGCAGAGCAATTTATACCATATATTTTCTTTGCGATGCTTGTGCCGCTAATTAACATCATTTATGGGATTACTGGATGGACGATTACGAAAAAAGAGTATCCTAAAAAAACGATAGAAGTGTCAGAATCATTAGGAGGAAATTGATATGAGTGAAGTCATTGTTACGGTTATTGGAACAGCTCAAGATGCGGGTGTTCCTCATCCGAATTGTTTTTGTGAAAATTGTAAAAGGGCATTAGAAGATTCAAATTTTCGTAGATTTGCTGCTTCATTAGCTATTATTTTACCAAATTCAAATGAGTGGCACGTAATAGATGCAACACCAGACTTTAGAGAGCAACTAGCCTTTATTCAAATGAAATATGGACTTGAAGGACAATTGATGGAGAGCATTTGGCTAACGCACGCTCATATCGGACATTATCCCGGTTTAATGTTTTTAGGAAGAGAAGCGATTGGGGCTAAAGAAACATCGGTTTATTGTGGTGGTAAAATGAAACAATTATTAGAAACGCATGCACCATGGAAACAACTTGTTGATTTAGAAAATATTAAACTTAAGAAAATTACAAATGAGCATTCGACCGAATTAACATCATTAATTCAAATAACTCCTATTGAAGTCCCGCATCGAAATGAATTTTCTGAAACATTTGGATTTTGGATTGAGGGTCCAGAACGTAAACTGCTGTATATCCCTGATATTGATCGATGGAGCGAATGGGATCGTGATATTTATGATATGGCAAAAAAAGCGGATATTTGCTTATTGGACGGTACATTTTATTCTGTAAAAGAGATTGAGAATATGGGTCGAAACTATAAAGAAATTCCTCATCCGGTGATGACGGAAACGATGGACCGCCTACAAGATTTAGTTGAGGAAACAGACATTTATTTTACACATTTTAATCATAGTAATCCGGTTATTGATTCAGAGAACTCTTACTTCAAACAAGTGGAGGAGAGAGGATTTCGGGTTGCTGTAGAGGGAATGGAAATTTGTTTGTGAAGGGAGAAGGGTCTGGTCCCACATATTCATAGGGGATGTGGATCCGTTTGAAAACAGACTTTTAAATTCCGCTCTCTTATACTAGGTATAAGTAAAAATCTTAATTACTTAAGAAAAAAAATAAAACCCGTCCACACTGGGACAAGGGACCCGACCCTCCGTCCCAGTTGTTATTTTGAAATAAGATAAATAAGGAATAATATTTCGGGTTAAGAAGGTTTTTGTATGAAAAATATTTATGTAGATTGGGAGAATAAATGGATTCGTCTTGTTTGGACGTTGGTGATGTTGGTTATTGGAGGAATGGTGTTTGTACTTATACATATGCCGATTCCATGGCTTCTCGGACCGATGACAGCCGTGTTCATTACATCACGGATAGGAAAGATTAAGCCATACTGGCCTGTGCAATTAAGAAATGTCGGATTAATTATTGTAGGATATACGATTGGATTGTCTTTTACAAAAGAGGCATTGATTCAAATCGTTCATCAGCTGCCATCAATGCTATTGATGACCGTTATTATGATTTCTTTTAGTGCAGTATTCGCCATTCTTATCTCCAAGTTAACGGGTGTAGATTATCCGACGATTTTAACAGGGTGTATCCCTGGCGGATTGTCACAAATGATTACGTTGGGAGAGGAAATAAAGGGAATTGATTTAACGATTGTCACCTTTTTACAGATTACACGTCTAATGATGATTATTTTCTTTGTTCCTTTACTTGTGGCGAGTCCACTTTTTTCAGCTGGAGAAACGTTTGATTTATCTAATGGAGCTGGAAAAATCACTTCTCATTGGGCAGAGCTTTCTCCAACTATCCTAATTTTTGCTGTGATTTGTATTATATTTGCGTTTCTTGGAAAAAAAGCTAAATTACCAACACCTTTTTTACTTGGGCCAATCATAGGGACAGCGATATTAAATATTGGTGGAGTACATGGTCCGAGTTTGCCAACTTCTATTATGGATATTTCACAGCTTTTGATGGGTGGGTATATCGGCCTTTTGTTGAAATCGGATCAACTCAAGAATAAGGCAAAGACTATCTCCTTTTCTATAATAAGTGGATTCGTTCTTATCGTCGGTTCATTAGGACTCACCCTTCTTTTAGTTAAAATGCATCATGTATCACCTGTTACAGGTTTTTTAAGTGCAGCGCCAGGCGGAATGGATCAAATGGGGATCATTGCTCATGAAGTGCATGCGAATCTTTCCATTGTAACAGGATATCAGCTTTTTCGGATCTTTTTTATTTTTTTCATCGTCCCGCCTTTTTTAAAGTGGTTTTTTAAATATTTTGATCGGAAAAGGTTGAAAATTTAGGAGCAGCTCCAGTTTTTTCATGAATTATTTATTTGTAGGAGTTTCAGAATTTGTGTCCATCGCTTGAAGTTAAAAAGGGGTGGGCTATTTATTTTCCTTGGGCTTTGTTGATGGTTATTGTTTTTCTTAATTGTGGGAGTGTAAAAACTTGTCATAAGTAATTCTTATTTCATTTTATAAAATATTAGTCATTTTCTTTATGATTGAATTCCAGTACAGTTATATTAGAAGTTATTTATTTGAAAGATTAGTAGTAACATCTAAATAAAAGGTGCTTACACTGTTAGTTTGGAGATGTTTATTTTGTTGCAGAGTATGAATAAGCAGCTTGAGAAAATAATGCCTTTTATTACACCAGTTGGTGTGATTCTTGGTGTTTTGTTATCAACATATATTAGGGACTTTTCATTTTTAATTCCATGGATTTTTGCCTTTATGACTTTTGCGGGAAGCCTTGGTTCAAATTTTCAATCACTTAAACAAGCGGTCGCACATCCATTTCCTATAATTATTACGATGGTGATCCTTCACATTTTAATGCCATTATGGGCGTGGGGAATAGGGCATGTGGTTTTTAGTGGTGATGAATATACGATTACTGGTCTTGTACTAGGAATGATCATTCCAACAGGGATTACAAGTGTTATTTGGGTTTCTATCTATAAGGGGAATATGGCTCTAACGCTATCACTTATTTTAATTGATACATTATTGTCGCCGTTTATTGTTCCATTTACATTATCATTATTTGTTGGGCAGAAGGTAGAAATGGATGTAGTGAGTATAATGACTGGATTATTTGGAATGGTTGTCGTTCCTTCCATTCTTGGGATGATTCTGAATCAGGTGACAAAAGGAAAGATTAAGGACACATTAGGTATAAAATTGGCTCCTTTCTCTAAAATATGTATCGGAATTGTTGTTATGCTGAACGGGTCTGTCATTGCTCCGCATTTAAAACATATCAATGTAAAACTGATCGAGATTGGAGTAGTTGTTTTTCTCATTGCTTTTACCGGTTACTTGTTTTCCTTTTTGATAGGAAAATGGTTAAAAAGAGACAAAGGTACCATTGTTGCCTTAACCTTCCTCGGAGGTATGAGGAATATTAGTACCGGGGCGGTCCTGGCTGTTACCTATTTTCATCCAAGTGTTGCCACACCTGTTATTATCGGAATGCTATTCCAACAATTGCTGGCGTCACTATTCGGCCACATGCTAGATAAGTATTTTAGTAAGATACAAGGGTGTCAGGCACCATCCGTGGACTTTTGATGTTTTTTTCCTCCTGGTGTGGACAGTTTTGAATTAGAATTTGCGAATATGTTCAAAACTGTCCACATAGAAAAGAAAAAAGAGCTTAATGTCCATGAGCGGTGCCTGACACCAAAACACCAGATATAATTTCGGTTGACTCCACTTCTTTTTCCTGTTAATCACTATATATAAAATAAATGATTTGCAGGAGACTCCACATTGAAACTATTTTTATTCCTTACTATTTGCTACTTCGCCATCAAAAATATATTTTGGCTTCACTTTCTTTAATATTTCAAATTGCTCATTGGTAAAAAAGAATTCATTAATGCAGTTAATTTTCACCAGCTTCATATAGAGTGATTTTATGAGTTACATCCTCTTGTTGTGAAATAAGTAAAAGTGAATATTTTAAGACAGAAGAGGATAAAAAAGAAATAGGGGTCCCATTAGTAAATGCCGGAACGAAAGACCTTCCCCAGAAATAATCTATAAAATGAAAATAGTTTCCAAAAGGAAACTATTTGTGATATAGTAGCTAAATCATGAAAAATGTTAGAGGGGAAGGACTTAATTTTGGAAACTAATAACATTAGCTTAGAAAAGGCGTTAACATTATTACAATGTGAACTAGTTGCAGCGAGAAATAAAATTAATCCAAAAAAAGTTACATGGAATCAATACGATATTTTAGAAACACTCTATCTTTTTGGAGATAAATTTCCGGCAATGTTAAGTACAGAACTTGGACAGTCCCGTTCTACCATTTCCAAAAACCTCAAAATTCTTAAAGATTATTATTATATTCAACAGCAAAAAAATGAAAAGGATGGTCGAGAGGTTATTACACAATTAACTCATTCAGGGAATGAATTTATGGAAGAAATAAAAAGCGGTCATGAGAAAATAGCTGAAATTGCAGCTTCAGTATTAACTCCGGAAGAGCAAATAACTTTTAGTGAACTTTGTTCAAAAGTGAGTAAAGCTTTATATGAAAACAGAAACAAGGTGAAAGAATGAATAACAAGAATGTTATTGTTATTAAAAATGCGGAAGAAAATAATTTGAAACAGGTGTCTTTAGCAATTCAAAAACACAAAATTACCGTTTTTACTGGTGTTTCTGGTTCAGGTAAGTCTTCACTTGTTTTTGATACGATAGCAGCTGAATCTCAACGGTTATTAAACGAGACATACTCCACCTATATTCAACATCAATTATCTCACTATGGGCGTCCAAAAGTGGAAAAGATTGAAAATCTCCCTGTATCAATTGTAATTGATCAAAAAAGAATTGGTGGAAATGCGCGATCCACTGTGGGAACAATTACTGATATTTTCTCGTTTATTCGACTTCTATATTCCAGAATTGGGGAACCTTTTATTGGGTATTCAAATATTTTTTCTTTTAATCATCCAGAAGGAATGTGTCCTCATTGTAAAGGTTTGGGAGAAATTGAAGAAGTGAATATTAATATGCTTATCGATTTCAATAAATCATTGAACGAGGGAGCCATCCAGTTTCCTACATTCTTACCGGGCGGATGGCGATGGTCTCGATATGTGAATTCGGGTTTGTTTGATAATGATAAAAAAATTAAAGATTATACTTTTGATGAGCTTCATCTACTTTTATATGAAAAAGGCAAAACGTTAAAAAATCCTCCTTCAGAATGGCATAAAACAGCAAAATATGAAGGCGTTGTTTCAAGATTCCAACAAACATTTTTATGGAAAGAATCCAAAGAAAAGAAAACATACCAACATGAATTAGAGAAGATCATTCATAAACAGACATGTCCCTCTTGTAATGGAACTAGATTTAATGACAAAGTATTAAGTTGTAAAATTAATGGATTATCAATTGGAGATCTGTGTCATCTTTCTATCGTTGATTGCCTTGAATTTGTAAAAAGTATATCGAATACAATATCTGAAACTGTGGTTTCAGATATTATAAGAAGGTTAGAAACATTAGTAGAAGTTGGATTAGGCTATATTACATTGGATCGTTCAACACCAACACTGTCAGGTGGTGAATCACAACGAATAAAGATGGTTCGTCATTTAGGCAGTAGTTTAAGTGATTTAGTTTATATATTTGATGAACCTAGTGTCGGATTACATCCTGATGATATAAATCGTATAAATAAAATACTTCTTGCTATTCGAGATAAAGGAAATACGGTACTAATAGTAGAACATGACCCAGATGTGATAAAAATAGCTGACGAGATCATTGATTTAGGGCCACTTGCAGGACACAATGGAGGAAAAATTGTTTTTAAAGGAAGCTATTCTAATCTTTTAAAGAGTGATTCTTTAACTGGTAGATTATTAAGAAAACCTCTTACAATTAAAGAAAATCCAAGAATAGGGAATGAATTTCTATCTATTCACAATGCATCATGTCATAATTTGAAAAATATATCGGTGCAAATACCAAAAAGAGCATTAACTGTTGTAACAGGTGTTGCGGGATCTGGTAAAAGTACTCTTATGATGAAAGAACTTATGAGAGCTTATCCCGATATAATAATGATAAGTCAAAAACGTATACATACTTCTATAAGATCGAATTTAGCTACCTATATGGGTTTTTTTGATGAAATACGAGGATTTTTCGGAAGATATTTTAATGTTTCACCTGCTCTTTTTAGCTACAATTCAAAAGGAGCTTGTGAAAATTGTAATGGTTTGGGGATAGTAAAAACAGATCTAGCTTTCATGGATGATGTTAAGCAAGTTTGTGAAGTATGCCAAGGAAAACGATATAAATATGAAGTATTAAATTATATTATGAAAAATAAAAACATCTATGATGTATTATTATTAACTGTTGATGAGGCATTTTCCTATTTTGAAGATAGTAAAGATATTGCCGAGAAATTATCCGTTCTTCAAAAGGTTGGACTAGGTTATATCCGAATTGGACAGTCTTTAGATACTTTTTCCGGTGGGGAAGTACAAAGATTAAAGTTAGCTGCCAAATTATCTATCAGAGATAATAAGGGCATTTTTGTATTTGATGAACCAAGCACTGGTCTTCATGAATCGGATATTCAACAATTATTGACTCTATTGAATCAACTTATAAAAGAGGGAAATACCATTATTCTAATTGAACATAATATCTCTCTTATTTCTCAAGCGGATTGGATCATTGATTTAGGACCTGGAGCAGGGGATAATGGTGGGTATTTGATCTATGATGGTACAGTTAAAGGACTTCTACAATGTGAAAAATCTGTAACAGCTAAATATCTTGGGTGTCTATCTTCGGTGTCAGGCACCATCCGTGGACTTTTGATGCTTTTTTCCTCCTGGTATGGACAGTTTTGAATTAGAATTTGCGAATATGTTCAAAACTGTCCACATAGAAAGGAAAAAAGAGCTGAATGTCCACGAGCGGTGCCTGACACCATAGAAAGATACCACAACCTCTACATCAAACCATACTTAATCTTAATTCTCATTAATTTCTCTTCGATCGGTTTTGTTAGTAGCAATAGGAAGATTACGTTGGAAACGGCATAGGTAATGGTAAAAGGGATGGCGGATGCGATGGCGATGGTGTATCGTTTCCAGTTGAATAGACCGTCAATGGATACGACGAACCAAATGTCCATGCAAAAAGAGAATAATATCCCTGAAAAGATTCCGTAAAGAACTAGAACGATCTTACTCCGTGATATTCCTGCTTTTCCTAATAGACCCGCGATAAATCCTAATAGTCCCCAAGTGAACATTTGAAAGGGAGTCCATGGTCCTTGCCCAAAAAAGATATTGGATACAATTGCTGACATGGCACCTGTTAAAAAGCCTGCTTCAGGTCCAAAGGAGAAACCAGTAATCGCTGTGATCGCAGTGACCGGTTTGAATCCCGGGATCATAGCAAAGGCGAAACGTCCTGCAACAGATATGCCTGTCATCACTGAAATACACATCATTTCACGAGGCTGCGGTTTTCTTTTTTCAAATGCAAGAAAAAAGGGGATACAGGACAAAAAGGCAATCAGGATAGAAATAATATTATATTTCCGATCATTAAATAATACGACTCCTACACAAATGGTCAACGGAATCACGATGAAAAAAATGAGCAATGAAATGATTAGCCTTTTGTTAAAATGGGTTGTTTGTTTATCTGCTGATTTCGTTTGCATAATTTGATCACATCCTCACAAGTAACCGCGTTTTCAAATAGGTGTCTTGACATGCGATGGGCTGCTGTTGTGTAAAAGCTATTTCCGCTGTAAAATTTATGTGTTTCATCCTCCGACACAATGCTTCCATCAAAAAACATCGCACATCGATCAGAATATTGCGCGGAAAATTCAATATCATGTGTGACCATCACAATCGCTACACCTTTTTTCTTAAGGTCCAATAATATATTGGCAAATATTTGTTTGGAATAGGCATCGATTCCTTTTGTCGGTTCATCTAGTAAAATGATTTTTGGATTCAATAATAGCACTTTTGCTAACGCGACTTTTTGTTGTTCACCACCGCTTAAATCGTAAGGATGGCTGGATAAAAGGTGTTCAATTTTTAAGCTGTGAATAATTTCCTCGATTAGTTCGTCCGCTTCCACTTTGGAACAGTCTAAAGCTTTTACCATATTTTGAAGTTCCATGTCGACCTTCTTCTCAACAAAAAGTGTTTGTGGATTTTGTGGTAAAACGGTTAAATGGTTTCTATATAAATCTCCGTTTCTATATTTGTCTATCTTTTTCCCAAACAATAATATTTTGCCTCTATGCGGCTTCAATAGCCCCGCCATCACATTAAGAGCCGTTGTTTTCCCCGTTCCATTTCCACCTACGATGCTAACCATTTCTCCTTCGCGGATTTGAAATGAAAATCCTCGTAATACATCAGGCAATTCCTTTTCATATCGAAACCAAGCATCGCGTATATCCAAAAGAATACGATTTTGAGTGGTTGCTTCTCCAATTAATTGTAAAGTTGCTGCCCTATGTTGAAAGTGCTTGGATAAAAAAATTCTTCCATCTTTCACTGTTAAAGGAGCTTTGTCTTCAATATGTAATTCATGAAACACTCGAATAGGTGTTGGTAAACCAATTTGTTTAATATTCAACTGTTTCAATTGCTGTGCCACCTCTTGAGGGGAGTCGTTACAGATTATTTTGCCATTCTCCATAACGACCACTCGGTCTGCAACAGCAAACACTTCTTCTAGACGATGCTCCACTAATAGAATCGTCATTCCTAAATCTCTATTTAATTTTTTCAGAGTTTCTAAAAACTCTTTAGCCGCAATAGGATCAAGCTGAGAAGTTGGTTCATCTAATAATAAAATCGATGGCTGCATCGCCATAATAGAAGCAAGATTCAACAGCTGCTTTTGTCCACCTGATAATTCGCTCGTATTCTTTCGAAACCATTCTTGGATTCCAAAAAAATGAGCCATTTCGGCTACCCGTCGTCTAATCTCCATCGTACTAAAGCCTAAACTTTCTAAACCAAAAGCCAACTCATGCCACACTTTATCTGTCACAATTTGATTTTCAGGATTTTGCATCACAAATCCAATTTCAGATGCAGATCGGTGAGAGTCTAAGTGTTCTAGAAGGGCACCTTTATAATAAATATCTCCAGATGTTTCACCATGTGGTGTAAGTTCTTTTTTTAGCTGTCTTAAAAAAGTGCTTTTTCCGCAGCCAGAACTTCCGCAAAACACGACAAATTCCCCTTCTTCAATGGAAAGGGAAATGTCGTCTAACGCTTTTTGACTTTGTAAAGGATATTGAAAGGTTAGGTTTTTTACTTCAATGAGCGCCATTTTAATAACTCCCTTGTTTCAATGATGATAGGTATTGCTAGTAATAACGCATATGAGCTGTAAAGCAGTATACTCACACTAGATACAGACAATTCACTAAAGGTTGGATAAAAATAATAGGTTGTGTAGCCGAATATACTGCCGATGAGATTAGCTGCTGCTAAACTGATTATTAATGCTAAGACAATCCCATCTCTTTTCGTAAAAATAAATAGCGAAAAGGTCGAACGATTTTTCAATCCATACCCGCGTGCTTTCATGGAATCTGCTGTTTCAATTGAATTTTCAAGCGCCCATGTAATTAATATTGATAGGATTTGAAGGCAAGCCTTAATCCTTTGTAGGATATTACCTGATGTATAGTCCATTCCAATTGTTTTTTGAGAATTTGCGATAATCCTTATTTGCTTTTTAAATCGCGGAACGAGCCTTAATGTTAATGAAATAATTAACGAGATGGCAGGTGAGATTTTTCCAAAAAGATATAAAAATTTATCCGATGTCATGACTGCATTATAGGATCCAAACCATAAAACAACCGAAAGCAGCATCGCAGCCATTGCGATACCGTACAAAATAGCTTCTAATGTAATGGGATTATAGTTTACATAGAATAATACTTTCATCCCGTCATGACTAAAAAACGGATTACATAAGGAAACGATGATAAATAAAGGAATATAGAATAGTAAACTATTTAAAAAGGAACGTTTATTTAGAATGATATTCAAGATCATTGAAACCACTAGTGAAATAAGCAGATAAATGGGATGCATGTAAAAAATAGAGAGCCCAATGACAGAAAAGAAATAGGTAAAAAGAACAATAGGATGATAGGTTTCAAACGCTCTCATCGATTCAACACACATCTATTCATCCCATGTCACTCCTAAATCACGCCCTAAATCACATGTATAATTCCATTCAATTTTGTCGCCATCTTTTAAGTAATATTTACTTGCACCATAATTCGGATACCAGCCGTTTACAGAATACATCCAGCCGCTTAATTCTCCGACACTAAATTCATAAACATGATTAATTCCTTCTATATATACACTGCCATATTTATTCTCATTTGCTCCTTGATACTCCATATGAATACGATGATCGCGTGTTGCACGGACAAGGATGTCAAATACATTTTCATTGTCCCTTAATTCATATTTTGTTGTATCTAAGATGATCCCGTTTTTAGGAACGAATTGTTCACTTCGTAATGATTTATCAAGTTTATCGTAATTATCCAATATCGTATCGACACGGATGGAGATAGTGACGTATTTTTTCTTTGGCTTGTTTTCGTTTGCTGGTTTTTCATTATTTGTTGGCTTCGTCGCTGCTTGATCACCTTTTTTAGAAGGTGATAAGTCATTTCCTTTATTGACGGGCGTGGTCGTGTTTTCTTTTTGCTTTTTACTAGTGTCCTGTTTTTTTGTTTCCTTTTTGTCTTTATTATTTGAGGAAGCTACCTTCTTTGATTTGTTTGGATTTGTTTGTTCTTTTTTCGTATTCTCTTTCTTTACTGGATCTTGCTTTTTCTTGTCCTGTGTTTTTGTTTTATCTTCCGCGTTATTCTTTTCAGTGTTTTTTTCTTCCTTTGAAGCAGTTATTTCCTTCTGCTTGTCTTGCTGATTCGTTTCAGTAGTGGACGTTTGAGCTGCCTTTTCTTCATTTTGGTATTCGTCAACCGTTTGAATTTTACATGCGGTCAACACCATAAAGGTAAGGATAGTTATGAATCCAAGCTTAATCCACTTCTTGACCATTGTCTTCACCTCTTTAATACGAGAATGGTCAGAGTATGCTTCTTTTCTCGGGAGGATGCATACTCTGATTTTCAAAAATTATTTTTTAGAAACCTTTATATATGTGCTTTTGCTCTTATTTCCAGCTTTGTCTTTTGCAAATACTGATAGTTTTATACCTGCTTTTTGCTTTTTGATCGTCACTTTATAGATACCTTTGCTACTAGCTTTAGTTGATCCAAGCTTTGTTTTTCCTTTATATACAAAAACAGTAGTATTGGCTTCTGTTTTTCCAGTAACATCTTTCGAAGCAATCGTTACTTTCTTTACAGTTGGTTTTGCTGGTGGTGTTTTATCTAAAACAGTAAACGTTTTTGATGTGCTGTTTCCTGCCTTATCAGAAGCGACTACTTTAATTTTTACACCTGCTTTTTGCTTGCTGATAGTGAGAGAGTAGTTTCCTTTTGAATCGGCAGTTTTGGTTTGTTTCAGCTTTCCGTTGATATACAATTTAACAGTTGCTTTAGCTTCTGTTTTTCCAGTTACTTTAGTACTTTTATCACTTACTTGACTGACGGTTAAGCTTGGCGGTGTTTTGTCCACAACTGTTATCGTTTTTGAAGTGGTGTTACCAACTTTATCAGATGCAATAATTTTGATTTTGACTCCAGGCTTTTGTTTGATGATATTGAAAGAGTAGTTTCCTTTTGAATCGGCTATTTTTATTTGTTGAAGTATTTCATTAATATACAATTTTACATTTGCTTCTGCTTCTGTTTTACCAGTTATTTTTGTACTCTTATCACTTACTTGATTAATAGTTAGGCTTGGAGGGGTTTTATCCTCAACGATGATGGTTTTTACTTCGCTGTTACCTGCCTGATCAGTGGCAATAACCTTTATTTTCACACCTGCTTTTTGTTTGCTAATTGTGAATGAGAAATTCCCATTTGAATCTGCTGTTTTAGTTTGTGCTAACGTGTCATCAAGATAAAGTTCTACCTTTGCTTCGGCCTCTGTTGTACCAGTTACTTCTGTGCTCTTATCTGTTACTGGCTTCACTGTTATGCTTGGAGGAGTTATATCCTCTACGGTGACAGTCTTAGAATCACTTTTGCCAGATGGACCAATTGCTTTAACCGTAATTTTCACACCAGCTTTTTGTGGGCTAATGGTAAAAGAGTAGTTCCCATTCGTGTCCGCTTTTGTAGATTGAGTTAGTTTGTCTTCGATATAAAGCTCAACTGTTGCCCCTGCTTCTGCTTTCCCAGTCACTTGCGTACTTTTATCATTGACTGGATTAACAACAAGTTCTGTTGGAATTGATGGATCTGGTTTACCTGTATCATTATTGACTTTGACTGTCACTATCGCACTTGGTATTTTGTTTCCACCTTCAGCAAATATGTTAATAATTGTATCTGCATTTTGTGGTGTAATGTTAATGCTGAATGTTCCATCGCTATTAGAAGTAGTACTTCCAATTGCCACATTATTCGTTTTAGCCGTAACAGTAACTCCAGCATCTGTTTTTCCAGTTATTTTCGTACTTGTAGTAGTGACTGGATCAACCGTTAAGGCTATAGTTGGCTTTTTGTCTGTCATATCGTATAGCTTTGTTTGATTATTCACGTACCTAAAATAAGCTGCAATTGCATAGGAAACTTGTTCGGTTGCCATAGAATTAGCTTTATCTTCTGTTAATATATGTTTAAACCCGCCATCCTTTTCACTGTAAAAAGTCATGATATTGGACAAAATGTTCCCATTGGGTTTAATGAAACGTGAATCAGCGCTCGGATCAATCCCGAGGCTTGTCAAGGCAACTAATACTTGTGAAGCGCTCTCTACATTTTCTGTTCCCCAGCTCTTGTAGCCGCCATTATCTAATTGTGTTGAAGACAAAAACACCAGTGCCTTATCTACTGCGTCTTTTACGGCAGCTTGATTGGTATAGGTTGATAATGCTTGAATTGCCATAGCGGTAACATCTGCATCACCGATTTTTGAGCCTAATGCCCATCCACCATCGTTTAGCTGTTGATTAATAATAAAATCAATCATTTTTTGTCTAGAATTATCTGCTGTAGGTGGAATTCGGTATTGATTCGTATCTATTGCAATTAACGCAAAGATGGGTCCATTAATTCCTTGTTTTTTTACATTTTCCAAATCGAATAATTTTTCCACAAGGTTATAACCACCAACATTTGTTGGATCCTTGCCGATGGCATTTAGTGCCAAGATGACACGAGAGTATTCTGTGTACTTTGATTGATGTAAAATACCATTTTTACTTTTAACAAATTTTTCTAAATTTGTATAATAGGTTTCAAAGTAATTTTCAGTACCATTAGCTGCTCCACGTGCTAACGAAAAAATATACCATTCGTTTCCAAATGATGGTATAGGAACACTTTCTACCATAAATTTACTAGCAGTGTTATAGGCATTTAAAAGCTGATTATTGATGTTCAGAGCATTTGTATCTGTTTCCTCCGCTTTCACAAATAATCCAGTGAACGAAAGCTGGGCAAGAAGCATGAAACTTACAAGAATCATTGAAAGATAGAGTCTTGGTTTTAAAGTGAATTTTTGCATGATCTCATTCCTTTATATTTATTTTCGGTACACTTTGTAAAAAAGCACGAGTTCAGTTTACTTTGATTCATAAAAAAATGCCCTTCACTAAGAAGGGCATACATAAACAAATAAAATCAATAAACGACAAAAATGTTTATTTTATGTTTAAGCACCTCCTATATCCACGTAGGATTACTTGTTAATGAGTATAGGCAGGTCTCCTGGCTTGTGGATCATCGACTTTTTGTGCCTTCCCATTTTCACAGTGGCTATAAACAATAGGCTGTTTTCGCATAGAATGTTGCTTTTCAGACATATCCCCATTCTAATTTCATTTTGGGGACGTGCTCTTTTCTCTATCTTATTTGTACTCAATTCAATCGGGACAATAAAATAGAACCGTAAAAATCCAAATACCGATTTTTACTCCATTTAAAAAAAGCAACAAAGTTTACGAAAAGAGCTTAACAAAAAGTCTTCTCACTTACAGTGGCGGGACCGCGTTGGATTTTCACCAAACTTCCCTTTTAAACATCAGAATCAAAATTCTTCAGTCACCTATCTCTTCTTGATTATTAAATTTTTCCAATATTATCATACTTCTAATCTTTTTATTTGTCTATTTATTCTTTAGAATGATATTAAAAAGGACGGTAATTACAAGGCATTTTTTTGTGGTGCTGATTAAAAAATTTTCTGACAAACCTATAAGAAATGATATAGTAAGTACAAATGGAATCATAATTATTTAGGGAAAAGGGGAGAGGGACTTGCAAAATATTGATAAGTTTTTAGAAGAATGTAATCTTGTGGATAAAAAAGAAGAAATTTTAAAAGCGGCAGCTTCATCTATTGGAATAAAAAAAGAAAAGGCGAACGAAGAAGATATTCCGATTGGCAGTTCTAAATTTGGAGGTTTACCAGATTTACCTCCTAACTTTTTATTTCCAAAATACGATAATGGCTATCTATCATTTTTAGCTCAATTGAATTTACAAGAGGCTAAGGCTTTCGATAAGAACAATCTTCTTCCCCAAAAAGGTATATTATTTTTCTTTTATGACATATTAGAACAACCATGGGGAATGGGGGAAGAGGATAAGGGATGTTTCAAGGTTCTCTATTATGATGGAGATGTAAAAGAATTGAAACGCACACCTTACCCTGAAGAAACCGAAGACTACTTCCCATTGCCTTCATTCAAAATAATGTTTAAAGAATTCTTAAGCTTTCCAGAAGAACTTGAAGGAGTAGAATTGAATGAAGAGGAAATGGAAAACTACTATGAGTTCAGAGACTCTGTTATGCAAACAAGCGAGATCATTAATAACGACGAAGAAATGATTGTTCAGCCAATGCACTATATGTTAGGAGAACCTTTCAACGTACAAAATAATGTATTTAAAGAAATTATTTATTACGAAAACGAAGAAAAAATAGACTGGCCTTCAGAAGAACTCAATCAGAAAAGCAACGACCTGATCTTATTGTTTCAAATGGATAGTGACGATGATTTAGATGTAATGTGGGGAGATGTCGGAATACTATACTTTTGTATTGATAAACACGACCTTCAAAACAAAAAATTCGACCAAACAAAGTTTATTCTTCAATGTCATTAGGGACAAAGGACCTGACCCTCTGTCCCAAAATAGGCTGCCAATTTGATTGGCAGCCTAGTAGTTTCATTTTTATTAGTTTCAAGAGGTTTCTGTTATTTTTCAGGAACAAAGTAGATAGCTGAAGGACCGGAAGCACCACCTGGGAGACTAGTTGTGAAAGAATAGTCATTTCCATTGGCTCCAATTTGTTCTGTCGCAAAGTTCCAAGCATTTTGATAGCTAAGAAATCCAGAAGTTTTAAGTTTGCCGTTCCATTGCATGACATAATGACCGAAACCACCTGATGGAGTATCATAGACTGAGATTCGCTGTGGAGTATGCAAACCATTATTTAATTTAATTTTCAAATTATATAAAACACCATAGTTCCCATTGTTAATAACCGGTTTATTTCCATCGACGACACTAATTCCATCTTCATATTCTCCCGGTAGTTTATCACTCCATTGACCGGAAGCGGCTGACGATAGGTTAATATATGCGTTTCCTAATGCTGAATTGTAAGTAATGGTACCTTCACGATCAAAATGTGAAAAGCTTCCTCGAACATGTGAGTCAGGTGCTAAGATGTTTATGGTAAGAGGACTAGATGGTTGTTTTTTATAATTGAGTGTTGTTATTGTGACAGTAGCAGGCGTATGACCGTGTTTCGTAAAGGCAGTGAACTGTGCAATTCCACTCACCGTTTCTAAGTCATCTGCATTTTTTTCTAAAAAGTAGGTTTCACCAGGTTCGAGTGTAGTAAAATAATGTTGCTTTGCGTTGTTTTCAAGAAATTGGATAAGTGCTTCTTCCCCTGCGACATCGGGATAAATATTAACTGAAGCTCCAATTCCATTTGAATACATTTTCACTACCTCATTTGAGGTATTTGTAATCGCAAGGCTTACCGTTCTGTTTTCACCACTTCTATTTTGATGGTGCCAAAAAACGCGGAATTCCCCGGTCGCTGTGTCACGATAAAAGGCACCCTCCTCTGCATATGTTTCCGGCGAATCACTGAGAATTAATTTTCCTCCTGTTTGTTTTAATTCTGGTTTTTCTAGATGGACTGCTGGTTTTAGTGTTTCGATAGGGACAATTTTGTCGCTAGCAAATGACTGTCTGGGTACTAAAATAGCAAAAAGAATCGTACAACAAACTACTACTGTTTTCATTTTCATTGAGTTTATTCTCCTCTCAAATTTTTTATAAGGTTTCACCCTTCGAACATTTTTATATATTCAACGTCTCTTGAATTTCTCCTCCTAAAAGAGATAAAAAAAAGAAATAAATTTTCAAAATAAGTAATAATAATTAGATAATAGGATATGCAATAGTATTGATCTGCTCAAAAATACCTAGATTATAACAGTTTCGGGATGATATCTATTGACGTATGATTTTAGGTGCTATATTATCTAAATGGAATAAATATTCCGTTTTTGATATACATAATGGAATAATATTTCTTCTTGTGAATATTCTCTATCAGTCATTTCATAATAAGATTAGGAAAACATGTTTATTTTTTTCTGTTACTAAATTAATTTTGGAAGGATTTTTATATGAAAACTATTGGTCACTCTACCCCACTAATCATGATAAAATCTGTCTATAATTCGTTAACGAAGGCAGAACAAAAGGTTGCTGATTATGTTTTATTAGATACCCAGGAGTCCGTTTATTCTTCAGTAACGGATCTTGCTGAAAAAGCAGGTGTGGGAGAGACATCTGTTATTCGATTTTGTCGAAAGCTTGGATATCGTGGGTTTCAAGAGTTTAAACTAGCTGTTGCACAAACTCTTTCCAATGTAGATGAACAGGTTCATGGAAAAATTGAAGAATCAGATGATGCGGAAGTGATTGCAAAAAAAATTACGACACAAAATGCAGGGGCACTACAGGATACGATAAATATGTTGCAGACATCAACCCTACAAAAAGCGGTTGAGGCGATTATTAATGCAAGGAAAATGTATTTCTTCGGGGTTGGATCTTCAGGATTTACAGCAAGCGATGCCAAATATCGTTTTATGCGTCTCGGCTATAATGTGGATCATGCGACTGATGCACATATTATTGCGATGAATGCAGCTTTGGTAGGTGAAGAAGATGTGATCGTTGCTATTTCATCTTCCGGAAGCACTAAGGATATTGTTGATTCAGTTAAAATTGCCAAGGAAAATAAGGCATTCGTCATTTGTATTACCAATCATGCGAGGTCTCCTATTACTTATTATGCGGATGTCATTTTATTAGTTGCAGCGAAAGAAACTCCATTACAGGGTGGAGCCTTTTCAACGAAAATTGCTCAATTACATTTACTAGATATTTTAACAACGATAACTGCAATGAGGAAAAAAGAAAGTTCCTTCCAGGCTATTGAAAAAACAGCAAAAGCCGTCCTTAACAAAATGTATTAATCATCATAATTACTTTCTACAAAGTAGGTGAGTAGGCAAAATGTCGGAGCAGAATAAATTTTTCAGAGTATTAGAGTTAATTACTAACTATGCTTATTTGAATATTTTGTGGTTTTTCTTTTCGTTACCGGTTATTACTATTTTTCCTGCAACAATAGCTATGTTCCAGGTGATTCATAAATGGTCAAAAGACGAAGAAACATCTATTTTACAAAGCTTCTTTCACTATTTTAAAAAAGATTGTAAAAAAGGGATAATCATCGGGGGAATTATGATCTTTATAATAGCAGCACTTGTCGGTGATTTTTTCATTATTTTAGAGTTAAAAAACCCATGGCAAAGTATCTTACTCCCGGTACTTATCATCATTACATTACTGTATTTCATGATGATGTTGTATTTTTTTCTTTTGTTTATGCGATTTAATACTTCAATGAAACACTTACTTAGCATGGCTTTTGTTTTATCCATTAGGAGACCGATTCAACCCATTATAGTTTTACTTATTTTTTTGATATTGATTACGATTACTTTATATGTAAGATTTTTTACTATCCTTATTATTTTTAGTTGTTGTGCATGGATTCACTATAAGATGATTAATCATTCGATCGAAAAAGCGATCAAGGTTTAACATCTTTTTTCTTTATACAATATTTGAAATGAGGAGACGATCATGGAAAAACATAATGAATGGTTTCTACTAAAAAGTGAAGGAGAGAGATCAGTGAATACAATACTCGGTAAAGAGGCCAATATACTATGGGTGGATTTCCTTGCAAATGGGGAAAGACTATCAGAGCAATCAGAAAGAAAAAGATTAATAGAAAATGCGAAGAAAGCGGGGATTACCCATCTAGTAGTTGATGCGAAAATACCTTATGGTCAAACAACCTATCAAAGTCAGTATGCCTATCATGTGAGCAGCTGGTCAGATGGAAGTTTTCAAATGTGGAAAGATCGTGACTTTTTACAAGAAATGATTGATGAGTCACAAGGATCCGGGTTGAAGATTATCGCTAATATGGATGTATTTGCGGAAGGGACTGCCCATTCTAAAGATGGGATGGTGTATGATAAGGAAAAATGGAAGGTAGTCTCTTATAATGAAGCCACTTCAATGGCACCAACAGCAGCAGAAAATTCAGCTGATACGACCATTTTCGTCAATCCTATCAATCCAGAAGTTATAGATTATGAAAATAGTATTATAAAAGAGATTGTCTCACAATATGAAATTGATGGCATTGTACTAGACCGATGCCGATATCCAAATATTTATGGTGACTTTAGTGACTTGAGCAGGGAGACATTTGAGAAGTACATTGGTGAAAAAGTTGAAAGATGGCCATTAGATATTTATGAAATAGAAGATGGAACGAAGAAAATAAAGTTTGGTCCACATTTTCCTAAATGGACTGAATGGAGAGCATTAAATATAAAAAATTTTGTTAAGGGTGCTAGAAACATAGTAAAAACGATTAACCCTAAGTTGGCTTTTTGTATATATGTTGGATCTTGGTACCCTCTTTATTACAACGAGGGCGTAAACTGGGGAAGTGAAACGTATCAACCAGATTTAGAATGGGTGTCTAATCAATATCACCAATCGGGATATGGGGATGAATTAGATTTTATTATGACAGGTTGCTATTATCCTGAAGTGACAATTAAAGAAGCAGATGAAAATAATCGCCCTGCACCGTGGTACAGTGTTGAGGGAGCGATTGATATGAGTTTAGAAGCGATTAATGGGAGTATTCCGGTTATCGGGAGCCTATACTTAAAAGATTATCATGAGGACCCAGAGCAATTCAAAAAAGCGATTCAAATGTGTAAAGAGAAATCAAACGGTGTGATGCTATTTGACGTTGTATACTTGGATGAATATCAATGGTGGGAAGAATTAACCGTTGAATTACAAAAGAAAAAAATTTGATAGATACTTTCTTCTGATATCTAAAAATGCATATGATAATAAAAAAAGAATATATTATCCTTTTTTTATAAAAAAGGTGGATAAAATTTCCGAAATATGATAGATTCATATATAAGTAAATTGTGATGCGGTGTAAATGTAGAATTCAGAATTTAGGGAAAAATGAAAGCGTTAATCAAACCTACTTCAGTTCTAAATGAATACACCTTAGAATTGTGTAAACTACCGCATTAAATTTCTAAACTAATAAAAGGGGTGTTAGTTTTATGAAGCGTTTCTTGTCTTTATTTCTTTCTGTCACATTAATCATAGGAGTTCTGGCTGCATGTAGCTCAAAAGAAACAGGTTCAAAAGAAGGAGGGAAATCGAAAGTTGAATTTTGGACAATTTCCTTACAACCGACATTTAATGATTACTTTAATGATCTAATTGCTAAATACGAAGAAAAAAATCCTAAAGTAAAAATTGTGTGGAAGGATTATCCATACGATGCAATTCAAAATAAATTATTAACGAGTATTGCCAGTGGTGAGGCTCCTGGTGTAGTAAACTTAAACACTGAATTTGCAAATCAAATGGGTACAAAAGATGCTTTAGTTGATTTAAATAAGGAACTTACACAGGAACAAAAAGATGCTTACTTCAAAGGTATCTATGCTTCTACTGAAATTGATGGAAAAGCAAATGCACTTCCATGGTATACAGGCCTTCCCGTGTTATTTATAAATAAGGAATTAGTTGAAAAAGCTGGATTAGATCCTAATAATCCTCCAAAAACAAAAGAAGAATTGAATCAATGGGGAAAAACGATTAAGGAAAAAACAGGTGCTTATGGTTATGTCTTTACGATGGAAGCACGCTCTATTTTAGAAGAGGGGAATAAGCTTCTTACAGATGATTATAGTAAAGCTGCATTTAATAATGATGATGTAAAAGCTTCTATTAAAGAAAACGTTCAACTAATGAAAGATGGTGTCATTCCAAAGGATATCCTTGATTATGACAAGCAAATCCAATTCTTTGGTAGTGAACAGGTTGCAATGATTTTATCAAGCTCTCCTTTTATCAATAAAATAAAATCAGCATCACCAGATGTATATAAGAAAATGATTGCCGTTCCGAGTCCTGTTGGAAAAGCTGACATCCGTTTCTCTAATACTATGAACGTTGTCGTTCCAGCGAAAACAAAGCATAAGAAGGAAGCAGTAGACTTCGCAGCATATGTAACCAATGCTGAAAATCAATTAGCATTCTCAAAAGCTGCAAGCACACTTCCTTCCACTGTAGATAGTGCAAAAGATGCTTTTTTCTCTAAAAACGACGGGACTTTAGAAGGTCAAGCATTGACCGTTTCAGCAGCAAGCTTAGACAAAGCGACTGATTTCTACTTGGGTATTGCTAATGCTAGTGATGTAAATGGAAGCATTAATAAGCATCTGCAAAATATTTATTTAAATAATGCAGATATTGATAAGGAATTAAGCGCGGCTGAAAAAGAAGTAAATGATATATTGAAAAAATAAGTGGGTAGTGGGTTGGGCAGATTCTTAGCATTCTGCCCAATTTCTCTAAGGGGGAAGATACGCGTGGAAAAGAAGCATAACGCGAAAAAGAAAAAGGTTTCTGAAACTAAATTGGCCTGGATCTTTATGGCTCCGGGATTGATTTTACTTTGTCTTTTTGTGTTTTGGCCGATCATTTACAGTGTGCCTTTGGCATTTACAAATTACTCGGTTATTGCAGAAACGAAATTTATTGGTTTAGATAATTTTATCCGTGCATTTAAGGATCCGGACTTTCTCATTTCCTTGAAAAACTCGTTGCTGTATATCATCGTGGTTCCATTTATTCAGCTTTTCTCTATTTTGATGGCGGTCCTAGTTAATCGAAAAATCAAAGGAATCAAGTTTTTTAGAAGTGCTTATTATATACCTGTTGTTACTTCAATGGTGGCAGTAGCCATTATATGGGGTTGGTTATTAAGTCAAAACGGGGTAGTCAATTATATTTTAATGTCCGTTGGAGTAATCGATAAAAAGATCGGTTGGTTATCGGATTATAATACTGCTTTGTGGGTTTTAATGTTTATTACGATGTGGAAAGGTCTTGGCTACTATATGATGATTTATTTGGCTGGTCTTCAATCAATTCCAGAAGACTTAATTGAAGCAGCTAGGATTGATGGAGCTAGTCGCTGGCAAGTGATTCAAAAAATCACTATTCCGCTTTTAAAACCTTATGTGTTCTTTTGTAGTTTAATTTCCCTAATGGCGGCAATTAGAGTCTTCGATGAAGTATACGTTTTAACATCAGGTGGACCCGGAAGTTCAACTTTAACATCAAGTCTGTACATTTATCAACAAGGGTTTATGAAGTTCAACTTTGGATATTCATCAGCATTAGGTTTAATTGTTAGTGTCATTATCGTTATTTTTAGTATTTTTATCTTTTTATTCAATAAGAAAGGTGGTGTAAATCCATATTAATGGGTTGCGACTTATGAATAAAATAATCAAAATTGCAAAAAAAGCATTGATTTATTTGGGATTGATTGTTTTTGCTATTTTTATGATGGGTCCCTTTCTTTGGTTGGTAAGTGTTTCGCTAATGCCAGGTAAAAATGTATTTACGTTTCCACCTGCAATATTTCCGACGTTTATTGATTTCGCAAATTATATAGAAGTTTGGCAGTATATGAACTTCTTTCAATATATATGGAATACGATAGTTATTTCCGTTTTGGGGGTCGTCCTAAGTATATTTTTCTCCTGTCTAACCGCTTATCCATTAGCTATCTTTAGATTTAAAGGAAGAAACGCGATCTTCTTAGCCTTGGTTTCAACGATGATTATTCCTGCTGCAGCTGGTTTGGTCGTGAATTATCTCACGATTAAAGCACTTGGAATAATGGATACTTATTTAGCTGTCATCCTTCCATCTGCTGTATCGGTTTTCAATATTTTTCTAATGAGACAGGCGTTTATTGGGGTACCTTTAGAGATCCGTGACTCTGGAAAAATGGATGGAGCTTCTGAATTTAGAATCTGGCTTCAATTAATGATGCCGATGGTAAAACCTGCGATAGCTGTTATTGGCTTACTAGAATTCATGGCAATGTGGAATAACTTTTTATGGCCGATTATTGTCTTAAATGATACTTCTAAATATCCATTGGCGTCCGCTTTAAGCTTTTTGAATGGACAATTTTCCTATAACTTCGGGTGGATTGCAGCGGGAACGGTGATTTCCGTAATTCCGATTATTATTGTCTTTTTATTCACACAAAAATATTACATGGAAGGTATATCGGGAGCGGTTAAAGGATAGTAGATTTGGTTACTTGTTGCTTATTAACAAGTCGTAAATGTGAGAGGAGCAAAAAACATGGATATTCAATATGCCCAGTACTATTTCCGTGATTATTATCACACGGGAGAATTTACAGAAATAAAAGGTAGAAAATTAGTTTGTGAATTACAGTCGCGCTATTCAATGAATCAGGAATACGAAGGGGTTATTTCTTCCAACCTCATTGAGATCATTACAGAAGAACATAAAGGCAATATCAAATTGACTTTTGAATATAGTGCCTCCTTGAAAGAGGATGGGTATATATTAAAAGTTGAAAATGATCAGATCACTGTAACCGCAAGAAATAAGAGAGGGATCAAATATGCTATTGATGCTCTTGGTTTCATCATTATAAAAAAAGAAGGTGTCATCAGGCTACCAATTGTAACGATTCATGATGAACCGTCCTTTCGCATTCGAGGGATTATCGAGGGATTTTACGGGGAACCTTGGAGTTTTGAAGACCGAATGGACTCCGTTTCCTTTATGGCAAAACACCGCATGAATACCTTTATGTACGCACCGAAAGATGACGAATATCATCGCAAATTATGGCGTGAATCCTATCCAGAGGAAAACTTTAAGAGGATCCAATTGTTAAAACAACATTGTGATGAAAACAATATCGATTTTTATTATTGTATTAGCCCAGGAAACGATATGAAATTTACATCTAAGGAAGACTTTGGATATTTAAAAGAAAAATTAAGGGCAATGATTTCGTTAGGAATTAGAAATTTTGCGATATTAATGGACGATATTGATTATGTATTAAAGGGGGAGAACAAAGATTTTTTCGAAAGATCCGGTGTTTCCCATGCATATTTAGTGAATGAAGTGAATCGATTTTTGAAAGATACATTATATCAATACAATTTGGTTATGTGCCCTTCAGAATATTGGTCATATTGGGACACGGAGTATAAAAAAGATATTCGTGACTTAATGGATCCAGAGGTTCTTGTTTTTTGGACGGGATTTTTCGTGTTTGCCCCAACAATTGATCAAGAACATGCACAAAATAATCGATCTTTTTATGGACATGATTTTATCCTTTGGGATAACATCCCTGTGAATGATGCCGATCCTGATCGTATTTTTCTTGGCCCGGTAAGAAACCGTTATTCAAAATTAAACGAACTAGGGCATATTGGGTTTGTTTCTAATCCAATGAATCAATGGGAATTGTCGAAAATGTCATTAATTACGTTATCCCATTACATGTGGAATTGTGAACGTTATATGCCCGAATATTCATGGGAATTAGCTCTCAAAGAATTTGCTCCTGAGTTTGTAGAAGACATGAGATTTTTTTGCGAAAATAACGAAAATAGCAGACTTTATTTTAAAGTGAATGAAGAATTGATGAAAGCGATTGAAACGAAAAATATTCTGTATTTAGATTCCTATTTTTCAAGATTTTCAGAGGCGATTCTTCATCTTAAAACGATGGACAATTCAAAATTTCAAACTGAGATCAAACCATGGTTTGAGAGAGCAGAAATGGATATTCATTTATGGAAACTCATCAAAACATATGAAGAAACTAAAACGGAAAATGTTCAACAAGAGATACAGAAGTGGATCTCCCAATCTAAAACATATCCATGTCGGATAGGTAGTGATGTAGCTATGAAGGTAGCAGATAAGTGGGGTTATCTCTCCAACGAAAAGAACGATTGATAGGAGTGTTGAAGGATGAAGAAAATACTTTATATTCCTTTAGATGAACGTCCCTGTAATTACCATTTTCCTAGTGACCTTGCAAACGGAACCGATTTTACGATTGTTAAGCCAGGTCTAGATTTGATGGGGAAGAAGAAAGAACCCGGTAACGTAGATCAATTATGGAAGTGGCTCTTGGAGGAAGGCAAGGATGCAGATGGCGCCATTCTTTCGTTAGATACCCTTTTATATGGTGGGATTATTCCTTCTAGACTCCATTCGTTAACGAAAGCAGATTGCGTAAATCGATTATTGGGATTGAAAAAATTAAAGGAAATCAATCCGGGGTTACAGCTTTTTGCTTTCAACCTAATCATGAGATGTCCACAATATTCTAGTAGTGACGAAGAACCAGATTACTATGAGGAGTGGGGGAAGGAGATTTTCCAACAAGGTTATATTAAGCACCGTAAACAGTTGCAAATCGCAACGAAAGAAGAAGAAATAAGATTGAAACAGATTGAAGAAGTATTGCCATCACAAGTACTAGATGACTATTTATCTAGGCGTGCAATTAATATTGAGGTAAATAAAGCGGTTATTCAATATGCAAAAGATAAAACGATCGATTTTTTAATCATACCTCAAGATGATTCATCGCCATATGGATTAACTGCCATGGATCAACAGAATGTTCGGGAACAGATCGCAATCCTTGGAACCGAACTGAATACATATATGTATCCTGGTGCTGACGAGGTTGGATGCACACTTCTAGCTCGAATGATTAATCAGGTTAAAAATCAACGGCCGCTTGTGTATCCTCACTTTTCCAGTATACATGGGCCATTTGTTATTCCCCTTTATGAAGATAGACCATTATATGAAAGCTTAAAGTATCAAATCCTTGCGGCAGGAGGGCTACTTGCGACCTCTGTAAGCGAAGCAGATATCGTTCTCTTAGTGAACACACCTGGTGAGACGATGATGGAGGCAGTTTCGCAGAAAAATCCTTTAGTAAGCTACAATGTTTTTCGAAATATTGTTGAGTTAACTGAATATGCGGATTATGTTGCCAAGATATTGAAAAAGCCTTGTGTTGTAGCTGATATCGCGTTTGCTAATGGAGCAGATTTGAGTTTACTAAAACTACTAAAAGAAAAGGGGCTCCTTTTTGAATTGGCTGGTTATGCAGGCTGGAATACGAGTTCAAATACATTAGGCACTTGTATTTCTCAAGGGATGATTTATCAAATATATGGTAATCGAAAGGAACATAAGGACTTTTTATCCCTTCGCTATGTTGAAGATGGCGGATATTGTGGCTATGTTCGAAAATTAGTAACAGAAAATATGTTACCGGAAATGGGATTTAACTACTTTGAGGTAGATGGTCAAAAGGGAAGAGTAGCTAAAATAGTTAAAGAACAATTAGAAAAATTTATTCGAGATCATCTAGATGACGCAAACTATTATGTTTTCATTGATGAGTGCTTCATGCCATGGAATAGAATGTTTGAAGTGGGTTTAAGGACACATGTTCAAATAAAAGAATTTTATTCATGAGGGGCGAATGGATTGCACATCAATTATTTTGATGTAAATAAAGACGGGCTAACGATAAGGGGAATAATAACAAAGCCGGATGGAAAAGGCCCCTACCCTGCAGTTGTTTATAATCATGGATTTACTGGACATAAAGCGGAATCCCATTTTTTATTTAAAAAACTATCTGATTCTTTAGCAAATATGGGGATAGTTAGTATACGATTTGATTTTATTGGTAGTGGTGAAAGTGATGGTAAGTTTCAAGAAATGACGATGTCATCAGAGGTAGAGGATTGTTTAGCAGTATTCCATTTCGCAAAAGAAATTGATTATATTGATTCAAATCGAATGAATCTTATCGGGTTTAGTATGGGCGGTGCCGTTTCGATTATTGCTAGTTCCGCTTTAAAAGAGCAGGTCAAAAAACTCATCCTTTTATGTCCTGCCGTTAATATTTTTAATGTAGTAACGAGAAATGTAAAAAATGAAGCCTTATTCAAATATATAGAAGAGGGTGTTATTGACTTTGGTGGAAATTTGGTAGGAAAAGAATTGGTTGATGATGTGTTTCATCAAAATGTTTATGAGGAAGCTAAGCAGGTTACCGCTAATGTGCAATTGATTCATGGTACAAATGATGATACGGTTCCTCCTATTGTTTCTTTACAGCTTTCCAAAATTTTTGGCGATCAAAGCACCCTTAATTGGATCCATGGAAGTGATCATTGTTATTCATCCTTAGATTATGAGACGCAGGTGATAGATTTAGTGAAAAGCTTCATGAAAGACTTGTAATTGAACTCGCACTAGAAGATTAGGGAGATGAAATAATGAAAGACTCATTTTTTAATCAAATAGAAAAAGGATTAATTGTTTCATGCCAAGCATTAGAAGATGAGCCGCTACATGGATCGGATGTAATGGCAAAAATGGCAAAAGCAGCTGAGTTAGGGGGAGCGATAGGGATACGTGCAAATGGCATGAATGATATTGCCGCGATTAAGAGAGCCGTTCGTTTGCCTATTATCGGATTGGTAAAAAGAAACTATCCAGATAGCGAAGTATACATTACTCCTACGATAAAGGAAATTAATGAATTATTGGAAGTAGGAGTGGATGCTATAGCACTGGATGCGACAAAAAGAATACGTCCGAACGGTGAATCCTTAGATGATCTTGTAAAGTATATTAAAGGTAACGGTGTTAGGGTAATGGCTGATATCTCTACATTAGATGAAGGTCTTCTTGCTGAAGTTTTACAAGTAGATTGTGTCTCGACAACCCTTTCGGGATATACTACCTATTCAACGAAAAAATATGGGCCGGATTTTAAATTGTTAAAAGAAATAACCCAATCGTTAAAAATTCCTGTTATTGCAGAAGGGAAAATCCATACGCCAGAGCAAGTGATAGAAGCATTTAGAATAGGAGCACATTCGGTAGTGGTTGGATCAGCTATAACGAGACCACAATTGATCACGGAAATGTATGTTTCAGAAATAAATAGAATGAAATCAGGGGAACCCAATCAATCGAATCTGTAGTATTATTAAGCTTTTAAAAATGGAAGTTATGTGAAGAAATTTCTTCGATGAACTGAAAGGTAAGTGAAATATGTGAAGGTTTTGGGAATTGATATTGGTGGTACTTCCATAAAAGGAATTGTTATCGATGATAATGGGAATATTTTGCAAACGGCAAAAGTGGATACGGAAGCAACGCTTGGGCGTGAACATATCATCGAGAATCTGAAGAACATCATTGAGGAGTTACTTATTACAGATCCTGATATAAAGGGAATAGGAATTGGAACCGCTGGGAGGGTAAATACCAATACAGGCGAAGTCGTTTATGCGACTGAAAATTTAAAGGATTGGCAAGGGCTAAACTTAAGGAAGAGAATGGAGCATCAATTTAACCTACCTGTAATGGTAGATAATGATGCAAACGTAGCTCTGATAGGAGAGCATTGGATCGGAGCAGGAAAAGGATTAAGGGATATCACTATGTTAACACTGGGTACTGGTGTTGGCGGTGCGAACATGTTGAACGGTAATATTTTTCGGGGTGAGAATTGGAGTAGTGGTGAATGGGGACATGTCGTTCTTATTCCAAATGGCTGTGAATGTAATTGTGGTCAGAGTGGATGTATCGAGCAGTATTTATCGGGAAATGCTTTGGTCTATTTTGCAGAAGAGGCGACCAATAGAACCTACTCATCAGGAATAATGGTAATGGAAGATTACAAGAATAAGAGAAAAGAAATCATTTCAGTTGTTGAGGAGTATGTAAACCGGTTGTCCATCGTTATTTCGAATATCTACAACGGAATAAACCCACAAAGTATTATCATCGGTGGTGGGGTCATTGAATCCAAGGAGATTTGGTGGAGCCTATTCACCTCCACTTTAATGAAAAGCGGATTAAAAATAGACGTTAGACCAGCACTTCTTGGGAATATGGCTGGTTCAATTGGTGCGGCTAAACTCATTTTAGAAGCTATTTAGGAATTTAATGGGATTGGAAGTCATTGATCAATATGAATGAAATGAGGAGGAAATTTCCAGATGAAAAACAAATTAACCGCTGATGTTATTGTATTGGGTGGAGGGCTAGGCGGATGTATGGCAGCTTTGGCTGTTGCTAAAAATGGATTAAATGTCATTATGACGGAAGAAACGGATTGGATTGGTGGGCAGTTAACCAGTCAAGCTGTTCCCCCCGATGAGCACAAATGGATTGAAAGTTTTGGTTGTACGGGTACATATCGAGAATTTAGAAATCGCATACGTCAATACTATAAGGATAATTATCCACTCACTGAGGAGAGTAGAAATAATAAAATTCTCAATCCTGGAAATGCTTGGGTTAGTCGACTTTCGCATGAGCCAAAAGTTGCATTAAAGGTACTAGAAGACATGTTAGCGCCTTATGTGAATAGTGGGCGAATCAATATTATGTATGATTATAGACCTGTAGATGCAATTACTATAGAAGATATGGTACGATCCGTGACTGTTCAAAATTTGATTTCTAACCAAACGGTTTTACTTGAAGGGAAGTATTTCTTGGATGCTACTGAATGTGGAGATGTTTTACCGTTAGCCAATGTTGAGTATGTGACGGGTGCAGAGTCTAAGTATGAAACAGGTGAACCCCATGCATTGGAAGAAGCAAACCCTCTTGATATACAATCTATTACCCATGTATTTGCGCTTGAATATGTTGAAGGTGAAAATTTTACGATTGAAAAACCCGAACAGTATGATTTCTGGCGCCAGTATGTGCCGAGTTTTTCAACCTATCCAATTTTTAGTTGGTTGGCAACGGATGCGGACGATACTTCCAAGATGAAGGAATTTACTCTTTTTACTAACGAAAAAGAAATTCCTTCATTATGGGATTATCGAAGAATTATCGATCCTTCAATCATGGAAGGGAATATATATGGTAGTGACATTACATTAATTAATTGGGCTCAAAATGATTATTACTTAGGTCCCATCTATGAAGTATCGGACGAGGAAAGACGCAAGCATCTGGAGGGGGCAAGACAACAAAGCTTATCTTTGTTGTACTGGCTTCAAACGGAAGCACCACGCTTAGATGGAGGGAAAGGTTATCCCGGACTAAGATTATGTAAACATGTACTAGGAACAGATGATGGTTTGGCAAAACAACCATATATCCGAGAATCACGGAGAATTAAAGCGGTTTACACAATTACAGAACAAGATGTAAGCAAAGAATTAAGGGGTGAAAAAGGAATTTGTCAATACCATGATAGTGTGGGTGTTGGGAGTTACCACTTAGACTTACATCCTACTACCGTTTCCAATAGAACCTTTTATATTCCTAACAATCCTTATGAAATTCCATTAGGATCATTATTACCCATTCGGGTCAAGAATCTATTACCAGCATGCAAAAATATTGGAACGACCCAAATCACAAATGGCTGTTACCGGCTACATCCGACTGAATGGAATATTGGAGAATCGGTAGGATACTTAGCGGCCTATTCTATTATTCATGACGTAATACCTCATGAAGTACGTGAAAATGAGAAACATTTATTGTCTTATCAAAAAATGTTAGAAGATCAACAAGTTCAATTACATTGGCCTGAAGATATAGTGTACTAGGGACAAGGGGGCAGGCCCCGTGTCCCGTTTTTTTCAATAAGAAAAAGTAGAATGCGACATTATTAATCCCCAAATTGAATTAGGAATTATAATTTGTTTACTCCAAATAAAAAGGTTTACCCATGTGTAAACCTTTTTATCTACTACTAATTATTTTTTATAGATTCAACATATTCAAATATCTTTCCAACGTTTGTTCTATTTGGGACAAAGGATTAGGTCCTGTCTCCCATTCTAAGCTGGATTTTTCTCTTTAGACAAAACTAGAATAATGGGACAGGGAACCTATCCTACCAAAAATATTTCTTCATACTGTGATTATTTTCCCGAATAAAGAATATGTATATATTAAAATATACAATTTTTCTATTTTGAGGAGGTCATTATGAAGAAATCTATTATTTTGAAAATGCTTTTGTGTTTTATCTTATTAATTCCAATAATGACTCTTTCCAATTCTTTACTAATCACTAAGGCAGCTACTCCTCAAATCGGGAAGGTTGATTTGGAAAATGGAACATTAAATGTTCGAAACGGGCCCGGAATAAATAATAAAAAGATAGGTTTTTTGCGAAACGGGGCAAAGGTGAATGTGTATAATCAGACAAAAAGTGGATGGTCTGAGATTCGATATAATAAGAAAAAAGCTTATATATCCACGCAGTACCTTCGATTTGATTTGAAGATGTCTCTTGCCCAAGCAAAGAGCATTACGGATAAAGTGATTAGTATGCAGAGAAAGACATGGGAAAGAAACTATACGAAAAAACAGATCTATTCTATCATAACTCCCGGATATACAACCGCCTATATTGATAAATACTTTAAACAGCAAATGAGAACTGCTGGAAAAAATAAAAATGGCACGCAATTATATCATGTGATTGAAACTGAAATCTGGGGATATGCCATAGATACGTTTGATTGGAAGGCGGAATATCAACCAAAAAAACCTGCAATTTCCTATAATAAGAAAAATGAAAAAGAGTACGTAGTAGTTTCCCAATTTTTACTCAATGAGGAAAGTGGAGATCATACAAGTAGATTATATTTAAGCAGAAGCAATCCAAAAAAGAATTGGAAAGTTTATAAATATACTAGGAAATACGGGAAATAAGGTGCCTGACACTCTGTGAAAAAATAAACTTTTGATGAATAAGCCAATTGCACAACGTAACCCGTGTCTACCTTAATAAATAATAACGACAATTAAGTTCATCAACCTGCAATCGCCCTCTCTTTAAGAAGGGCTCTTTACCGTTGATAAATAATAACCAACAATAAACTGTCCATCTCAGGTGGAAAAAAGACACAAAAGTCCACGTGCGGTGCCTGACACCCCATGTGACACCACACTGTAATTCTACAGACATAAAAATGAAAAATTCGATTGGTAAAATA
This sequence comes from Heyndrickxia sp. NPDC080065, assembly GCF_050281185.1. NCBI lineage: Bacteria > Bacillati > Bacillota > Bacilli > Caryophanales > Bacillaceae > Heyndrickxia > Heyndrickxia sp. NPDC080065. The sequence goes on along the minus strand of NZ_JBNNWS010000003.1, from coordinate 172,114 downwards.
CATGATAGTTATTCATCTATATTTAAAACGTGAATAAAGGAGATTGAATATGGAAGATCATGTGAAAAAGTCTTTGGAAGAGTGGAAGGCAGAAATTTGTGAGTTGTTAATTGAAATAGATAAAGAATATGAAGAAATAAAACAAGAATTGCAGGTGTACAATTATAAGTTTAGTATTACGAAACAAGTCATACAATCGACTGTGAATGGTGAAATTATTAAAACAATCCGTGAACTTTATCATACTCCTTTTGAACAAAGGTTTAGCCAATTGAAGGAAGATATTAAAGATCTTGAAGAGAAGAAGAAAGTTTTTCAGATGTTTGTTGATAAAATTGATAAAGTGAAAGGGAAAGAAGATGATAAGGCGATTACATATGTTTAATATTCTGGGAACTCTTCATTTCTGACACAACAGTATACATAAACAACGACAATTTAGCTAAAAACCTAGTCACAATAGTCACACATCTTAGCAAAAAAATTCTTCAGCAGTTAAATTATCGGATAGGAAAAAACGTCCTTTATATGTAGGACGTTTTTTTCTACATGTCATTAACTTAGCCTTTCATTCCTCTTTGGCCTCGAAAGTCTTTCATACACTTCCAAACAAATATACCCAGTAGCAGGGATAAGGATTAGTAGAATAAAACCAATAGGGCCGCTAACAAACTTCGCAAAATATCCTGCTTTTGGAATTTTTAAAACAAGACTGCCAACAAGATGATCTGGGGTGACGATCTTTGAATCTTGTACATTATTATTATCCCCTTTAGTGACAAATCCTACTTTCCCTTGATCTTGTTGAACAGCAATGACCCGGTGGGTAATAAATTTTGTCGCTGTTTCTTGAAATGTAATCACATCATTTACTTTCACGTCTGCTGGATTGACTTTATTAATAATGACCATGTCACCAGCCTTTATGTATGGATGCATACTATTCGTTAAAACGGTTAATGGACTAATTCCAAAAATAGTAGGCACTTTCTCTGGATGCTTTTTCGATTGAAACGTGAAATATAGCAAAAAGGCAATGACGAAAAAGATAATGACGAGAAAAATGATAGAAATGACTTTTGACAACGATTTAATCATAATTTACCCAACCTTTACTAAAATATCAGAATGTTCATTAAAATAAATATTCTCTCGCCATTGTAAACTGTTTCGACTCCATTGAAAAACCTTAAAATTATCTGAAATTTTTCCGTTTTAAAGTGGAAATGGAGTCTATTCTCCATATTCCTCCATTTTCCTCATGCTCACAAAGTATCTGAATGGTTTGTCAAAAATAAGTAAAAAATTATGGATTTTCTAACAATATCCATGAAAATTGATAGCAACCTCATTCAACTTGGGGTAATTCCGCTTATTTTTCGCGATAACTCTTTTTTCATATAGGTAATTAGACGCTAGGAATAAAGTGTGTATTTATGCATTTTATTGTCGATTAGATTCAAAATTATGAATTTTTTCCTATTGCATGATGGTAAGAAAGAACCGAGTTTTGAAATAACAATTACCCCAATTTACGACAAATATAGCCTAATGTAAAATTTACTATAGTGAATATTCTATTAATTTATTTTTATTCAAATTTTCTATTATGAATAAAAATTCAAATTAATAGAAGCGCTTCTCAGCGAATATTTTCGCATAAGTAAAAGCCATAAAGGAGGAAGAGTATGAAGAAAAGGAAATTAGGCCGTATTCTTTTGGGAACAGCTTTATCAGCTAGTTTACTAGCTTCCGGCAGTATTCCCCATAATGTATTGGCCAAAGATCAAGTATCATCAACAATTACCAATGTAGAAGAGGTGCTAAAGGGTTTAACCGATGAACAAAGAAGAGCACTTAAAGAACTTGAGATCGGACCTGGATTTGTTATTTCACCCGATATTAACACCAACAGTCCAGAGCTGGTAAATGTCATTGTTGAGTTTAAACCATTGCCTGCAAAAGTAGAAGTACTTAATCAAACGGCAAAAGGAAAAAGATTGTCTGTAACTTCAGCAAATGACAAGGTCGAAGCATCTCACCAACAATTTAAAAAGGAATTTAATAAACTTACGAGTTTGAGGATTGCTAGTAGTCAAAATTTGAATCAGTCAAAGATTACTAGAGAATATAAAAATGCCTTTAACGGAGTAGCCATTACGATACCAGGAAATATGATTCAGGAATTAGTGAAATCAGATGTGGTAAAACGAGTATGGAATAACAAAGAATTTAAGTTAGATCTTCCGAAAGAACCAGAAGAACTGAAATCAACTGGACAATCAGGTACAGCTGACAGCAATCGCCAAATTGGTGTGGACAAGCTGCATGAAGAGCATATCACAGGAAAAGGGGTAAAAGTTGGGGTCATTGATACTGGAATTGACTACAATCATCCAGATTTAAAAGATGCCTTTAAAGGCGGTTACGACTTTGTAGACAATGATGATGATCCAATGGAAACAACATATGAGGATTGGAAAGAATCGAATTACCCAGAAATCAATCCTTACACAGGTTCTACCTACTATACTTCCCACGGGACTCATGTTTCGGGAACGATAGCTGGACAAAAGAAAAATCATGTTGATTACGCAGTCGAAGGGGTAGCACCAGAAGCAGATCTTTATGTTTACCGTGTACTGGGACCATATGGAAGTGGAACAACTGATGCGGTTCTTGCTGGGATCGATCGGGCAGTACAGGATGGGATGGATGTTATCAATCTATCATTAGGAGAAAGTATTAATGATGCTCTCCATCCGACTTCCGTTGCCATAAACAATGCGATGCTTTCAGGAGTGGTATCTGTTGTTGCAGCTGGAAATGATGGGCCAGATGAAAAAACAGTCGGATCTCCTGGTACATCCGCATTAGCGATTACTGTCGGAGCAAGTGATTTTTCGCAAACGATCGCAACATACTCCGGTAGTGTTGGTAATGAGAAGTATAGTGAAATGAAATTGTTAGGGAAGAATTTCACAGACAAGCTAGAAGATTTGAAGGGCAAAGATTTCCCAGTAGTTTATGCAGGACTTGGAAATAGCAGTGATTTTGAAGGAAAAGATTTAACTGGGAAGCTAGCATTAATTCAACGTGGTGAAATCGCCTTTGATGAAAAAATTAAAAATGCCCAAAAAGCTGGCGCAAAAGCGGTTATTGTCTACAATAATGTCGATGGAGAGATACCGGCTTATTTAGGAGAAAGCACGGGTTATGTTCCAACCTTCCAGTTAACAAAAGCTGACGGAGAACGTTTAAAATCGCAAGAAAATGTCTCATTCACATTTGACACAATGGGAGAAGTTCATACAGAAGGTGATCACTTAGCAGACTTTAGTTCTCGTGGTCCTGTCGTGAAAAACTATGATATTAAGCCAGATGTTGTTGCACCTGGAGTGGCGATCTTTTCAACCTATCCAGAATATATGAATCACCCGCAAGAAGGTGAAAATTACGATGTTGCTTACACCCGCATGCAAGGAACATCAATGGCGGCTCCACATGTAGCAGGTTCAGCAGCCCTGATTTTACAAGAGCATCCGGAATATACACCTTTTGATGTAAAAGCGGCATTGATGAATACAGCTGATGCCTTGAAAGAGGATTATTCGGTTAATGAAGTCGGAGCAGGTCGTATTGATACGTATGATGCAGTTCATGCTGAAACAACCTTTAAAGTAATTGACAAAACAGAGAATATGGACGGGGATAAAACCGTTGAAATGGATGAAGAAACAGGATCAATAGCATTTGGCAGCCATTATCAAGACGATAAGGCCATTGATGATAGTAGAAAAGTAGTGATTCAAAATCATAGTCAAAAGGAAAATAAAGAGTACAAAGTAGAAGTCGAATACGTACCAGCAAAAGGTAATATTCAAGATGCACAGAAAAATGGCGTCAAAGTAAATGTACCATCATCCGTTACGGTATCTGCTGGACAAATTAATGAAATTCATCCAGCGATACATGTGCCAGAGAAGGCCGCTTCAGGATTATACGAAGGCTATATTCATTTCGTGAATCAACAAAATGAAGCGGAGAGCTATCAAATCCCGTTTGCCATTCGATACACAGATAAAGGAATAGACTATGTTGATATGATTAAGCCAGCAGTCTCAAACACTATTTCTTTTCACCCATTTATGGATCCATATCTATATGGCACATTCAAATTAAAGAGTCCGATGAAATCGATTGATTTGATTGTCAAAGACGGGAAAACTGGAAAACCAATCGCCCTAATGGCAAGCGGTGGAAATGCAGAACCGGATTACGAATATTTTTTAATTAACTTTAGAGGAACCGTCTATCCGTTTACAGGTGATCCGTCCCAGCCAATTGCTGATAAGCCGATTATGTTATCTGAAGGTGACTATACGTTAGAAATGTTTGCAATAGATGAAGATGGAAAAACCTATACAAACGATCAAACGATTGTCATTGATAATACACCACCGGAAGTTACATTTACAGATTTTAAACCAGACTTCTATGAAGTCAAACCATCGATGCTTACCGATGAAGATGGGTATCATGCCTTATGGGCACACGGCAAGGTGCATGATTCTACGATCGATTTATTGAATTCAAAGGGTTATCATTTTGATCAATCTGCGAATCAGGTTGTCTACTATCAAAATTCACCTTTCCCATCTGGGACATTACCTGTACAGCCAAACGGGGATGTCAAATTTGGTGTATTGCCTGAGGAAATCAATGAACCTATGACTCTTGTGCTATTCCCATATGATTTAGCTACTGCAGCCTATCCGAATGGCAGGTACAAATATACTTTTGTAAAGGAAGGTACAGAGTACGCATTGCAGAGTTACGATAAAGAAAAGGTACAACTTGGTGACAAAGTCACGATGACGTTAAGTTTAAACAATGTGGAAAAACTTTTAAAAGGCGAGTTCGGAGTTGAATACTCTCCAGATTTGTTTGAATTTAAGGATGTAAAGGTAAACAAAGTATTTGAACAGTATGCGAAAGAAAACAAAGTGAAGATTAATCTTGATAAACCTACGCTTACTGATGATATTTGGACCAAAACAGTTCATGTAGGGGCTTCCATAGATCAAAACGATTTTAAAGGATTTGACGGAGATATTCCATTCCTCGATGTCACCTTTAAAACGATTAATGATGAATATTATTATGGTAAATATGAGTTTACAGTTAATAACTTCTCGTATACGAAAGCAGGAGCATCTGAATCAACTAGTATTCCTGGCTTCTCCAAAGAAGGCTTTACGATTGTTTCGAAACATTCCGTCGTACAAGGATACATCAATCCAGAAGGTTTCCTGAAAGAAGATGGGACAATGAGCAATATTGACTATACGAAAATAGGAGCGAAGGTTTACGCGAAAGCTGGAAATGGAAAATCATATCAAGGAACAATTGATGAAAGAGGTTATGCTGAAATCCATGGAATTCCTGTTTCGGAAAATGACTATGATATCTATGTTGAAGTTCCAGGACATCTTACAAGTAAACTAACAGTCAAACTCGGTAAAAATGTAGATGGCGAGTTAATCGGGGAATACTATAGTTCACGAATGGAGAAAAATTATGCCGGAGATGTAAATGGCGATGGAATGATCGATATCAATGATATCATCCAAGCATCTGCCTTTTATGAGAAGAAGCACGACAAAGAAGATATTAACAAAGACGGCATTGTGGATGAAAAGGATATTCGTTTTATTGAAAAGAACTTCATGAGAGTAGGTCCTAATGCGAAGAAAAATGCAAAGCCACAAGAAAAGCTTGGTAATAAGGGATTAGAAGATTTCTTACGTGCTCTCGGCCTTGAACCAATGAAAAAGTAAAAGCGTTTTTAACATTTTACACTAATGAAGTGCCTGTATTAACAACATGTTAATACAGGTACTCATTATCCATACAACATTGAATCCGCATCCACAATATAAATTAAAAGGGAGGATTTTTTTATGAAAAAAGCAAAAAAAGCGTTATTGGGGACAACATTAGTGGGGGCTTTAGTTGTATCAGCAGGATTTGGAACATATTCTTGGTTCACTTCAGAGACGAATGCAGCTGGACAAATTGCTAACGGAACATTGCAATTAAATAATGGACAAAATATCACTGAAAAAATCATTGATGGAGTCGATTTTGCCCCATCCCAATTAAAGTATGGAGAATGGATGACGATTGATAATACGGGAACACAAGATACACACATTAAAGCAAGCTTAAACCAATCATTAGATAAGGATATTAATATTAAAAAATATAAAGTTGGCTACATCGCTTTGAAATATAAGGAAAAGCCAAGTGGAGATGTTTTGAAAGCTTCGAAAATTAAACTTGAAAAACTATTTGATGGAACGACGAATGTGGTAGCAACATTACAAGAGTCTAATGGTGAAATCGAGGTTGCACCAGGTGTAACTGCAGTTACAGGATTAGTGGGAGAAGATGGAGTAGCAGGTTTTAAAGCTGTTTCTAATAAAGAGTGGATTCTAGGAGATGGAACGGATAAATCATTCTGGCGATTGAAATCTGATCAGTATATCGACATCGTGTTTGCTATTAAACTAGATGAAAGTGCAAACAATGACTATCAAGGTGTGAAATACACAGCAGATTTGAAAGTTCAAGCAAAACAAACAGATGATGGTTCCAAATACGACGGTGAATAAGCGGGTAGGGCAGTCGATCATTCGACTGCCTTCATTTAAAAGGAAAGAAAGTATAAAATTTACTAAGGATATTAGGCATGAAAAGTGTCTGCTGTGTCTAGCTCCAGCGCCTATCGGCTAGCGGATTTCTTTGTCTTCTCCCTACGATAAGTTGACATCGACTCGTACCTCGCCGTGTCTCCTTTATCTCAGTCGAAGACTACGAAATCCGTACACCGATGAGCAAGGCGCTTGCGCATTTCTTAGCAAGGAGCGAGTGGTATGAGAAAACATCACTTTCTAATGATCATTCAGTTCACTTTTTTAATCTATTGCATGTTTTTCTTCATTAGCAAATTTAACACATATGCTTGGTTTACATCAGAAATTAAAGCAAGTGGACAAATTACAAATGCAACAACGAGTGATTTATTATCCATTTCAACTAATGAAATTTCCTATCAAAAGAATTGTACGATTTCTCAGGAAATTGTGATTAAAAACATTTCAAATTTAAACATACCTATTCAATTTATTGATCAAAAGGAACAACTGGATCCCGGTGAAACATTCAAGACGACGATCAATCAGATCGTTTCATGTAACGAGACTGAAATTAACTATCATCTCGTCGGATTAAATCATTATATAGATGAAATGATTCGTGTTCCCCTGGATCAAGCAAAGCTTTTAGCTACAGTTGAAATGAAGCAAGAAACCAATGAAATAAAGGAAGATCCAGAAAATAATTCAATTGAAAATACTGGGACAGAGGATGTTGAGAATCAGGATCCAGTAGAAAACAACAAACAACAATTAAAGCAAGAAGATCCCAATAAGGATGAGGAGCAAGAAGAAACTAGTAATCTATAAAAATTGAATATGGCTAACCGATTACGAGTACTAGAGTAAAGTTTTACAGATTCATAATGGGGTGGGGATAAAACATGAAGCGAAAAAAGCGATCGTTTCCATACAAAATCATTAGTTCAAGCATTTTAGCAGCATTATTAGTCAGCGGCAGCAGCTATACCTTTGCGAGCACAGAAAATCATGATAGTCAGAGCAAGGTGAATGTCGAATCTATTGTTAAAAAGGGTCAGGAAATCTTTATAGAAGAGCGAAACGAAGCAAGTAAAGATGCTGCAAACAAACTAGGGATAACGAAACAAGAAATAAACAAAGCAACCAATAAGCCGTTTGCACCTAAGGACAAAGTAAGGATAATGGTGGAGTTAGTCGATGAACCACTGATGGATACGGAAGCAAATAAATCCGAAGAAACGAAACTATTAAACACACAGGAACAAGTGATAAACCAAATTACAAAAAAAAGAATGAAAACAAAACTGAGACATCAATTTGTTCGAGGTGTTAATGGGTTTAGTATGGAAACTGAATTTCGTAATATGGAAGAAATCAAAAAAATCAAAGGTGTTGCCAATGTAACGATTGCAAATACGTATACAGAAGCGATGAAATCTTCTAAAGGAATGGTACAAGCCCAACAGGTTTGGGAAGAGCTAGGCTATCATGGAGAAGGTATGGTAGTTGGCGTTGTCGATTCAGGTGTTGATTATCGTCATAAAGATATGGTGATGTCAGAAGAAGGTAAAGCAAAAGAAAAGTTAACTGAATCCAACATTAAGAAAAAGCTGGATGCGACTGAAGTAAATGACCGCTGGTATACAGATAAAGTCCCAACAGGCTATGATTGGGCAGACAATGATGATGATGTTCTTCCATATGAAAGCTCACATGGAATGCATGTCTCAGGAACAATTGGAGCAAACGGTGATGAAGACAATGACGGGGTAAAAGGAATTGCTCCTGATGTACAAATTCTTGCAGAAAAAGTGTTTTCTGATCATGGCGGTGGAGCTTATGAGGATGATATTGTTGCAGGAATCAACCATGCAGTTGTAATGGGAGCAGATGTCATTAATTTGAGCTTAGGATCAGATGGCGGTTTTGTTGGTGAAGAGGATGATGCGGTGCAAAAAGCTATCCGACTTGCCACCAATAATGGAGTATTGGTCGTTGCTGCTGGAGGAAATGCTTATTATAGTACGAAAAATAGTAAGCTGCCTTCTTCGACGAAACCTTATGCGGATAACCCAGATATTGGTGTTGTAGGATCACCAGGTGTCAGTCCATATGCCTTGCAAGTGGCTTCCTATGAAAATAGTGTCGTGCATAAGCCAAGTATGAAATTATCAGATGGAAGTGAAATTGCTTTTCAAGAGCCTAGTTATTTAAAATTAGAAAAAACAATTAAACAAGGACAAGATTACCCTCTAGTTTTTGCTGGTAAAGGCGATGCAGAGGACTATAAAAATATCGATGTGAAAGATAAGGTTGTCGTTATTCAACCAACTATAGATTATGGCATGAATTCACATCTTCAATTTAATGCTCAAAATAAAGGAGCGAAGGCAGTCATCATCGCACCGATTGCAGCTTGGGGAGACTATAAGAATTCACTATTTAGTCCGTATGCGATTCCTGCTGTTACAACTAGTATAAAGGATGGCCAAAAGCTTATTGATCAATTACAAAATGGCCAGTCTATTTCCTTGAAGCTGGGCGGAGGACTATGGGTTCAAAATCCCAAACATGATGAAATGTCTGATTTTTCTTCAATGGGTGCTCCACATACACTTGACTTTAAGCCAGAAATTACAGCACCGGGTGGAGGAATCTATTCAACGGTTTTTGACAATCAATATGATGTGTACAATGGTACTTCCATGGCAACGCCTCACGTTGTTGGTGGAGCAACACTTGTCCTTCAATCATTCTATGAAAAAGGCTTACCAAAGAATTTGAATACTGTATTAAAAGCAAAAACCGCTTTAATGAATACTTCAAAAATTGAGTATGATCCAAATACAGGAAATCAAATTCCGTATTCACCGCGTAAACAAGGGGCAGGTATGATGCAAATTAAGAATGCATTACAAACACCTGTATTAGTTGAAAGTAAACAGGCAAGTGCAGAAAGTAAAGGCTCGGTGGCGTTAAAAGAAATCAAAAATCAAATGGCACAATTTGATTTAAATATCGTCCCTCTTTCAAATAAAAAGTCAGAAGATATTGAGTATAACGTTTATTTAGATGTCTTAACTGATGATACAGAATACAAGGAATATGATTTAAATGGAGATGGGAAGCCGGACCGTTCTCATGACTATTTAACGCTATCAAGTAAGCGTGTAAAAAATGCCATCGCATTACTAAATGGGAAAGAGATCAGCAATGAAAAACCAGTAAAGGTTAAAATCGAAAATGGTAAGGCACAAAATTTACATGTAGACATTATTCTACCAAAAGATTTAAGAAAAAATAGTTTTGTAGAAGGATTTGTAAGGTTTGTCCCTGTAAATAAAAATCTACCAGAATTATCGATGCCATACATGGGCTTTTATGGTGAATGGGAAGCGCCGAAAAATATTGATGCACCAGCATGGGATAAGGATGTTTTCCTTGGCTATACCGTACTTTGGAACGACTTGGATGAATTGCCTTTAGGGTATGATCTAAATACGGGGAATTTTGATCTTAGCCGTATTGTTTATTCTCCAAACTCCATTGTTCCGGGGGTATATCCTTCATTTACAGTTTTACGAAACTTAAAAGAAGTGAATCTTTCCGTTGAAAACAGTAAGGGAAAGAAAATTCGTCAGTTAGGGAATTTTAGTGAATTTACTCCTGACGGTAGACCGTGGAAGTTTAGCAAAAATATTATGGCGTACGAAGATTTTGCTATTTCAGGAGAAATGTATCCATGGAATGCAGAGGATGACAAAGGAAATGTTGTTCCAGATGGTGATTATCAAATAGCGATTACTAGTACACTTGACTACAAAGGTGCAAAACCGCAAACAGTGAAAATGCCAGTTAAAATCGATTCCGTCGCACCTACCATTGATAATATTCAAGTGGAACCTGAAGATGGAAAATACAGAATTACATGGGATGCTAAAGACAATCCAGGAGGAAGCGGGTATGACGGTGCGATTCTATATGTCAACGGACAGTATTATTCGTTGCCTCCAAACGCAACTTCCTACCTTTCAAAAGAAGAACCAAAAGGAATTGTCGTTTTAGGTATTGACTGGGCAAGGAATGTAGGCTTCGGCGTATGGGGAGATCCATCCTATATCAATGAAGGGATGCTAATCAGCTATTTAAGCGTATACGGTTCTAATATTAACAAAGATAATCCACTACAAATTAATGGATTTGCGATGAAAAAGGTAAATTGGAACTTTAAAATAGCTGGACCAGACGGTGAAATCGTCGATACATTCGACGTCAATCATCAAGTAGAAATTCACTTGAAATGGGAGCCAAAAGCGGACTTGCCAGATGGAGTCTACACCATCTATACAGAAGCAGAAGATGAAACTGGTTTTCATGTAACGGCTAAACCAAGACAATTTACGGTTAAACAAAAGAAATAGGTTGTAAAATCGCCCTTGACCAATGTTAAGGGCGATTTTTATATGTGTGACGGACACTTTTTCTTTGTGCAAAGTACGGGACGAGGGGTCCCTTGTCCCTCTATAGCCTCACTTCAGAAAATACATTCCATAAAGGAAAACAAAGGGTGATTCTATTTTTTTTTAAAAGCTTCCTAAATTTGATAATAGGTATGGCTATAAATTTCTGACGAATTAGATATTAACCTTAGACATTCTTTTCGAACTTGTCTTCTTTTTTCTCCAAGAATTTTTTGTTTTACATGTTATTTATGGTTTTTCTTACTATAAAAATATGAGAAAAGGACTATATAGGAATCTCGAAATATTATGTTTTTTGACAATTATCGACTTGTGCGAGATATCTATGTGCTAGTATTTATATATACCAATTAATAAGGAAGGTGAGAAACATGAAGAAAGGTGTAATTGTTCCAAGCCTATGCTTTGCAGTTCTTTCTACTGTTGCTTTTGAGAACACGATTCATGCCGCAGAACCTGCTAAAAATGAAATTAAAATAGTAAACGTAAGTCAAGGTTCCTCATTGAATATGCGTAGCAGCGCATCGACTAAGGCCTCAATTATTATGAAACTAGCAAAAGGAACAGAGGTTACAATTCTGTCAGAATCGAATGGCTGGTCAAAAATCAAGGCAAAAGGGAAGACTGGCTACGTAAGTAGTCAATACTTAGTAAAAGCAAAGGGAACTGGAACTACACCAGCTAAAACCGTCATCAAATATGTAGATGTCAAAGCAGGATCCTCGCTTAATATGAGGAGCAGTGCATCCACAAGTGCTGCTATTGTAGTGAAATTAACAAAAGGAACAGAAGTCACAGTATTATCAGAATCAAAAGGTTGGTCAAAGATCAAAGCAAAAGGAAAGACGGGTTATGTAAGCAGTCAATATCTATCAAAAACGAAGGGGAAAACGACTAGTTCAATATCCCAACCCCAAAAAGAGACTACGCCAGCTAAAACTGTTATCAAGTATGTAGATGTCAAAGCAGGATCCTCGCTTAATATGAGGAGCAATGCATCCACAAGTGCTTCCGTTATAGCAAAATTGTCAAAAGGAACAGAGGTCACAGTACTATCAGAATCAAAAGGCTGGTCAAAGATCAAAGCAAGCGGAAAGACGGGTTATGTAAGTAGTCAATACCTATCGAAAACGAAGGGGAAAACGACTAGTTCAACATCCCAACCCCCAAAAGAGACCACGCCAGCTAAAACTGTTATTAAATATGTAGATGTCCAAACAGGATCTTCGCTTAACATGAGGAGCAGTGCATCCGCAAGTGCTGCCATTGTAGCAAAATTATCAAAAGGAACAGAAGTCACAGTACTATCAGAATCAAAAGGCTGGTCAAAGATCAAAGCGAGTGGAAAGACGGGCTATGTAAGTAGTCAATACCTTGCAAAAACGAAGGGGAATACAAGTACAACACCCCAACCACCGAAAGAGACGACACCAGCTGAAACAGTTATTAAATATGTAGATGTAGAAGCAGGATCCTCGCTTAACATGAGGAGCAGTGCATCTACAAGTGCTGCCATTGTAGCAAAATTAACAAAAGGAACAGAAGTCACAGTATTATCAGAATCAAATGGATGGTCAAAAATTAAAGCGAATGGAAAAACTGGCTATGTAAGCAGTCAATTTTTGTCTAAATCTAAGCAAAATACGAATACTGAGCCAAAAACAAAATACGTCAATATTGAATCTGTTTCAGGGATCAGTATGTATACGAAACCATCTACAGATTCTTCGATCATTGTAAATATTGCAAAAGGGGTTCCAGTACTTGTTTATTCGGAATCAAATGGCTGGTCGAAAATACGTGTATATGGAGAAGATGGATATGTGAAAACAGAATTCCTCTCAGAAACGAAGCCAATAGATAATTCAGGAGAAAATAATGGGAATAGCTCTGAAGAAGACCAAAGTATTATCAAATATGTAAATGTAGATCCTGGATCAAATTTAAATATGCGTTCTACTCCTTCAGCACAAGGATCAGTTATTACAAAATTAACAAGAGGAACGGCTGTTAAAGTTCTTTCGGAAGAAAATGGCTGGTCAAAAATCACGGCAAATGGAAAAACAGGATATGTCAGCTCTCAATATTTAATACTAAATATGAATGGTTCAGATCTAAATAATGGTTCAAAAACGTACAATTACAATCAATACAATCTTTCATTAGATAAAATGGTTCAAATTCAAACAGCTGCAAATGCGCAAACAGATAATAAATACCGTACATATATTAGAGAAGATGCTTTGACATTAGACTCCTTAACAAAACCAACGAAAGGAACTGTTAACGGTACTGGTTGGAATGTACGAGGCGGTGCAGGGACAAGTTATTGGATAGTGGGACAAGTATCGAGCGGCAGTTCTCTAAAAATTCTCTCCTCTATCAAAGGATCTGATGGATATACATGGTATGAAGTCGATTATAATAAGACTTGGGTAAATGCGAGTCCTGAAGATATTAAATATTATCTAGATCCAAGCAACTTTATCAACGACTCAATGAAATCTCTGCAGTTTATTAATCTATCAAAATCAACAAACCTTGAAGTAACTGAAGTGAACGATCGAATTCTTTCTGGAAAAGGTATACTAAGTGGGAAAGCAGCAGCATTTATTACTGCTGGACAACAATATAATATCAATGAAATATACTTAATTTCCCATGCGCTACTTGAAACAGGAAACGGGACATCTACCTTAGCTAAAGGTGTTAAGGTGAACGGAAAAACAGTTTATAATATGTACGGAATCGGAGCATATGATGGAGATGCGATAACAGCGGGTGCACAATTTGCTTATAATGCTGGCTGGTTCACACCAGAACAAGCCATTATCGGTGGTGCACAATTTATCGCACAAGGATATATTAATGCTGGCCAAAATACACTTTATAAAATGAGATGGAATCCTGATGGAGCGGTAAAATTAGGTGCTGCAACTCATCAATATGCAACTGACATTGGCTGGGCAGAAAAGCAAATTATCCAAATTCATAATTTATATAGTTTAGTAAGTTCCTATTCTTTAATCTACGAAGTACCAGTTTATAAGTAATTGATTACATGGCCATCTTTAACTATATCTTGGTTAAAGGTGGCTTTTTCATGGTGGGACGCGGGGTTCACTGTCACTTTTATAGTATTTCACTCATCTATTCTCTATACTTATACCTCTTATTCAATAGCCATAAACTTCTCCTTTTAGCTAATAGCAGAATTGAAAACTCGTGTTAGTACTAACACACTTTCACACATTAACTCCAAATTTTTCTTATTGATCCTAAAATGTTCATATAGCTATATCAAAACCCTTTAGGATCAATCTTTAAGACCAACTAATATTAACACATAAAAAGGGTTGACTATTAAAATTATTTTGACTATTATAATAAATATGATTATTGTATACAGTCTACGAAATAGCAAAGAGGGTGATCTCAATCGTTCAGGCTATAAAAAAAGGAACAACTTTAAAAACACAAGTATATGAATATTTGAAAGATCAGATTATTATGCAAGAACTGAAACCTGGTGAGAGACTAATTGAAGAAAAAATATCAGAAGAATTAAAGGTTAGTCGTAGCCCAATTCGTGAAGCTATTAGAATGCTTGAAAAAGACGGATTATTATTGGTCAATTCTTCTGGGGGAGTAACTGTAATTCAACCATCTAAAGAAGATTTTCAATATTTATTTGAATGTAGGGTGGAGGTAGAGCCACTTGCTGCCTATTACGCAGCACAAAGACGTTCTCAAGATCAGCTTGAAACAATAAGAAGTTATCTATTACAAATGGAAAAGATAACTGATTCGAATACTGTAAAAAAAGTTCACGATGCAAACGTTAATTTCCACGAAGCAATAGTTGAGGCGAGTCTAAATCCATTTCTGGTTTCTATGATTACTCAACTTCGCGGAGTGAATAGTTTTTATCGAAAATCATTTTTAGAAGTAAATCAGATTTATTTGGAAGATGCAATGCGAGATCATCAAAGGATATTTCAAGCAATTGTGGACCAAGATGCGGATGAAGCTAAACGTTTAATGAAAGCACATATTGAAAACGATTACACTTCCTTTATGAGGTTTAGTGATCAATCGTAGGAGGGTGACAGATGTCTAAAAGAAAACCACTTGAAGGAATCAAGATCCTTGAACTAGGAAACTTAGTTGCTGCACCATTTGCAGGAAAGATATTTTCCGAATTTGGGGCTGAAGTGATTAAGGTGGAAGAGCCGGCAAAGGGGGATCCACTTAGGAATTGGCGAGTTATGCATAATAATACATCCTTATGGTGGTACGTCCAATCACGTAATAAAAAGTCTATTACTGTTAATATGCGAGATGAACAGGGGCAGAAATTAATAAGAAAAATAGCAGCAAAAGTGGATGTAGTTCTTGAAAACTTTAAACCTGGTACTTTAGAAAGATGGGGCTTAGGGTTAGAAGATCTACGTAAAGTAAATCCATCCATTATTATGACAAGAGTTTCAGGATACGGACAAACCGGTCCATATCGTGAAAAACCTGGATTTGGAAGCGTAGCTGAAGCAATTGGTGGTCTCCGATTTTTAACGGGATATCCGGATTTACCACCTGTACGGGTAGGTATTGCGATAGGTGATCTAGTTGCAGGTTTATATGCAGTAATTGGAACGTTAATGGCACTGCGTGCAAGAGAAACGAACCCTGACAAAAAAGGACAGCTTGTTGATGTAGCACTCTATGAATCTGTTTTTAGTTTACTAGAAGGAATTCTTCCTGAATACGATTTAACAGGATTAGTGAGAGAGAGGACAGGGACCACTCTTCCAGGAATAGCACCGTCAAATACATATGAGTGTGCAGATGGAAACCACGTTGTGATCGGAGGAAATGGGGATAAGATTTTCCAAAGATTGATGACAGCAATAGGGAGAGAAGATTTAGCGAATGATTCGAACTATGCTACTAATCAAGGTAGAGCCGCAAATGTAAAATTCATTGATCATACAATTGAACAATGGACGAAAAAGTATCCACTAAAACATGTTCAGAAGATACTGGATGATGCATCGGTCCCAGTAGGTCCAATCTATGGAATTAAAGAAATTGTTGAGGACGAGCACTATAAAGAAAGAGGAATGTTGCAAGAAGTAGAATTGCCCGATGGAAAAAAGGTATTGGTCCCTGGAATTGTACCCAAGTTATCTGAAACCCCAGGTGAAATAAAATGGAATGGACCAAAACTAGGTGAACACAATGAAGAAATTTTCAAGGAATATATGGATTTTACTTTTGAGGACTTTAAAAACCTAAAAGAACAAGGAGTCATATAGATGACGGATGTGAAAATAATCGATGTAAGCCCTAGAGATGGATTACAAAATGAACCGAATTTTGTACCAACAAATAAAAAGAAAGAATTAATAAAATTACTGCTGCAAGCTGGGTTACAAAATATCGAATCAACTTCGTTTGTCCACCCTAATAAAGTGCCACAAATGGCTGATGCTTCTGGTGTATTAAATGAGGTTAGTACTTTTGAAAAGCTTAAAGCAACTGCATTAATCCCCAATTTAAAAGGATATGAAAGAGCTAGAAAACATTTACTTACTGAAGTGAATTGGGTGAGTTCAGCAACTGAAACCTTTAATCAAAAAAATATTGGTCAAACAATAGATGAAAACTTTAAACAGTTTGAGTTACTTGTCAAACAGGCTAAACATGATGGTATAAAAACATGCTTTTCCATTGCAGTTAGTTTTGGATGTCCGTACGAAGGTATGGTATTAGAAGATCAGGTTTTGAATCTCGTAGAACGAGTGAAAAACGCTGGTGCTGATCGTATAGGTATTGCTGATACAATCGGTATTGCAACACCGGATCAAGTGGGAAGATTAATGAAAAGAGTATTGGAAATATCTAGTGAAACACCGGTTGCCATTCACCTGCATGACACAAGGGGATTGGGATTAGCGAATGCATACTCTGCTTATTTGACAGGAGTCCGCATATTTGAAACCGCTGTATCAGGCATAGGAGGCTGTCCGTTTGCACCGGGGGCAGCTGGTAATTTAGCAACTGAAGATTTAGTGTATTTATTCCACAGGATGAACATTGATACAGGATTAGATTTTGAAAAACTTCTTGATGCTGCAGATTACGCTGCAAGTCTTTCTTCTAAAAATCCACTTGGACGCATCAGGCACGTAGAAAGAAAATAATGAGGGGGTAATAAAGGTGAAAAGAGTGATGAAGTCATTTGTAATGTTAATAATGTCTGTACTTATTTTGGCAGCGTGTAATACATCAAAACTTAAAACTAGTAGTTCCAATGCTAGTGGAGATGGCTATGAAGAAACAACAATTCGTTTAGCATATAATCTACCTCAAGATCATCATATTTCAAAAGGTATTGAGCAATTTGCAAAGGATGTAACCGAAAAGTCCAATGGAGCAGTGAAAATTCAAGTGTATCCTGCAGGTCAGCTACTTAGCGATAAGGATATGAACCAGTCAATATTGACAGGTGGCGTAGAGATGGGAGTAAATTCATCCACACTTTGGGCTAGTACAGTACCAACAATGGGAATTTTTGATGTTCCATATGTATTTACAAATTATGAAGAAGCTGGGGAAGCTTTGAAAGGTGAGTTTGGTGATAAATTACGTCACGCAATGGAGGAGAAAGGTGCGAAAGTACTGATGTTTGCAGATTATGGGTATGCACAATTTGCAAATAACAAACGTCCATTAAAATCACCTACTGACTTCAAAGGATTAAAGATTCGTAGTATTGGAGATATCCCGTCAGAAATGATTAAAGCGTATGGTGCTTCACCAGTATTCATGGGTGGAGGGGAAGTATACATGGCACTTCAACGTAATACCGTAGACGGTGCTACTTCAGGAACAACAGCTATGGTGCAGCGGAAATATGACGAAGTTACAAAATATTTAACAATCAATAATTATGCATACTTGGAATTCATCTTGGCAGTAAACAAGGATTTTTGGGATAAACTACCTGAAAAAACTCAAAAATTATTGACTGAAACAGCAAAAACGACAGAAGATTGGATTCGTTCGCAAGCTAAAATAGAAGATGAATCAACAGCAAAACAGTTAAAAGATAAGGGAATGGATGTATATGTAGTTCCTGAGGAAGATTTACCAATGTGGAAAGAAGCAGCAAAGCCTGCTTGGGATGCATTTTCTAAAAATGCAGGGGATTTAGGAAAAGAATTGTTAGAAATGGTTGATCAGAAGTAGGGAGGAAACTGAATATGAAGGTAATGTACAAACTATCTGATCTACTCATCAAATTGGGAGCCTATTTAGCGGGTTTCTTCATCCTTCTAACAACATTTATGATTTTCTTTGAAGTCATCTCGCGAGCAGTATTTAATCATCCGACAAGTTGGGCAACCGAATTATCTATTTATTCAATAATCGGTAGCTGCTTTCTGGGTAGTGCTTATGCTGTCAGGACTTATTCCCATATTACCGTAGATTTACTTATAAATAATGTAAATGACCGTATAAAGACTATTCTTGCATACTTATCAAATACACTAGGGTTAGTATTTAGCATCATTTTTGCATTTTATGGATTTGAGCATTCAATGAAAACCTTGGAGTTAGGTGTTAAATCTGCATCTTTATTACGAATCCCTATGTACCTACCGGAATTATTTCTACCGGTAGGTGGAGTGTTAATGTGCTTGGCCTTTATCTTGCAAATTGTTGATGGTGGAGTCCATAAAGGAGGAAAGCACTTATGAACCTATTTTTCGTTGGAGGTATGGGAACACTATTATTGCTTGGATTGCCAGTAGCTTTTTCACTCGCATTATTAGCAGTAGCGGGTATGTACTTTTATAACGGTGGAACATTTGCTTTCATGCAGATTCCGATCATTTCTTATAAGTCACTAGATGATTTCACTTTAACTGCGTTACCGATGTATGTGTTAATGAGTCAAGTATTGCTTGTAAGTGGTGTAGGTCGTGATTTGTATGAAATGGGAAGTCGTTGGTTTAGACATTTACCTGGCGGCCTTGCTATTGCAACACTTTTTTGTTGTACTATTTTTTCCGCAATATCAGGTTCAAGTGTAGCAACAGCGGTTACAGTTGGTTCTGTTGCACTTCCGGAGATGGTACGTCGCGGGTATAATCGAAGACATGTCTTAGGACTTCTCGCAGCTGGTGGAACTTTAGGAATCTTAATTCCTCCAAGCGTTCCTATGATTATTTATGGATCTGTGACAGGTGAGTCTATTGGAAAATTATTTATAGCGGGTATTGTTCCAGGACTAATTTTAACAATTGCATTTATGATATTTGCATCTTATCAAACTAGACATATTAAAGATACACCTGCAACTTGGAAGGAACGAATGGAAGGTACAAAAAAAGCTATTTGGGGACTTTTGCTTCCAGTTATCGTTATTGGAGGCATATATAGTGGTCTTTTCACTCCAACAGAGGCAGCTGCAGTAGGAGTTGTAGTAAGCTTTGCTATTTCTGCATTTGTTTATCGAAATTTGAATTTGACAAACTTTAAGAAAATGATCATTTCTACTGTTAATACGAATGCTATGATTTTGTTTATTATAGTTGGTGCAATGTTACTTGGGTATATCATGACTGTATTACAAATACCACAAACGATTACTAATTTTGCAACACAACAAAATATTTCTCCATGGGTTATTTTTATTCTAATTAATATTGCCCTATTGATATTAGGAATGTTTTTAGAAACGATTTCAATTTTAGTTATTACATTGCCAATTCTGTATCCAATCATAACAGCATTAGGATTTAATCCTGTTTGGTTTGCGATTATTATGGTTATTAACATGGAGCTTGCGTTAATCTCACCACCTGTTGGATTAAACTTATTTGTTCTTAAAGGAATTGATCGATCGAATTCTATCAGTGAAATAGTTAAAGGTGTAATCCCATATGCTATTATTATGGTACTCTTCATAATTGTACTGTCCTTTTTCCCAGAGATAGCTACTTTTTTAATTGATAAGGTTGAATAAATGTTGTTGTTTGAGAGGAAAATTAAATTATAGTATATTGTTACAAAGTTAATAATATTAATAATGAATAAGTGCCAGTTGCACCACAAATGATTACATATAACATCATTTGTGATACGACTGGCACTTGCTCTTCTTTACCAATTATTTATTTTAAAATTGATATGGATACTCTTTTGGAGGAAGCGTTGCTGCATTCCCATGTAAGTCAACAAATTTATTCTTTAATTGATAATATACAACTCTTGCACCGATAAAATTGTCTTGATCATTCGAAGTCACTTGTCCGCCGTATATTATAATCTTTTTTTGTTTCAATTTAACCTTAGGTAAGTCATTCAATAAAAAAGAGTAAACTTTTCCAGCTTTATAAGGACTAGTTACTCCATCTGCTTCGCTTTGGAATGTTTTTTCTACAAGCAAATTTAATACTTCTTTCCCGCTTTTATTTTTTTGAAGGCTTTTAACTGTCCCTTGGATATAGTATAGTCTATGCCCTAATTGGACCCATTTCCCGTCTTTTCTAAGTGGAGGCTTTGAATTAGCATCGGAATCATTGCTGTTAGAATTGGTTTGGTTTGTATTATTTTTTTGATTAGTTGAAACTTGTGAATTGTTTTCTTTGTTCGGTGTTTTGTTATTCTTATTTACTGAATTTATTTCATTACTGCAACCAACTAACACTAAAATCAATACAATCAACACAGTTAAAATTCTCTTCAATATATACCCCCCTTTAAAATAATTTTATAGATGTTTTACCATATAATAACAAAGATTCTTTTACTTTTTTTAAAAGGGACAGCGTATTATTCTTTGTATTTTGGTATTTAGGAATAAAGAAAGTTTCAGCCTTGGTAGCTGGAGTTATGCCAGAGGTAATATTTATTACCTGTTTTCTGGAAATGTTAATAGTATAATAGATGAAGTTTTTTAAGGTTCTCCTTTTTCAAAAAAATAAATTGATATATGAAAGTACTAGCATTATGATAGAACCAATTAGAGAAAACGTTTTCTCTCAAGATTGTATTAGGTGGAGATGTTATCGAAAACGAAGGACTCTTTACTTTATAGGATTATGATATTCCACTAGTATCCGCACTTAGTCCAAAATTGACGACTGTGCATCAGGAAATATATGAGATGGGGAGAAAAGCAGTAGATATGCTTATTCAACAAATCGAAAAGGTAACGAAGGGATCCGTGATGTTCGAACCTTTTCTGGTAAAACGAGACAGTACAACGGCAGCAATGTAGAAAAAGGAGCGATATAAATGAAGATACCAGTAATAATTGACTGTGATCCAGGTATTGATGATGTAATGGCACTTTTATTAGCTTTTTCTCGTGAAGAACTTGATATACGATTGATTACGACCGAACCAGGCAATCAAACTCAGAATAAAACAATCTATAATGCTCGGGCATTTACTGATTATATGAAACAAGAAATCGAGATTGCTAGAGGTCTAGATCAACCGTTTTTCCGAGAACTTGAAGTTGCTGATGATGTCCATGGAGAGAGTGGACTTGGGGAAGTCCTATTTCCTGAACCAGCTCTGCCGGAAAGTAATCGGACAGCAATTGATGCAATGAGAGAAGTTTTAAATAACAGTGAGGAACCGATCGTACTAATTGCAACGGGTCCTTTAACAAATGTGGGAGCTTTATTTCTCGCACATCCAGAAGTGAAAGAGAAAATCCGGTATATCTCTTACATGGGAGGGGCTGCTGTCGCTGGGAACATGACCCCTTTTGCAGAATTTAATGTGTATGTCGATCCACATGCGGCAGAAATTGTCTTCCGTTCAGGTGTACCAATTGTAATGAGTGGTCTTGATGTTACACATAAGGCGTATATTACAATGGAAGAACTTGATGAAATTATTAATATGGGTACAGACTTGTCAAATAAAATTGGTTCAATGTTGAACTTTTATACGAAGGCGTCTAAGAAGACTGGATTCCACGAAGAACATTTTGATCGTGTGATTCGTTTGCATGATCTTTGTGCAGTTTCCTATGTCGTAACGCCTGAGTTATTTGATGGGGATGACTGCCATGTTGTCATTGAAATGGAAGGACGCCACACTGCTGGTGCTACTGTAGTCGACTACACACAGAGCACGGGAAAGCCGCGTAATGCAAAAGTATTGCATTCGGTAAACCGTGAAGCCTTTGTAGAGCAATTTCTTGGCGCAATTAAAAAAATGGGCAGTTTAATTAACTGATAACTCAAAAAGGTGGGAGAAATAATTACCAAGATTGCAGGAGAGTCACAAATTTTAACAAATATTAAAGAACAAGGCGAATTACAGAAGGAGCATAATTGGTCATGAACATTTCAGTTGTAGGCAGCATAAATATTGATCTTGTATACCGTGTTCCACATATTGTTAATGGAGGTGAGACCTTACATAGTAAGGGTCACAGTGTATATTTTGGCGGGAAAGGTGCTAACCAGGCAGTAATGGCAAGTCAATTAGGGGCAAAAGTCCATTTTTTAGGAAGTGTCGGAGATGATAGTCACGGCAATCAATCGATAAAAAATTTATCTAATTATGGTATTAATACGAGTTCAATACATGTGAAAGGAGTAACTGGACAAGCGCTTATCCAAGTAACAGATATGGGGGAAAATGCGATTGTCCTCTTTCCGGGAGCTAATTTCCAGGTTACATCAGAGCTTGTCGAACAATCCGCACCAATAATCGAAAATAGTGAGGTATTGGTTTTACAGCTTGAAATTCCGTTAGAAGCAGTTGAAAAAGCGGTTTATATTGCGGCGCAACATGGAACGAAAGTAATTTTGAATCCTGCACCTTCTCATCATTTACCGAATTCATTATTGAAAAATGTTACATTTTTGACACCAAATGAAACAGAGCTTACACAGTTAACAGGAATCGAAGCAACATCAGAAGATAATCTCCGGAAAGCATGCAGCCTGTTGCTAGAAAAAGGAGTAGGTACGGTAGTCGTCACACTTGGTTCAAAAGGATCTTTCTATATGAATAAGAATGAAAGTGGCTGGATAGATGCTAAGCATGTCGATGCTGTTGATACAACAGGTGCAGGTGATGCATTTAATGGAGCATTAGCAATGGGAATTAGCAGAGGTGATTCACTCAAAGAATCGATTGAATATGCAACAGAAGTGGCTGCCTTCGTTGTTACGCAAATGGGGGCACAGCCTATGATTCCAGCTTCCTTTCAAGTGAAAAAGTGAGAATCCAATCCATCGACACTGGGTTTAGCGGCATTCTTACATTAATAACGAAAAAATGATATTTTATTTAGAATAAAAAAGGACTGTCCGTGTGGGGTGGAAAAATAGCTAAAAAATCCACGGACAGTGCCTGACACCATTATTTAAATTCTTTATTTTCCAATACGTTTACTTTTTCGTTGGTTAATTTTGCGAATTGTTTCGTGTGTTCGACTAATTGAATGATATCATTAGTGCATATTTTAGCTCCTGCGACTAATAGTGGTACACCTAAAAAATCAATTTTTAGTCCTCTGGAAAGAAAGCCTCCTATAGACATGGGGAAGGGAACCGTATGAGAAGTATTGGAAAAAATGATTTTTTCCTCCTCTTTAAATTTCTTTAGAAATAATGTACTTAGATTTTTCATCGCAGGAATAACAAGCTTTTGAGATTTTCTTCCGATTGTATAAACAGGGTTTCCATCTTCATCTTCCCCGTGGTAAAGCAGCTTGCCGAAGTCATCAGAAGTTAGCTTATTGAAATATTTAACATTTAAAATTTCTTCTTTGGTGAGTGGTCTATCAGTAGGTAATTTTTTTAGATGAAAGGCAGCGGCTAAGGAAGTTGTATGGGTTCCACCATAATCATTATAGATATATATCATTGTATCATCCTTCTTCGTTTTTACTGTTTCATTTAATATCACCAAAATATGGAGATTCCATTCGAATTTTTATTAAAAATGAAGAATAAACAGTATAAAAAAACAATAACAAAAGGGACCTATAGTTTAAAAAAAGTCCCTTATTACCTACAATATCTATAACCTTACTCCTCATGATACATCATCACTTCACCTTTTAACGAGATCCAGATGATGTCCCTAGTTTTCACTTCTGGGTTACCAAACAAATGAACAGGAACTTCAAATACATACTCATTTCCTTCTATTTTCAAATGAATGAGTTAACGATATCCGAAATAGGTCTTTTTTATAACTTGAAATGGAAAAGAGGGAAGAGGTGCTCCATAACAAGTGTTAGACACTTATGGACCACCCCCAATTTTTACTGCATCATTTATTTTCCAGCAATATCTACTATTCTACCTTCTATTACTGGATTAACAGTTTTCAACTGTTGTACATAATCCCTTAGATTTTCCCAATCAGATAATCCAAGATCGGTTACTCGTCCTTCTTCATATGCTTTTTGGAAAACGGTAAAGCCATCTCCGCCTTTGGCAGTAAAAGCATTTGTTGCGACAACATAGTTAGATGTTAATTGCAGATCAGAATAAGAACCATCGTCTCCTTTTACTTCAACCTTTTGTACTCGCTGCCCTGCAGGTTTTGAGCTATCATACGTAAATTTTAAGCCTGATACATGTAAGAAGCCGCCATTTTCATTTGGAGCTTGACTCACACTATGCTCCAAAGCTTCAATGATTTCTGAACCTTTTAAAGTCATTGTTGCAAGTGTGTTTCCAAAAGGCAGCACTGTCAAAACATCGCCTAAGGAGATATCCCCTTGCTTAATGTCTGAACGAATGCCTCCTCCATTTTGGAAAGCGATGACAGTATCTTTATTATATTCTTTCGCTTTTGCAAGCATTCCGTCTGTGATTAAGTTACCAAGCTCAGTTTCATTTTTACGAACGCTTGGATTGGTTAAAATTCCTCCATCACGAGGATTTTCTAATGCTTTTACAGCTGTTGCTCCTGTTGGTGTGTTTCTGACCTCGGAAATTTTCGCAGCATATGGTTTAAGCATTTCAGCAGCTTCAAGATCTTCAGCTTTATCAGCGATTGTGATTAAATGACCAGATTGTCCTATAACTCTTCCTTTTTTGTCAAACTCAACATCAAGTGTGCCTAAATAATCATTATATTGGTAGGCTTGGACGATGACAGTTGGATCCTTCTTCTTGCCATTTTTATCTTTATTGATGACAACCGGCTCTTCTAATTTTGTATGGCTATGTCCGCCAATAATTACATCAATTCCGTCCACGTTAGAAGCTAACAGTAAATCATTGTCATAGTCTGGATTGTCATCAAATCCAATATGAGTGATTGCAATAATCTTGTTCACACCTTGTTTCTCGAATGCTTTCACTGCCTTTTTAGCTTCTTCAATATAATTTTTGAATTCTACTTTTCCTGGACTTGAAATATCCTTTGTTTCCTCAGTTGTTAACCCGAAGAATCCAACCTTTTCACCGTCTATTTCTTTAATGATTCCGTTGTAAATTTTTCCTTCTTCAGGTTTACTTGAGATTAAATCACTAAATAATCCCTTTAGTTTGTCGTCCTTAGAGTAGTCTACGTTAGAACTCACAATTGGGAAATGTGCTCCCTTGATAAAATCAGCCAATGCTTGATGGCCCTCAGGACTTGAGCCTAAATCAAATTCATGATTTCCTACTGTCATCACATCGTATTTCATTAAGTTCATAAATTCAAGATCTGCTTGTCCTTTGAACTCATTAAAATATAATGTACCGGAAAAAACATCACCAGCATCGATTAAAAGGGAATGTGGTTTACTTGCACGTATTTCCTTAACGGCTGT
The DNA here is from genome assembly GCF_050281185.1 of Heyndrickxia sp. NPDC080065. Lineage (NCBI taxonomy): Bacteria > Bacillati > Bacillota > Bacilli > Caryophanales > Bacillaceae > Heyndrickxia > Heyndrickxia sp. NPDC080065. The sequence goes on along the minus strand of NZ_JBNNWS010000003.1, from coordinate 146,114 downwards.
AACCTTTTTGGCAATATCATCTAGGTGTGCATGTGTATCGTTAGAGTGCATGATTGATAGTTTGAAAGTTTCTTTTCCATTTTTGAGATCATTAATTGCTTTATTGAGATCTCCATCAAATTTCTTTGCTAAAGTTCCTTTAATATAACCAAGTTTCTTCCCATCGATTAATTTTTTCTTGATTTTTTCTATAAGAGCTTCTGCCTTTTTGTCCTCATCATTTGCGATCAGTTTATTTAACTCGGTAAAATCCTTTTGTACCGCAATTACATAGCTAAGCGCTTTGTCTGTTTTAGTAAATTTGTTAAGATATGCTTTTGTAAATGCTTGCTTCGTTCCAGTACCCTTTAATTGACTAATAGATTTGGAGAACTTCTTTATATCAGCCGAGAATTTTGTATGAATCTTAATAATAGAAGAATCGATATTCCCTTTATTTAAAGCCGTTTCTAGTTTTTTATTTGTTTTGTCAAGCTCTTTTGCGGCATTTACAACTTTTATGTATGCTGTTGCATTTTTATATGGCGTTTCTACCTTCGATGAAAGTCTAGATAGTAATGTCTTTTTTGATTTTCCATTTAGCTTATTGACTTCTTTTTTAGCTTTCTTTAAGGCAGCTTCTGTTTCTTTATAGAGTTTCATACTTGGCAATCCAAGTTTGTCTTTTGGGAACAACTTAGCGCGGGATTCATAAGTTATTTGCTTCTTTAGCTCTGCAGCCTTTTTTTCTGCATTTTTTACAAGCTTTTCTGCATTCTTCGCAAGCTTTGCCGTTGTTGGTTTAGTAGCCGCTTCCGCTTGTGAGGCAGCTGCGATTACACTTGTTGCTACTGCTGTTGATAGAACAACCTTTGCCACGTTTAACCCTTTTTTCTTAAAATTCACGAAAAATCCCTCTCCCTATAAATTTAATTGAATTATATGATTCTGATTTATTTTACTATAAAAAAATAAAAGTTTTTTTAAGTTATTGTAAATAAATATTTATTTTGTTTAAATAAGGAATTAGTATGATTTTTATTAAGGCTGTTTTCGAATAAAAAATATATCCGTATAAATATAGTGGCCTGGTATCTTTTCATAAAGTTTATTCATCCCTTATTTATTAGGAGTTTGTATCTACAATCTATTCATAGGACTAAAAGTAAAAGTTCACGAAAAGAGCCTTTATTAATGATTATTGGTACAATCTTTGCGCAGCACTCTTCCAAACTAATTTATGATCTACTATAATAGTAATAGAATAATTGGAAATTTTAGAATAAATGGAAAGGTAAATCTATATATTTAGTATAAATTAAGTAATGATGTACCAAAGGATGTTTTAATGAAGATAAATTATTTCACATTGTTATTAGCGATCGTATGGCTCATATTCATTTTTGTCATCACTGCATCACCTTCTGCAACAGGAGAGCATACATTAAATATAATTCAGAAGTATTTAGGATTTAATGAACAAGTAGCGAGTACTGTAAATTTTTTTGGTCGAAAATTGGCGCATATCGTTGTGTTTGGCATGCTATCAGTTATTTTATTTTTTGTTTTTAAAGAGAGGAAGCTTTTTTGGTCATGGTTTTTTACAACGCTATATGCAGTTACAGATGAATTGCATCAATTATTAGTAGAAGGGAGAACACCTTCTATTTATGATGTAGTTCTGGATTCTTTTGCTGCCATTATAGCATTACTATTGTTGCGGTTGTATTTGAAAGGAAGAGTACAAAGGGAAAAAGGGATTTTGTAACTCAATGACTGTGGGCATATGAAGAGGAGAGCGATTAAACTGGAAAAGGAAATGGAAAAGCAGTTTAAGCAAATTCTTGATTATGGTTATCAAAAAGGAAACGAAAATACGGACATGTCGGCATATGAGTTGATTAAAGAATTATCGGTGAAATTGGAAATGATGCTCCAACACATCGAAAAGGATAAATAAAGATGTTAGTGCAGAGGAATAAAGAACATTGAATAAGATTATACATTCGATTAAAAGCATAGCAAATATAAATACACAAAAAGCTGTTGCTAAAGCTTTAGCAACGGCTTTTCACATGATCTTATCAATAATCGACACAGCACTGTCCATATGGGGTGGAAAAAAGACCATAAAGTCCACGGGCGGTGCCTGACACCAAGGTTAACCTCTTTCCAAATTGTCTTTGAGCATTTGGTTTATTTTTGATTTTTCTTGGTCAGGTACATTGAGGTAATATATGCCGCCGATTTTTCCTCCCGCACCTTTTACTTCATATTGAGTAATGTTTTTTCGAGAGTCACGGTAGTTTTTTTGTATTTCCATCATATCATCAAAGGTCATGTTGGTTTTTACATTATTTCCTAATGCAGCTAGAATATCATTAAATCGAGTAACGGATGAAATACTAGCAGCTTTGTCAACAATTGCCGTAAGAACTTGACGCTGACGTTTGTTACGACCGAAGTCACCGTCAGGATCTAAATGTCTCATTCGGACAAATCCAAGTGCTTTTGCACCATCTAGTTCGATATCGCCTTTTGTGAAATGATACCCTTTTTTGTAATAGCCCTCGTCGATCCAATCAAGATCATTATGAACAGTTACACCGCCAACTGCATCAACAAGTGCACTTAATGCTTCCATATTTACACGGATATAATAGTCCATTGGAACGCCAGTAAACTTTTCTACTGTGTCTATGGCCATTTTGGGTCCGCCAAATGCGTAAGCATGGTTGATTTTATCCATCGTTCCATGACCGACAATTTCTGTTCTCGTATCACGAGGGATACTGATCATTTGCATCGTCCCTTTTTTCGGGTTCAGTGTCATCGCGATTAATGTATCTGAGCGCCCTCGGTCCCCTGAACGTTCATCGACACCTAACAATAATATTGAAATGGGTTGGCCATTACTGAGTACTGGATTTTTATGTGACTTGCCCAAATCGACAGAGTCATGCATTTTATTTGCAGTATCTTTAACAGAATTATATAAATAAAAGGCGTATCCGCCTATTCCAACTACTACTATCCCAATAATGCTTGCAATAATTATTAGGATCTTTTTCTTCATATATAAGACCTCACTTTAATATTTTTCTAACAAATTATAACATGATTTTACAATAATACTAGATATGATAAAAATGTAAATATTAGTAATTTATCCAGAAGTAACGGACTGAATGATTTAAAAATAGTACTGATGATTTATTTTATATACGGCTCAGCAGTTTCCTTTTGAATTAAGGAAAATATTCGACAATAATTTTTATTTCTCATTCCTATGTTATGACAATAATTTCAAGGGACAACCCTTATGCTAGAAGTACACACATGAACCTCTACACCTTTGAAAAAAATGAAAAAGGTGTGGTGTTTGAATGGATCATGATAATGGAAATTTTGTTAAAGGAATGTTTTGGGGAATATTATTATCGGTTCCTTTATGGATTTCATTTTTCGGATGGGTGAAAATGCTTCATTTATGATTGAGGTAATTCTTGGGCTTCGCCTAAGCTTTACCTTCTTTTTTTGTGGGAATGATTGATATAGTTGTCTAGCTCCATTAAGCAAATAAAGGATAAATAACTTAGCACTGTCCGTCTGAGGTGGAAAAAAATGCGAAATGTCCACGAGCGGTGCCTGACACCGATTTTTACTCAAAAATAAGAAAATGTACTTCTTACAATGGCTTTTCATTTCTATGATAAACGTTTTACATTGATAATTTCTTTCGAAAAGGGATAAATTGTATTAGAATAGTTGGAAAAGGTATGGTGAGAAAGGGAGGACGTAATGAAAGCTATCACACAAAAACGGGATATTCGCTTAATTGCTTTGGATATGGATGGGACACTCCTTAATAATGAACATAAAATTTCAGATATTAATAAACAAGCAATCACAAAAGCAAAAGAGATGGGTATACATATTGTTATAAGTACTGGCCGTTCTTATGGAACTGTACATCAGTATGCAAAGGAGTTGCAGTTGAATTCATTTCTCGTTACAGTAAATGGCGGTGAGACATGGGATTCAAATGGAAATTTATTGGAGCGAAATTTATTACAGGTCGAGGAAATCGAAATGATGTGGGATTTGAAGAAGCTGCATAATACAAGGTTCTGGGCCGTTACGGTTGATCAGGTTTATCGGGAGGATTTTCCGACAGATTTCGCCTTCTCAGAATATGAATGGTTAAAGTTTGGTTTCGATATAGAAGATGATGAGATTCGGCAAACGATTATGGAGGAACTAAAGAAGAATAGATTCCAGGTGACCAATTCAAGTCCTACTAATCTGGAAGTCAATCCTTATGGTATCAGTAAAGCAAAAGCGCTTGAAAAATTATGTGAAAGAATTGGTATAACGATGGATAATGTGATGGCGATGGGAGATAGTTTAAACGATATTGCCATGATTACTGATGCCGGATTGGGAGTAGCAATGGGCAATGCACAAGAAACAGTGAAAAAAGCGGCTGATTGGGTGACCGATACAAATGAAGAAAATGGGGTTGCAAAGGCATTTTATCATTGGGTTCTTTAGCCTTAAGTGGAGAGGTTTCGCTTAGGGGGAGTCTTAATTTAGTTCTCGTAAAATAATAGCTAAAATTATAGTAAAAGAGCATCGGGGTTCCGATGCTCTTTTATGTTTTGTGCTCAAGCAACTAGATAATTTCTCTTTTTGCTTATTTAAATGAAATGAATGATTGGAGATTAATTGGTTTTTGATAATTTATATTTAATGCTTCTTTTTCCCCTTATGCTTCTTTCCTTTTTTCTTGTGCTTCTCTTTTTCGTGTTTAGGCTTATGATGCTTTTTATCCTTTTCCCACTGCTCTTTTTTCTTTTTGGGTTTCGGAGCTGGTGGCAGCATATCCGGATTGACCCCTTTAATGTAAAGTTCATTTCTTATTTTTTCTACTGTTGGCGGTTGTTCAAAATGGCTCTTTCCAGTTTCGAATCTTTGAATCATTGATTTAAAAATAAAGTGAGAAATTTTCGTTGTTTCTCCTGCCATATAGTTTCCGAAATTAATTCGTGGGTAACCAGTCCATACGGTCATTGTGTAATTTGGTGTATAGCCTGCAAACCAACTATCATTAGTAGCGCTCTCTGGAAACCCAAATTTTCTAGTTGTATTGAGGTCAAAATTGGTTGTCCCTGTCTTACCTGCAATATCTAAACCTGGTATGTCTGCACTATGCCCCGTTCCATTTGGAGCATGGATTACACCACGGAGGATATCTGTAATCATATAAGCGGTATAATCTTCCATAACTCGCTTGCTTTTTGGCTTAAAGGAGATTGTTTTTCCATTTGAGAGAACAACTTTTGTAACAAAGTGTGGCTTTGTATACATTCCTTTATTTGCAAATGCTCCGTATGCTCCTGCTAATTGAAGAGTGGAAACAGGGTTGCTGCCAATTGCAAAGGATTCATAAACTTGATCATTAGGGAATGTAATGCCTAGAGATTTCGCGAAATTCTTTGCTTCATTTAAACCTACCTGTTGCAATGTTTTTAAAGCGGGAATGTTCCGAGATTCAACTAGTGCATTTCGGATTGACATAGAGCCACTGTAATTCTTATAGGCATTTCGAATAGGATCCCCATTTGAATAATGATATGGTTCATCAACAACTTGATGATACGTTGACCATTTTAACTTCTCTATTGCTGGAGCATAATCAAAAATCGGTTTAAACGTCGATCCAGGTTGAAGTTTTGAGTCGATAACCAGGTTGTTTCCGCGAAAAGTGGCTTTGTATTTATTACGACCACTCCCAATGGCTCTAACTTCACCTGTACGGGAATCCATAAACGTAAATGCTGTTTGGAAGCGTTCATTTGGATAATCAATGAATTTTTTCGAGTTTGCTAATTCATCAGCATACTGTTGAATTTCTGGATCTAACGTTAGGTAAATCTGTAATCCGTCAGTACTTATATCTACATTCTTTAATTTGCTCTCCACTTCTCGTACTGCAGCATCTAAGAAACCTTCATATGGCATACCTTTTTGCTTATTTTTAATAATTCCTTTAGTTACCGAAATGTTCATTGCATCTAGCATTTGCTTCTTGGTGATATACCCTTGTCTATTCATCGATTTTAAGACGATATTACGTCTCTGTTCAGCAGCTTTCTTATTTTCTGGTTTGGAAGGATCATAATTATTTGGACTTTGGGGGAGCCCAGCTAAAGTAGCAGCTTCCGCGAGCGTCATTTTTTTTAAATCCTTTACATCTAGACCATAATAACTTTTTGCGGCAGCAGCTACCCCATAGGAGCCATTACCAAAATTGATTTTATTTAAATACATGATCAAAATTTCATGCTTTGAATATTCTTCCTCCAGCTTGTATGCTAAATACCATTCCTGTATCTTTCGTTTTGTCGTTTTTTCAGGAGATAAAAAAGAATTCTTAATCACCTGCTGCGTAATCGTACTTCCACCTTGAGAGCCAAATCCATTTGTAATATTTTCAAAAATGGCTTTTGCTGTCCTTTTAACATCAATCCCATGGTGGCTGTAAAAGCGGCCATCTTCCGTAGCAATTACCGCTTGCTCAAGTACTTTAGGGACCTGTTGGTAAGTGATTTTCGTACGTTTTTCCATTCCGTATTCATGAACAAATTTCCCGTTCTTGTCATAGAACTTCGTTGAAAGAGGATCGGCTAATTTGGACTTATCTAGTTCAGGTGCATCTTTAATAATAGCTAGAAAAATTACTACTACTATTCCTAAAGAAATAAATCCGAATATTAAACATCCAAGAAAAAGTTTTATCAATACACTTTTAGCAAGTGAATTTGATCGACTATTCTTTTTCCTTTTCATTGATAATTTATACTCTTCACGAGTTTGATTCGTTTCAGGCATGATGTCACCGTTTCCTTACAGTATAGATAAACATGAAATTGCAAAAGTTAAACGTACAATTGACTCAGTATAAAGGTTTCGAAACAATCTTTTTAGTTGTGGGGGTCGCTCGCAGAGATTCGAATAGTCTGTTAATACCGATTTAAAAAAATATATAGTTTAAGAAAAGAGCATAAATGAATGTTGACATAACACCAAAAGGTTTTATATAATTCAAAATGAAACTAAAAGGTGTTATATTTTAACGAGAAAGAGGGACAATATGGATAATCAAAATACTCTACAAGATATTAAGCAAACAGTGATTTTAGAAGCACCTATTCAAAAGGTTTGGGAAACAGTATCAACCTCTGATGGTATTGCATCATGGTTTATGCCAAATGATTTCCAGCCAGAAGTTGGATATGAATTTCATTTACAATCACCTTTTGGTCCATCTCCTTGTAAAGTTACAGAGTTGGATCCTCCCCATCGCCTTTCTTTTACTTGGGATACCGAAGGATGGTTTGCTACATTTATTTTAAAAGATCTAGGGAATAAAACAGAGTTCACACTGATTCATGGTGGCTGGCAGCATCCTGATGCGATTGTTCAAAAAGCAAATCAGAAAAGTTCAGTTATTCGTGACACTATGGAAAAAGGTTGGATTGGAATTGTTCAAGAACGGTTGCCAAAGGTTGTTGAGGGTTAATGAATTCATCCGTACAAAAGTATGATGTCTTTCAAGCGATTGCAGACCCTACTCGGAGAGAGGTTTTAAGATTACTTTCCGAAAAAGAATTACCCATTTCGGAAATTACTTCCCATTTTCCTATGACTCGTACAGCTGTTGCAAAGCATCTTCACATCCTCTCAGAAGCAGAATTGATTAGCGGACGAAAGGTTGGAAGAGAAAAACGCTATCGGCTGCAACCAGAGCCGTTAACAGAATTAAAACAATGGCTTTCATATTACGAGCAATTTTGGAACAATAAACTGTCCATGCTTAAGCATGTAGTTGAAAATGACGTGAACCCGGGATTAAAAGTTATTAAAAACGATTCCGATGAAATTAAAAAATAGCATTAATGAAAGTATGATCGGCATTCTAAATGTCGGTCTTTTTCTTCTAATTTTGTTAATATTATTGTTGTTTTATGGTGTAAATGCTATTTAGTTACACCTCAAACAATGCAGATTTTTAATCTCTACTAATATAGAATCCCGTATCATAATATAGAAAAGTAGTCCTAATTGAAAAACCTGCCACTATTATTCGTATGTGGCAGGCTTGTTAATATTTTATTAGTTTATTATTATTCTAATCTTCTACGACTAATGGTAAATAGGATAGAACCGATGATTAATAAGGAAACACCAATAAATAACCACGTGTACATATTAGTAGCTGTATTAGGTAATTGGAAATGGGATTGATCTTTGTTATTGTGATCACTTGAATCATTATCCAAGTTGTTGTCTGAATTATTATTTGATCCATTATTTGGATCATTCCCCGAATCATTTCCGTTATTATGTCCATTATTATTATGTCCATTATTATTTCCGTTTGGCTTATCATCATCATTATCTTTTTGTTGTTTTTCGTTTTCTACCGTAACTTTAATAAAGGTTTCTTGATTTTTTTTAATCGTGAATTGGATTGGTGTGCCGTCTAAGATGTAATGTTTTGGTGCTTTAGTTTCGATAAACTGATAGCTGCCAGGTTTTAAATCTGTGAGCACAAGTTTTCCATCTTTATTCGTCGTTAAGTTATCGGCAATAATTTTTCCTTTTTTATCTTTAAGTGTGAATACAGCATTTTCTAAATGGATAGAATGGTTTTTTTGATCGACTTTCGTTAACTCGACTGTTCCTTTTTCAATTTCTGTTTTGTTTCCGTCATCATCCACTTTTTCGTTTTCAAAAGTTATTTGTAACTTTTCCATTTGTCCAACGCTGATTGTAAAATCAATAGGTTCTGGGTTTAAAATATACCCAACCGGTGATTTCGTTTCGATCAATTGATAATCGCCAGGTTTTAAATTCGAAACATCCAGTTTTCCTTCCTTATTCGTTGTAAGGCGTTTTTGAATAACTGAACCGTCTTTTGTCTGTAAGGTAAACTCGGCACCTGCTAACTTGTGATGATGATCATCTTTATCAACCTTTACTAATTCAACGGCCCCTGTTTTTAGTTGATTCGTAAAAGTAATCTTTAATACACCTAATGGTTCATTGATGATTGTAAATGTGATTGGCTTTTCATCCAAAACATAGCCGAAAGGTGCTTTTGTTTCGATCAACTGGTAGGTACCAGGTTTTAATTGATCGATCGTCAGCTTACCTTGTTTATCCGTGGTTAATCCTTCTTTAATAATGGTTCCATTTTGATCTTTTAAGGTGAAAACTGCATTTTCTAATCCTAATAACGGCTGATCTTTATCAACTTTAGTCAATTCAACCGATCCCTTAGGATCAACTGGCGGGTAGTAAATGATCTCATTTTCAAAGCTGATTTCTAACGGCTTTGTTTGACTTCTTTCAATTGTAAACTTAAGTGGTGTCGAATTAAGTGTGTACCCAAAAGGTGCCTTTGTTTCAATAAATTGATAATCACCCGGCTTAAGGTTTTCTACTTTAATTTGCCCTTGATCATCTGTTTCTAAATTGTCCTTAATGAGTGTACCGTCTTGTTTTTCCAGCTTAAAGAGCGCGCCTTTTAATGTGACTGAAGGATTGTTTTTATGGATTTTTGTTAAGATCACATTGCCAGGAATTAAGCTATTTTCAAATGTACGAGTTACAGTTTTCTCAACGCCTTTTTCAATTGTAAATTCTATAGGTGTTTTGTTTATCTCATAATCATTCGGTGCTTTCGTTTCGATTAACTGATAGTCGCCAGGTTTTAAGTCAGAAACGAAGATTTTCCCGTCCTTGTCAGTTGTTAATGTCTCTCTAATAAGAACGCCATCTTTTGTTAGTAACTTGAATTCTGCACCTTCTAATGTAATTGTCGCATTATCTTCATCCACTTTCGTTAATTCAAAGCTTCCAGTCATTAATACATTTTTAGCTGTTAGTTTGATAACTTCTGTTTGATCCATTTCGATAGTGAATGGAATTGGCGTAGTGTCTAAAACATAGCCAAAAGGTGCTTTCGTTTCAATTAACTGATAGTCACCAGGTCTTAAGTCACGGACGAAAATTTTCCCATCCTTGTCAGTTGTTAATTTATCTATAACAAGAACACCATTTTTTGTTAGTAATTTAAATTCTGCATCTTCTAATGTAATTTCTTCATTATCTTTATCCACTTTTTTCAACTCAAAGCTACCAGTCTTTATTTTATTTCTAGCTGTTAGTTTAATAACTTCGGTTTGATTTTTCTTAATTGTAAAAGGGATTGACGTAGTGTTTAAAACATAGCCAAAAGGTGCTTTTGTTTCAATTAATTGATAGTCACCAGGTTTTAAGTCAGATGAAATTTTCCCGTCCTTGTCAGTTGTTAATTTCTCTTTAATAAACTTTCCATCTTTTGTTAGTACCTTGAATTCTGCACCTTCTAATGTAATGGTCTCATCATCTTCATCCACTTTCGTTAACTCGAAGCTGCCTGTTTTTAATGAATTTTTAGCAATTAGTTTGATAACTTCGGTTTGATTCTTTTTGATCGTGAAAGGGATTGGCGTATTGTTTAAGACATAGGCATAAGGTGCATCTGTTTCAATTAACTGGTATTCACCAGGTTTTAAGTCAGAGACAAAAATTTTCCCGTCCTTGTCAGTGATTAGTTTTTCTTTAATGAGCTTGCCATCTTTTGTTAGTACCTTGAATTCTGCACCTTTTAAGGTAATCGTTTCATTATCTTCATCCACTTTCGTTAACTCGAAGCTGCCATTCGCTAATTTATTTTTAGCTGTTAGTTTGATAGCTTCCGTTTGATTTTTCTTAATTGTGAAAGGGATTGGCGTAGTGTTTAAGACATAACCAAAAGGTGCTTTTGTTTCAATTAGCTGATAGTCACCAGGTTTTAGGTTAAGAACAGTAAATTTCCCGTCCTTATCAGTTGTAAGATTCTCTCTAATAAGCTCGCCATCTTTTGTTAATAACTTGAATTCTGCATCTTCTAAAAGAATAGTCTCATCATCTTCATCCTCTTTTGTTAACTCGAAGCTGCCGGTCTTTATTGTATTTTTAGCTGTTAGTTTAATAACTTCGGTTTGATCCTTTTTGATCGTGAAAGGGATTGGCTTAGTATCTAGTACATAGCCAAAAGGTGCATCTATTTCAACTAACTGATAGTCACCAGGTTTTAAATCAGAGACAGATATTTTCCCGTCCTTGTCGGTGATTAGTTTTTCTTTAATAAGCTCGCCATCTTTTGTTAGTAATGTGAATTCTGCCCCTTTTAATACGATAGTAGGATTATCTTTGTCAACTTTTATCAATTCAACCGCTCGTTGTATTTTTTTATTTTCAATTGTTACTTTTTGTTCTTTTTCATGAAGTTTTACTTTTTCCCCTTTATTCTTATCAGATATTGAAACAACATAACCTTCAGGGGCTGAAACTTCTTTAATAAAATATTCATCGTACAACAATTTATTAAAGACGATTTTCCCTTCCTCATCTGTTGTAGCGGTTTTGATCGCAACACCAGTTGAATCATAAAGTGTAAACGTCGCTCCAGGTAAAAAATGCTCTTTATCATCTGCATCGACCTTTATTAAGGTAAGTTGACCGGTTTCACCAGATCCTGTACCAGATCCTCCTGACAATCTCACTGTAAAGGAAATTTCATCTTGATCTTCTATATCTTGATTGTTTTCTCCTTCAAAGAAAACTTTGTTTGAGGCCTGCTCTTTATCTCGTGCATTCAAATACGATTGATATTCTAAAATATAAGCAGAATCAATATCGTCTTTGAAGCTTAATTCAAAGCTTTGGTTTCCAGCCTCATCTTCATGGATGGTTAAAGTGTAATCTTTATCAAGTTCTAGTTCCTTGTCTTTTGTTACAGTTCCATTTGTATCGACTTTCGTACCAAATAGCTTGAAGCTGTTTCCTAATAAAATTTGGTTTGCACTTGGTTCGTCGATGATTTTTGCATTTGACACAAGGGATTGGCCACGGTTAATATAAACCTTCCAGTTTACTAGTTTGCCATCCTGTTGGCCTTCTTTTTTAACGTACTCCCCGCCATGCTTGACGGATACACTCGCTTTTAATTCTGTTATTTTATTCTCACCATTAAACACCGTAGCAGTATTTTCATATTCTCCATTAACGAGCTGGTCCTTAAGTGTTGTCTTGAAAGTAATATAGTATCCTCTTTCAATTTTTTCGTTGAATTCGATTCGGAAGCCAGGGTTGTTATTTTCATCTTTGATTTCATGAACAGTATATTGATCTTTTTCAACTGGACTCCCTATTTTAACCCCTTTTTCGCCACCGGTAAGTTCCATTTCGTACACTTCTATGGAATCTTTCACAAGCTGCTGCCCATTCAAAAGAAAATCTTGGACTTTTGCATGTTCAAATGTTTTTAAGTTGTAGTTGATTCCGATCTTCCAAGTGATTTCTTTTTTTGTCGCATCGTAGGATCCATCTTTGAAACCATTATCTTTTGTATATTGATCTGGATTAAAGGTAGCTGAATCTTCCTTTTCCTTTTGTTCCCCTTTTTCGTCTTTCCATGTAAGTAATGCATGGTTTTTGTATTCTTTGGTTTCTTTGCTGCCCTTCCAGTCATCATTAAACTTTGTTGTAAAGGTAACAGTATAGCTGTTTTTAACTGGATTGGTAAATTTAATGGTGAATCCTTTACCTTCGCTCGATTCAAGCGTAAAATCTTTATCTTTTGTTAGTTCTTTGCCAGCTTTATCTTTAATTTTAAGAGATTCTACGATAAGTTTAAGCCCTTTATTTATAAATGTATCAGTTAAAACGGCATTATTCATTTCAAAGTTGTTTTTATTAAATGTGATTTCCCAATTCACTGTTTTCTCTGCATAATTCGCACCTTTAAAATATTTATGGAGCACTTCTTGTGAAATCGATTGTCCAATTGTTTTCTCATCACTAGAAGATTTAACGGTATTTGAAATTGAACCATCATCAAAAACTTTATCTGTTGTTACCGTCTTATAAACGATTTTATACGCAGATGAAATATCTTGTTTAAACTGTAATTCAAATCCGTTTTGGTCTTTAGTTGATGTAGGAGTAATTTTATAATCCTTATCTTTATCGAGTAGCTTTGTTTCACTTTCTTTTTCGTTTCCATAATCATCTAAAGTAATTTTATAAACTTTAAATTCGCCATCCATCAACTTATGCGAATTACTAAACAAGTCGATTAATTTCGCATCTTCTTTTTTAATTGTCTTTTGGTTGTAATTGTACTTGATTTCCCATTCAATCGTTTGAGTGGAAGAATCATACTTTAAAGCTTTTTTAGATAGAGGCACACCACGTCCTACTGAAACTTCTGCTTTTGCAGAGGCATCATTTATTTCTTTTCCTGATAAAGTAGCCTTATTCGTATACTTCTCACCATCGTCATCGGTAATATCTGTTGTGTAAGTAATTCGGTATGCCGAATTGATGTCCGATTTAAAGTGAATTTCAAAGCTTTTACCGTCTTCTGCTTTGATAATATCGTAATTATTAGGATCTACAGGCTCACCAAGTGTGACTGTTCCATCGATCTTTACGTCTAAATTAAAAAGTTTAATAGACTCTGGTTGCAGTACAAGTCCAGCTTGAATAGGGTCTTTCACAATAGCATTTGATATTTGATCAAGCTGTTTATTAAAATCAATGGTCCAATCAATTTTTTTGGCATTATATCCGCGATCAGGAGTTCCTTTTTTATCAATGGTTGAGCCCTTTGGTGGTAAGAAGTCTATTATGATTGTTTTCTCTTCATCTCTGATTGGAAACTTAATTTCCTGATGAGTACTTCCTGTAATTTTGGTTTTGCTAAAAATGCTCCAAATTTCAATTGTACCTTTAATGTTGGAAAGTTTTTCAATGCTGTCGTTGAATGTCATTATGGCTTTGTTATCTTTTTTGGTCACCTTGAAAGTTCCAACTTTCCCAAATGAAGAAATTAAGTCCCCGTCAACATCATTGTACAGTTCGAATGCCTCTGGTAGTTGAAATTCAAATGTATCCCCAGCTTTATAACCGTGCTTATTTTGTAGTGCCCATTCGTATTGGATAATTACTTCTGAACCAACAAGCGGGCGATTGGTTGGATTCTTATTTGCATCAATTTCCACGCCTTCTTTATTTGTAAGTGTAACACCAGTAATAATATTCTCTTTTATTTGCGCTGATGCGATTTCTTTTTGTGAGTCATTAATTTTGTTAGCATCATTTGCTTCAATCGCCTCGTTTGCATCATTTGCTACATTTGTTTCATTCGATTCGCTTTCAACATTTGTCTCATTCGCACCATTCGTTTCATCACTGGCTTCTTTTACAGACTCATCATCTGTTTTAGGAGCAGAAACAGTTTCCTCTTCATTATTATTCGATGCGAACATAACATTGATTGTTTTTGTGTTGTCAATTAAGTTAAAAGTTATCGCTACAGCATCATTACCAGATATAACCGATTCATTAAATTGAGCAGGGATGACGATCTCCCCTTGATCATTTGCATGGTTTTCTGCTTCATCATTTAATGATACGGTCACATTCCCTGATCCAGTAATATGATAGCTTCCAATTGTAGTCCCACCACTGATTGTTAAAGGATGGTCCCCTTCCTGATGAATGCTGAATTGAGCAGGTACCTGAAATGAAATCTGATCTCCATCAGTTACAGACTCGGAAAGTTTCCAATTGTATGTAACTTGGACCATTTCATCTCGTTGCGGAAGAAGATTAGGATGATTATCCGCGTCGATCATTTGTCCATTTTCATCCTTTATGGACACATCAGTGAGCAATAATCCTTTGAGTTCAGCAGCATTCGATTGCTGAATAGGACCTAATCTCAAAAAAATAGTTTGCGAGATTAGAAAAAATACGATCGTAAGAATGCTTATTTTTCTTTTCATGCTAATAAATAACCTCCGTTTACTTAGCTTGCTATATGTTTCTAAATTTTAGATTTTCCGAAAATTTCACCCCTTTAATTAATAGGAAATTTGAATTATGCTTATAGTCTTGTAGGCATGGGAAAAATGAAAGGATTATTCTTGTAGAATTTTGACAAGAATAATGCTTCCATCTGAATGAAATTATAAAAGACAAATCTCTACAATTTCTTTACAAACTGAGGAGAGGAATAGGATTTACTCAGTATATGTCGAGTGAAAGATTAAAGATAATAATTGCGTTTTGTGGAAGTTTTTACTGCAAATCTTTATAATATAGTTAATATTTGTCATCGTATGAGTTACTTAATTTGTAAAAAAATTGAGGATATAGATAGAAAATACATTGAAAAGGAGAACTTAATGAAAGCAATTCTTGTCGATGATGAAAGTCTTGCCTTGGAGTATTTAGAACATTTATTACTACGCATTGATTCAAGTATTCAAATAAAAAAATTCATAGATCCATTGCTAGCAGAAGAGGCTATTCTTCTTGATAAGGTAGATGTGGTTTTTTTAGATATTAATTTTCCGGAGATAAATGGAATCGAATTGGCTGAAAGATTGCTCGAGGGTAAGCCAGATTTACCAATTATTTTTACAACTGCATATAGAGACTTTGCTGTACAAGCATTTGAAATCAATGCTCTTGATTATCTTGTAAAGCCAATTCGGGTGGAGCGTTTAAGCGCTACAATTAAACGAATTCAAAAACAGATGAAAACAAAACAAGTTAATGTATTGGAGAATAGGGATGAGCTTTACATGGCGTTGTTTAATCAAGTTTCCCTTAAAAAGGCGGATGGAACTGAATTAACAATGGCATGGCGTACAAAAAAAACAGAGGAATTATTTATATATTTATTGCAGCACCACGGGAAATTTGTTCGTAAATCATTTCTCGTTGAGATTCTTTGGCCAGAGAATGAAACGGAGAAGGCTTATTCCTACCTATATACAGCGATCTATCATATTAGAAAAGTAATAAAAGAATTTGGAGACTGCTTCCAATTGAAAAATACATCGGAAGGTTATATGTTATCATTGAATGCTGTGGTATTAGATACGAATGAATTTGAGAACAAAATGAAGAATATGCCGGAAGTTAGTGCGGAAACAGTTATGTTTTACGAAGCGGCATTAAATATCTATACCGGAGAATATTTGCAAGGATATGATTATTGGTGGGCAGAAGCAGAACGGGAAAAATTTAAGAAATGGTGGATTTGGGCTTCTTACCAGCTCGCTAATTGGATCTATGACTCTGGGAGGCTAGAAAAAGCGTTTCATTATTTTCAGCAAATTTCTAACTTCTATCCTGAAGAAGAAGAGGCATGTTTTAAATTAATGCAAATCTATGAATCTATGGGTAATTTTTTGTCAGTTCAACAGCAATATGAAGCTTTATCGACATTTTTATTGAATGAACTAAATGTAGAGCCGAGTCCACATATTACTGAATGGTTTATTGGTTTTAAAAAAAGGAGAGGTTTGGTGGGGAAATAGGATAGGATGATTAAAAGCTAATCTAGAAAGGAGGACTGATTATGGTAAAATGGCTAGGATATTTCTTTCTGATAAGCGGTATTAGTCTTGTTGCGCTCTTTTTTATTCGATTTATTCTTAGTGAGCAGGCTCAGAAAAGTGCACTTGATGAAGCTGAGGCAAAAATTCAAACTTATCAAGGGAAAATAATTAAGGGCACAAATTCTAAAGCTGAAGAGTTTCATCCAAAGGATTATGAGGCGTTTGCTACATTAGAAATACCAAAGCTGAACAAGACATTGCCGGTTGTAGAAGGTGCGGATGAAAAAGCGTTAGATAAAGGAATAGGGCACTTATCACAATCGGTTTTTCCAGGAAAAGGAGAGCAAATTGTTTTATCGGGGCATCGCGATACTGTGTTTCGAGAATTTAATAAAATTGAGATAGGTGATCTCTTCACTGTTCATATGCCCTATGGCTCCTTTAAATATAAGATAAGGAATACGGAAATAGTCAATGAAGATGACACAACAGTGATTCGCAAAATGGGTGAAGAAGTACTAGTAGTCACGACCTGTTATCCATTCCATTATATTGGAAATGCACCTAAACGCTTTATTGCTTATGCATATCCGGTTGATAAAGTGAAATGAGGTTAACTTGGTAAAAACGTTATACAACACAACCTTCGTTTTATAACTAAATTTTATAGGATACAAGAGCCAATGGCGGAAAATTTAAACTTTTAGAATGCTACATTGGCTTTTTATAATCCCATCTGTGTTTATATCCCCAAAATTATGTAGAACCTTTCCTTAAAGTTATCTGTTATGTCTAAGTCCTCATATAAAATATCATCCTTCACAAATTTAAATCTTCTATTTATAGATTTAGGGCAAAAAACTTTCTAAAAATTTAAAAATCATTATTGACACATCTTTTACATTCAATTATTCTATGTTTATAACATATGTAATAATATATAACATATGTCACTTAATGTGGTACAAGATTACGCAGTGTAACATTTGTTACTCCTTATTAAAAACTCTTTTTGCTATTAATTATTAGCGCTTTGAATGTAAGCGCTTTAAAAGGGTGGGGGAATACAGGAGTAAAGAAGTATATCGATTGGGGGGATTCTATGAAACTTGCAATTATTGCTTGCGCTATTCTTGTTGTCCAGTATGTGTTTTCAATCATTCAGATCCGCTATTACCGCAAAAGCATTGATAAGATTGTTAGCGGCTATAGAGGGAATGATGGTTATTTTATGTTTTCTGGAATGGAGAGAAGCAAGTTTCGCAAAGGTGCTATTGCGATTTTAGTTGTAGACAAGGATTATATCGTTCATGAATGTCACATGTTAAAAGGAGTATCTATCTTATCGAAGTTTAAAGAGATAGAAAAATATAAAAGACAGCATGTGGGAGTCATATTGAATGATGCACATGAACTTTTACAAAAAGAGAAGGGGAATAAAATTCCTGCATTTTGTAAGGCGCTTTTTAAAGCAAGTGAAAATGCATTAGTTTCTATTTCGAAGAAAAATATTCCAATCGAGAAAGGGGTAGGTGTTTAATGGAGTGGATTAAATGGTTTGGAGAGCACTTTATCGGTATGTTTGATGCTGGTGGAAAGCAATTTATGGGTCTTTTAACGGGAATTGTCCCAACGTTGGTTGTATTACTTACATTCACATATGCGGTTATGAAGTTTATAGGAGAGGAAAGAGTAAATAAGGCGATTCAATTTGCCTCGAAATATATGCTTCTAAGATATACGTTGATGCCTATTCTTTCGGTACTTATTTTAACAAATCCGATGGCATATACCTTTGGACGATTTTTACCGGAAAAACAAAAGCCGGCCTTTTATGATTCTGCTGTTTCCTTTGTTCATCCTGTTACATCATTATTTCCTTATGCAAATGCAGGTGAGCTTTTCGTGTATATCGGAATAGCAAATGGAATTAAACAAGCTGGCTACTCCATGTCAGAGTTAGCTGTTCGCTATTTCATTGTTGGAATAGTCGTTATCTTGTTGCGTGGGATTGTTACAGAGATGATCACAAAATATTTAGCGAAAAGAATGGAATCAAAGTCATTGTAGAAGGGGGAGAACAAAATGAGTCAAAAAGCGGTATTTGTTTCAAAAGGCCCTGGTGGATGGGGAGTAGGTCTTCATATTGAACCAAAAGGCAAAAAAAGGAAGGTTGTTTCTATTACTGGTGGTGGAATCCATCCTGTTGCGCAAAGAATTGCAGAGTTAACAGGGACAGAAGCGATCGATGGTTTTAAAAATTCGGTGCCAGAAGATGAAATGATGTGTGTCATCATTGATTGTGGAGGAACAGCAAGAATTGGGATTTATCCGATGAAACGAATTCCTACCGTTGATATTCTTGCATCTTCCCCATCAGGACCACTTGCAAAGCATATTACGGAGGATATATTTGTATCTGGAGTGACACCGAATCAAGTGGCATTAGCTGATGGATATACAGAAGCAGCGGGCGCACATGAGGAGAAGCTAACATTTGATACGAAAGATAAAGAAAGCTTCAAAGAAAATTATGATAAATTAAAAAAGGAAAAACTGGATAATAGTGATAACTTTTTAATGAGATTTTCCCGAGGGATTGGAAAGGTGACAGGAACGTTCTATCAAGCGGGACGGGATTCTGTGGATATGTTAATCAAAAATATTATTCCGTTTATGGCATTTGTTAGTATGCTAGTAGGAATAATCAATTATACTGGTATTGGTGATGTTATTGCCAAATCATTATCACCACTTGCCGGTTCAATATGGGGTTTATTGCTTATTGTTGTAATTTGTACTTTACCATTCTTATCTCCTGTTCTTGGACCAGGAGCCGTTATTGCCCAAGTTATCGGAGTATTAATCGGTAGTCAAATTGCATTAGGAAATATTCCGCCGCAATTCGCGTTACCAGCATTATTTGCGATAAATGGTCAGGTAGGTTGTGACTTTATTCCTGTTGGATTATCACTCGGAGAAGCTAAGCCAGAAACCGTTCAATATGGTGTGCCTGCTGTTTTATATAGTCGTTTAATTACAGGTGTATTAGCGGTTGTAATCGCATATTTTGCAAGCTTTGGAATGTATTAATATGTAGAGGTCTATTCCTTATACTTGCTGTTTTTGAAATGAATAATTACTAGTAGTATTGATTTGGATTTTAATAAAGTAATGGTTTTACATCCATAACTCGGACATGAGAGTCATAATATTTGCAGAAAAAGAGCAATAATCACAATTTCACTCGGGAATTCATTTATCTTTTATCATTGCAACTATCATTTCGAAAACAACTATATGTAACGTGGGATAATGATTTGGGTAGTTTAAAAAGAAGGGATGCAGTTATGGCTTTTCAGGAAAATAGACGAATTCTGATAAAGGTTGCACAAATGTATTATGAAGAAGGGGCTACTCAATCTGAGATTGCAAAAAAAATAGGTGTAAGTCGTTCACTCATTTCAAAGTACTTAACAACTGCAAGAGAGTTAGGAATCGTTGAAATAACTATTCATGATGAACATTATCGACAGTATCGTTCATTGGAAAGGAAAATTGAACGTTTGTTTGAATTAAGAGAGGTTATTTGCATCGATAGTGTGGGCTTAGAATCCTCAAAAAAACAATTGGGTGAAGCAGCCGCTCAATATTTGTTGAGAATGGTGAAGGACGGACAAATTGTCGGGATATCATCTGGAACAACCTTACATGAGGTGGCAAAAGCGCTAAATTCACCACAGGGCTTTCCTGAAGTGACAATTGTACCTTTAGTTGGAGGAGTTGGGAATGAACGGGTTGACATTCATTCAAATTATCTAGTGGCTCAAATGGGTGATTCGTTAAAGGCCAATTATGAGTTGCTACATGTTCCAGTAATGGTCGATTCCAAAGAAGCGAAAGAGGTTTTGATGAGACAGCCCTCTATTCGTAAAACAATAGATTTAGCGGAACAATCGAATATAGCGGTGGTAGGGATTGGGGGAAGTCCTGAGCACTCTACTATGGTAAAGTCATACCTTGGATTAGATCATCAAAAAATTACGCATGATGAAAGAATCGTAGGTGACATTTGCTATAATTTTATCGATAAATTTGGAAAATCAGTTGAAAATTCATGGAATGAGCGTGTGATTGCGATAGAGCTTGATAAATTAAAAGAGATCCCACTTGTTATTGGGGTTGCCTCTGGCTTAGAAAAAGTAAATTCGATTAAAGCAGCACTTGAGGGGAACTTAATTCATGTTCTTATTACAGATGAAGCTACAGCAAATGATCTATTACAATAAAGATTCTTTTCTTAAACTACTTGTGAAATGGTAATACGGAAACAGCTGCATTAACTTAAAAAAGCTGCGATGGTTCATATCTGCAGCTTTTTCTCATTGTTTGAAATTGATAAAAATAGTTACTTTAGCAGAACTTCCATGGAAGTCCATGTCCCTAGCTCCAAGAGGTAAGAATACCAACAACCTATGAAAACTTAATCAATGGAAAATTTAGAAGCCATTATCCCGGAACATTTTTCTCGATACTAAGGCCCTTAGCACTTGTTTTTTAATATGGTCGTACTTTTAGTCCATATTTCCCGAATTGAATTTTTTGAAATTTCCACCTTGACAGTTTTTTTAGCTTAATTTACACTTATAATTAACAAATGGTAATGAGTGTGACAAATGTGACAAAATATTAAGTTATGTTATTAGGCTTATAATTTGTCATTATTGTTTATTAAATGATAGGTTATTAGTTTTATTAGGAAATGAAAGCGCTTTTTGAAGATTTTTTATTGGGAGGAAAAATCATGTCAATTTATCAACAGCTATTGCAAAGAGAGAGTGAACAGGCACCTATTAAGGTAGGAGTCATTGGAGCGGGGCAAATGGGCTTTGGGATGATTGCTCAAATATCCAAAATTCCTGGGATGAGTGTTACTGGGATTTGCGATGTAAATATTGATGCTGCAGAAAAAGCAGGAAATTTCTATAACTCACAAGCTGTAAGAAAAGAGGCTATGGTTATTACCAATGACTATCGTGAAGTGATCCAATCTCCAAATGTAGAAGTTATTGTAGATGCAACGGGCGTCCCTGAGGTAGGGGCAAATATTTCACTTGAAGCATTGAGATCTAAAAAACACTTAGTTCTTTTAAATGTTGAGGTAGACATTACGATCGGTTCCATTATGTATCAAATGTTTACAAATGCTGGATTAGTTTATACGGGCTCAGCAGGGGATGAGCCAGCCGCAACTTTAGAATTATATGAATTTGCAAAAACAATGGGCTTTGAAGTATTAGTGGCAGGAAAGGGGAAAAATAATCCGTTTATTCCTACATCCAACCCTGATGTTTGTGCCGAAGAGGCCAAACGAAAACATATGAGTGCACATATGCTTGCTGCATTCCAAGATGGAACTAAAACAATGGCAGAAATGAATCTTTTGAGTAATGCTACTGGTTTAGTTCCAGATAAAGTTGGAATGAATGGTGTGGAAGCCAATGTAGAAACGGTGGCAGATAAACTTAATTTGAAAGAAAATGGCGGAATACTGGACAGTTTTGGAGTAGTTGAATATGTTAATGGCCTAGCGCCAGGCGTCTTCGTTATTGTTAAAAGTGATTTAGAGCCAGTAGATGAAGAACTTCGTTACTTAAAGGTTGGCAAAGGACCACATTATACATTATATCGTCCATATCATCTTGCCAGTTTAGAAACACCAATTACGATTGCGAAAGCTGTTTTACAACATGATTCGTCTATTCATCCTTTAGGGGCTCCAATCTCAGAAACGGTTGCAGTAGCTAAACGGGATATTCAAGCTGGTGAATCCATTGATGGAATTGGAGGTTACACAGTTCGGGGTGTACTTGAAACACATGAAGATATGAAAAAGAACGGTCATATCCCAATTGGACTAATCAGTGGAAAGATTGTTGCCAAAAAGGATATTAAATTAGGTCAGTTTTTAACATTAGATGATGTTGAACTTGATCCAACTACAACAGTATGGAAGTTAAGATCCCTTCAAGATCAGCTATTCCCATCTGCAACAACTAAGGGAAGTCTAGTAAAATAATCTATTAATATATAGAAGGAAAAATATTTTTTATTGATTCAAAGAAGTATTTTCGTATGGAGGTAGAAGCATGTCTAAAACAATTGTTCAGGAAATTGGTGTTTTAGTTCCTACATTTAAAGAGGATAAAATTGTAATATTATTCGGGCCACAAGCACCTCAGGAATTAAGGGAAATATCTGTGATTCATGAGTTTGAAGAGCTAACTGAGGAATCAATAAAAGAAGGTGGAACCATTCGTTTTGACGAAGAAGAATTTACTGTTACTGCAGTAGGCTCTTTAGCAAATCAAAACTTCAAGGAATTAGGGCATATCTCAATCTATTTCCAGGAACCACAAGGGGAAGTATTACCTGGCTCAGTATTCGCAAGCCCACACCAATTCCCAACCATTCAAGAAGGAACGGTCATATCATTTAAATAAAATTGTACCTGACACCGACGGGAAATCCGTCGGTGTCAGGCACCTTCAGTGGACAAAACAGTATTTTTTCCACCTGAGATGGACACTTTACTAAGTGTATGATGTTTTCTTCAGTGTAATAATACAAGACGATTGTTTCCTCATATCTCATCAAAGTTTTTTATCTGTCTATCTTCAAAAATATTACTACCATTTTATGTAATCCTTCTTTCACTATCAACTACTAATCTACCAGCTGAAATTGGGTTTTACCCATATCCCTCTTTAAATATTATTCAATGTCCTAATTAAAACAAATGCTGCTCCCTCTTTTGTAACAATTATTACGTATTTATTTGAACTCGCAATTATTAATTCTTACAGAAATAGCAATATGGAATTTTTATAAATGTCGAAAAATTATGTGTGTTTCTCTTGACGAAAATCAAAAAGAGTATTACGATATTTACAAATGTAACATATATGAACAAATGTAAAGGGAGGATTAATAATGATGTTAAGCACAGTTAAATTGCCACCCCATATTACGGATGAAAAGTTAATTAGTTTATATAAAGAAATGTGGGTCATTCGTTATTTTGATGAAAAGGTTGATCAATTTTTTGCAAAAGGAATGATTCATGGGACTACTCATTTATGTGTTGGCCAAGAAGCATCTTCGGCTGGAGCTATAGCCGCATTAAAGGATATTGACCAAATTACAAGTACCCATCGTGGTCACGGGCATTGTATCTCTAAAGGTGCAGATGTGAATCGAATGATGGCTGAGCTCTTTGGAAGGGAAACGGGATATTGCAAAGGGAAAGGCGGTTCCATGCACATTGCTGATTTGGAAAAAGGGAACCTAGGTGCAAATGGAATAGTTGGTGGAGGAATCCCTCTTGCTGTTGGTGCAGCACTAACTTCGAAAATGAAAGCAAAAGGTTATGTTGTCCTTTGTTTCTTCGGAGATGGCGCTAGCAATGAAGGTAGTTTCCATGAAGCTCTTAATCTAGCATCGATTTGGAATCTGCCGGTTGTGTTTATTTGTGAAAATAATCTTTATGGAATGAGTGGATCGGTAAAGGAAATGACGAACATACAGAATATCGCTGATCGTGCTAGTTCCTATGGAATACCTGGAAAAGTCGTTGACGGTACAGACATCATTGAGATTATGAATTCGGTATATGAAGCAGTTGAAAAGGCACGTGAAGGTAATGGACCCGCTTTAATTGAAGCAAAAACATATCGTTGGAAAGGTCATTCGAAAAGTGATGCAAAAAAATATCGCACTCGGGAAGAAGAGGCGGAATGGAGAGAAAAGGACGGCATTAAAAAGTTTAAAGAGCTATTAATTCAGGAAGGTTTGTTAACTGAAGAAAAAGCTCAAGCATTACAACAAGAAGCGAAGCAAGAAATTGAGGAAGCTGTTACGTTTGCAGAAAATAGTCCGGAACCATCATTGGATTCTCTTTTAGAAGATGTATACGCATAAGGGGAGGAAAAAGAAATGAGAGAGATCACATATTTAGAAGCAGTCAGAGAAGCAATGAGCCAAGAAATGAGACAAAATGCTGATGTCTTTATTTTAGGCGAAGATATCGGAGTTTATGGTGGTGCTTTCGGTGTAACACGCGGGATGATTGAAGAATTTGGGCCCGAAAGAGTAAGGAATACACCAATTTCCGAAGCGGCGATCGCAGGGGGAGCAGTTGGGGCTGCATTAACAGGCATGAGACCGATTTTAGAATTGCAATTCTCAGATTTTATCACGATTGCTATGGATCAAATGGTCAATCAAGCGGCAAAACTGCGCTACATGTACGGTGGAAAAGGAAAGGTACCGATGGTTTTACGAACACCTGCTGGATCAGGTACTGGTGCAGCCGCTCAGCATTCACAAAGCTTAGAAGCATGGATGGCACACATTCCCGGCCTTAAAGTGGTTCAACCCTCTACTGCCTATGATGCCAAAGGATTATTAAAAGCGGCAATTGACGATGATAACCCAGTTATTTTTTACGAGCATAAGCTTTTATATAAAACAAAGGGTCATGTCCCTGAAGAACAATATTCGATTCCATTAGGGAAAGCAGATATCAAACGGAAAGGAAAGGATGTAACCATTGTTGCCACTTCGATTATGGTTCACAAAGCCCTTGAAGCAGCACTAGAACTAGAAAAAGAAGGCATTGATGTTGAGGTCATTGATCCAAGAACACTTGTCCCATTAGACGAAGAGACCATTATAGAATCGGTAAAAAAGACAGGACGCTTAATCGTTGTTCATGAAGCAGTAAAACGCGGCGGATTTGGTGGAGAGATTGCCAGTGTAATTGCAGAAAGTGAAGCCTTTGATTATTTGGATGCACCGATCAAACGCTTAGGGGGACTTCCGATCCCAATCCCTTATAATCCTAATTTGGAAAAGGCAGCTATACCGCAAATCCCGGATATTATTCATGCAGTAAAAGAAACCATTCGTTTTAAATAAGGAGGGAAGATGATGGCGAAGGAAATTTTTATGCCTAAGTTGAGCAGCACGATGGAAGTGGGGACCCTCCTTCAATGGTTTAAAGAAGAAGGGGATTCGGTAGAACTCGGTGAGCCGATTTTTGAAATTATGACAGATAAAATTAATATTGAGGTCGAGGCCTATGAAGACGGAATATTGTTGAAAAAATACTACGAAGCAGATGATGAAATACCGGTTAATCAAATAATTGGATATATCGGAGAAAAAAATGAAAATGTACCTGAAGTCTCTCCCGGAGTATCATCCAATGATTCCTCAATAACGGAGGAAGAAGTGCAAAAAGACAAGACCGAATTGGAAGAGCTATTTTCCGCGGCAGGTTCCACATCTTATGAAAAGGTACGTGCTACACCAGCTGCTAGAAGAGTGGCCCGTGAAAAACAAATTGAACTCCCTGGCGTTCAAGGGAGCGGTCCAAAAGGGAGAATTCAAGAAAAAGATGTACATGCTTTAAGTATTAGAAGTAAAGACGAGGTGAAAATAACACCTCTTGCTAAAAAAATCGCAGAATCCAATCAAGTTAATCTAGATACCATAGCAGGAACGGGTATGAACGGAAAGATAGTGAAGGAAGATGTAACAAAATCACTTCAAGTACCTGATCAGAAAACTTTGTTAAAACGGAAAAAGCTTTCTGGTATGCGTAAAGTCATTGCTGATCGGATGCAGCAAAGTGTGACAACGGCACCACATGTTACATTGACGAGTGATATTGATATGACCAATGTGAAAGAACTGCGTGCTCAACTTCTACCAATTATAGAAAAACAAACGGGATATCGTTTGTCTTTTACAGAAGTCATCGTCAAAGCAGTTGGTCAAGTGCTATCGCGTTATCCAGCTGTTAACGCATCATTAATAAAAGATGAAATTATCTATAACGAAGAAGTAAATATTGGCTTAGCGGTTGCGGTTGAAGACGGATTAATGGTACCAGTGCTGAAACATGTAAATGTAAAAGGTCTTGCTGCTTTAACTACGGAGGCTAAAGAAATTGGAAAGAATGCACGTGAACAAAAACTTTTGCCTGAACAAATGAAAGGCTCAACATTTACGATTAGTAATTTAGGAATGTACGCTGTCGATGCTTTTACACCAATTATCAATCTACCAGAAACGGCTATCTTAGGGGTTGGAAGAATCCAAGAAAAACCAGTAGTTGTTAATCAGAAGATTGAAATTCGTCCTATGATGACAGTAAGTCTTTCTTTTGACCATCGTGTAATTGATGGAGCACCAGCAGCAGAATTTTTAACAGAACTCAAACGAGTCCTTGAACAGCCGTTTGAATTACTCGTGTAAGAGGTGAAAACATGCAGAAAACATATGAGATTGCTGTTGTCGGTGGTGGACCAGGAGGATATGTTGCAGCAATACATGCAGCAAAAATGGGGAAAAAAGTAGCCCTCGTTGAAGCAGATTTCTTGGGTGGAACCTGTTTAAATAGAGGCTGTATCCCATCAAAAACACTATTGAGACAAGCCGAAATCATTGACTCGATTGAAAAAGCAAAAAGCTGGGGAATCGAAACAGGTGAGGTTATTCTTTCCCTTGAGAAAATGAAAAAAAGAGTAGATGAAGTCATTACTCGTTTACGTAATGGGATTCATTTTTTAATGAAGCAAGGAAAAATTGATGTATTTCAGGGATATGGTACGATTGAAGCTTCGAAC
Source organism: Heyndrickxia sp. NPDC080065 (assembly GCF_050281185.1). Lineage (NCBI taxonomy): Bacteria > Bacillati > Bacillota > Bacilli > Caryophanales > Bacillaceae > Heyndrickxia > Heyndrickxia sp. NPDC080065. Next base: position 118,927 of record NZ_JBNNWS010000003.1, on the reverse strand, counting down.
CAAATTAATATTGCAATGGGTGAGGAAAAGGAAATCATTCAATCAGAGAAAATCATTATTGCCACTGGATCAACCCCTGTTGTTCCGCCAATCCCAGGTCTGGCTACGGTTTCTTTCGATACAAGTGACTCCATCTTTGATTTACCGAAAATACCCGATTCGATCACTATTATCGGTGGGGGTGTAATCGGTGTCGAGTTTGCCTGTATCTTTGCAAGCTTAAAATCGAAAGTGACAATTATTGAAATGGCCGAACGACTTGTTCCGAGTGAAGACGAAGAAGCATCTAGGATATTGGAGAAGGAATTAATAAAAAAAGGTGTTCAAGTTTTTACAAATACAAAGGTTGAACGTGTTCAGCCAGTTGGAACAAACAAAGCTGTCATTTGTACAGACAAGAAAGGAAATGAAGTGATAGTTGAATCAGAGTCACTAATTATCAGTGTCGGCAGGAAACCCAACTTATCAGTCGTTTCCAATATAAAGCTTGATCTTGAAGGCCCTTATATAAAGGTAAATGAAAAAATGGAAACCAATTTAGCTAATGTTTATGCGGTAGGTGATGTCGTGGGAGGCTATCAACTCGCGCATGTGGCAAGTGCGGAAGGAATCGTAGCAGCGAATAATGCAGCTGGTGAGTTGGATTCAATCGATTATAAAGTTGTTCCACGATGCATCTATACTTTTCCGGAAATTGCAAGTGTTGGAATGACAGAGGCAGAAGCTCGTAAAAAAGGCATTAAAGTACGATCGGAAAAATTTGATCATATGGCAAATGGAAAAGCAATCGCACATGGTGAAACAGTCGGATTTACCAAGATTGTTTATGATGAAAAGTATGGTGAAATTATTGGTGTTACAATGGTCGGTCCCCATGTAACAGAAATGATCTCTGAAGCATCAGCCTTTATGTATCTGGAAGGAACGGTGGACGAGGCCGCTAAAATGATTCATCCACATCCGACGGTTTCGGAAACGTTTTATGAAGCAGCGTTAGGTGTAATAGGAAAAAGAAGCGACTTTAGTGGACAAAAAAAATTTTCATAAAACACTTGACCGAGTTTTCTTAATATTTTATTATTATTACAAATGTAACGTGTCAGAACAAATGAAACATTCTGGCACGATTATTTTTTTCAATAATTACTGAAAGGGGGAGGGGGCATTGGATAAATTAATCCAACTTGACGAAAACATAGTCTGTCTAAATGTTAATGCGGAAACCAAAGAGGAGGTCATTACTACATTATTTAATAAATTAAAGGAAAACAATTATGTAAAGGATTCTTTCATTGAAGCTATCTTGGAGAGAGAAAAAGTGTATCCAACGGGTTTACCTTTAGCAAGTATGGGAGTAGCTATTCCTCATACTGATCCAGAACATGTACTTAATCCAACTATTGGTGTAGCTGTACTAAATCATCCTGTTAAATTTCACATGATGGGAAGTGTAGAAACGATTATTGATGCTGATATTGTATTAGTACTTGCCATTTCAGAGCCATCAAAACAAATCGTTATGCTAGAGAGGTTAATGGGAGTTTTTCAAAATGACAAGGCAATGTTATCGATAAAAAACGCCAGTTCAAAAAAAGCAGTAATAGACATATTGAATCAAGTGAATGTCTAATTAGTTTTAACGCCTTTAGTGAAAGCGTTATCAAACAAGGGGGGTATATCAATGATTAAACAAGCTGTTGACTATATTTTGGCATTAGGTCCATCAATCATGCTTCCGGTCATCATGACTATTTTTGGATTATTGTTAAAACAAGGATTTAAAAAGTCTTTTACAGCAGGAGTAACAATTGGGATAGGGTTTGTAGGGATTAATTTAGTTATCGGTCTTTTAACAGAAGCACTGGGACCAGCTGCGCAAGCAATGGTTAAGTCATTAGGATTAAATTTAGACATTCTTGACGTAGGATGGCCGATAGGAGCAGCCATTTCATTTGGAACACCTGTTGCACCGCTAATGATTCCATTAGTACTAGTCTTGAATGTAATCTTATTATCTACTAATTTTACTAAAACATTGAACGTCGATATTTGGAACTTTTGGCATTTAATTTTTGCAGCATCAGTTACTTATTATGCATATGACAACATGATTCTGGCATTGGCCGTTGGATTAATCGTATCAGCAATAACGTTAAAATTAGCCGACTGGACTGCACCTGCAGTTGAACATCATTTTGGTTTAAAAGGTGTTTCAATGGCTCACTCGGAAACGGTTAATTTTGCTCCTATTACCTATGCAACGAATAGAATTGTTGATAAAATACCTGGCTTGAATAAACTCCATGCTGACCCTGAAACATTAAGCAAACGATTTGGAATATTTGGAGAACCTTTAGTTATGGGATTAGTATTAGGGATGATTATTGGATTATTGGGTGGTTATGACGTAAAAGGTATTTTAACATTGGGTATTCAAATGGCAGCAGTATTAATCATCATGCCGAGGATGGTAGCTCTTTTAATGGAAGGACTTATTCCAATATCTGAGGGTGCTCGTGACATGATAAATAAGAGATTTCCTGGGAAAAATGTCTATATCGGGTTAGACACTGCGATTGTAATTGGTACTCCTTCAAATATGGCTGTTGCTCTTATTATGGTGCCTATTACCATACTTTTAGCAGTAATCCTTCCATACAATGGAATGTTACCATTTGCAGACTTTTCGGTCTTACCATTTACCGTTGTTTGGGCAGTAGCTGCTGCAAGAGGAAATATTATTCGAGGAATTATTAATAGTATTGTTACTTTAATGATAGTATTCTTCATTGCTACAAATCTAGCAGATCTAGCTACTACTATGGGAAGAGCGGTTGGTTTTAATTTTCCAGATGGGGCAACTAGCATTGCTGGAATCGACTTAGGTTCCCATGTTATTCCTTGGATAATAGTCCGTCTCCTTGATCCAAGTAATCCATACTTTATTGCGGCTATTCTTGCAGCATTTGTTTATGCATTACTATGGTTTTGGGTACGGAACGATATTAAAAAGCAGTATGCAAAAGAGATGGGGTTAGATCCTAAAACATTAAAAGAAATAAGCACCATTGCTAATAATAGTGATACAAAAAATATAATCTAATTGATTTAAACAAATAGGGAGGTAATAAAAATGGCAAAAAGAATTTTAGTTTCATGTGGTACCGCAGTTGCAACTTCAACAGTCGTAGCAAAAAAGGTTGAGGAAGTTCTTAAAAGTAGGGGATATGATATTGTCGTTGAGCAATGTAAAGCCTCGGAAGTTCCATTTAAAGCAGAACGCGCAGATTTAATCATAACAACAACTCCAGTAAGTGGAGTTGGAAATATACCGGTTATTCACACGATTTCTTTCCTAACAGGAGTAGGGATAGACGAGGATATAAAGAAAATTATCGAGCATTTAGATAAATAACAAAGTCTGAAAAAGCATAGGGCCAAGAACCATAATCCAATATACATTTGGGAGAGGGGACTGGCCCTAATAAACCTATGCCAACATATAAAAAATCGGAGGAATCAATATGAAAAAATATTATTATAGTAGACAAATATTCTTTGCTTCCATTATTTTTCCGGTATTTCTTATGATTGGATTATTTATGTGGTCGATATACGGAATTTGGGTTAAGGGAATGTCACCACTATATCAATTAATTTTAATTACGATGCCAATTCTTTTGTTATTTACACTCATTGGAATTAATAATCCATCTTCTATTATCTTAACATCGGATTCTATTATATTTAAAGGATTTGGTAGACAGCATCAATATTTTTGGAGTGAGGTAAAGGAGATTCATATTAAAGATTATGGATATGTAGGTAAATCCTTCATTCGAATAGGAAGGTATCGACTCCTTGGAGGGAGATATTGGATTTCAAATAAATTACATGGATATAAAGAGTTATTGAGTTTTCTTCAACAGAAAATTCATTCATAGGAGGAAGAAAAACAATGAAGGCTGCGGTGTATTTTGATAAAGGAGATATCCGGTACGTAGATAGACCAATTCCCACTATTGACGATGATGAAGTTTTAATAAAAATGCAAGCATGTGGATTATGTGGAACAGATATTCACAAAGCGATTGGTAGGGGAGTCGAACCTGAAACAGTCTTAGGTCATGAAGTTTCGGGAGAGATTGTCAAAGTGGGAAGGCAAGTGGAGAGCTATGAAGTAGGTGATCGTGTTTTTGTTGCCCATCATGTACCATGTTTTACATGTGACCAGTGTAGAAGGGGAGCTTATAGCCTTTGTCCACAATTTAAACAAACGAATTTAGATCCAGGTGGTTTTTCGGAATATATTCGAGTTCCAGGGTTACATGTTAAGCATACTATGGGAAAAATCCCAAATGAAATGAGTTTTGAAACAGGAGCACTTGTAGAGCCTGTTGCTTGTTGTATTCATGGATTTGAATCGATTAATTACCATCCAGGTGATTCAGTATTAATTATGGGAGCTGGACAAATAGGCTGTATCCAAATACAAATTGCCAAGTATTTAATGGCAGGTAATATTTTTGTAAGTGATATTAATCCCTATCGTTTAAAACAATCGTTAGAACTAGGTGCTGATTATGCAATAGATAGTAGATCGGAAGATTTAGTTGAAAAAATCATGAATATAACCAATGGAAAAGGGGTTAACACTGTGATCATTTCCGCAGGTATTTCCTCGCTATTGTCACAAGCAATGGAATGTGTATCAAGAGGCGGAACGGTATTAGTTTTTGCTCCATTCCAAAATCATTTGGTCCCAATTCCAGCGGCACGCTTTTTTAATGATGAGGTAAAAATTGTTGGTTCGTACTCTTCGAATCCTTATAACTATACTGTCGCTATAGAAATGTTGAAGAAAAATGTTTTTAATGTAAATAAAATGATTACCCATCGTTTCCCCTTATCACAGCTTAATGAAGCAATAGATTGTGCACATAGCCCTGAAGAACAAGTATTAAAAGTTATCATTACCCCTTAATTTTTTTCAATCGGAGGAAGATATGTTAGACATAGATTTATCTAATAAGGTAGTACTCGTAACTGGAGTAACTGGAGAATCAGGAACTGAAATCTGTAAAACCTTAGCAATGGCGGGAGGAGAGGTCTGGATACATCATTTTAAAAAAGATCATCAGGTGGAAGAACTACAACAAATTATTCACTCTTTCGGAAGAACAGCACATTCGATTATTGGTGAATTAACAACACCTGAAAGTGTAAAAGCTACTATAGAACAAATACTTACTAAGTGTAAAAGAATTGATGTATTAATTAATCATGCTGAAATCTCTACCAAAATTCCCCTAAGCAATTTAACACCAGAAGAATGGAACAGGACATTTGAGGCTAATCTAGATATCCCATTTTTATGCTCACAAGAAGTGATACCAAAAATGGAGCAAGCAGGTGAAGGGATTATTATCAATATATCTTCAAATGCTGCAATGACAGGAGAAATAGGTCCACATTTTGCAGCATCTAAAAGTGCGATAAATTCCTTAACAAAAGGACTAGCAAGGGAATATAAAGATCAGGGGATTCGTGTTATTGGTCTATCACCTTCAGCTCAATTAAATGAAAAAAAACTGATAGAAAAAGCTGGTTTCAATATAAAAAATGCCCTGGCAAATATGATTCTTTTCTTATGTTCACCTTATGCAGATTACCTAAATGGAGAAACACTTCCTTTTAGTGAGGAGGCAAAAAAATGATAGATGGTAAGAATATTCTTGTTATTGGAGGAGCGACAGGTATTGGAAAACAAATTGCACTGGATTTTGCACAAGAAGGAAACAATGTAGCTGTCGCTGATATTAACATATTAAAAGTAAATCAAATGATAAAAGAAAATGGTCTAGAAGCAAATATTTCCGCATTTGAAGTGGATGCTAGCTCATGGGAGAGTGTGGAAAGTTTAGCGCAAAAGGTATGGGCAAAGCTTGGCAAGATTCAAGTCTTAGTTTATTCTGCAGGGATAACGAAGCGTTTGAAGTTTAAAGAGATTGATTGGATAACATGGAAAAGGACAATGGCAGTAAATTTGCACGGTCTTTTTTATAGTATAAAGGCAATGAATCCTTTAATAGAAAGTGGGGGAAGTATAGTTATTATAGGATCCGGCTCTGCTATTACTGGTTCAGGAGGAGGAATCCATTATGCTTCTTCAAAAGGTGGAGCATTTGGATTTATGAGATCAATAGTAAATGATATGGGGAACAATGGAATAAATATTAATGTCGTTGCCCCACGAGTAATTGAATCCGACATGTTAGATGTTTTATATCCGTCAGTTGAATCAAAACAACAATTAATTCAAGAAATACCAATACGACGATTGGGAAAACCAACTGATATATCAAGCATTGTAAAATATTTATGCCGAGAGGATGCACATTATATTCATGGGCAGGTTCTTTTACTTGATGGAGGTAGAACGTATACGGGAAAATAAGTCAGGAAAAGATAAATTATGATGTATGTCATACCTCTTTTTATTCTTAAAAGAGGTATTTTTTTATATCGTTAGTTAGGGAATCTTTCCTATTCACTATTTTTTTATATCGTTAGTTAGGGAATCTTTCCTATTCACTATTTTTTTATCTAGAATATAACATAACTTGTTATAATAAGGTAATAGATAATTATATGAGGTGAGTGAATGCTAAGTTGGGAAGAGAGAAGACAATTAGTGAAAACAGCTAATTTATATTATATAGAAGGCTGGACACAAGAACAGATTGCCAAGAAGGTCGGCGTTTCCAGACCTGTTATTTCCAAACAATTACAAAAAGCAAAGGATTTTGGCATCGTCGAAGTATTTATTAAAGATGAAAGTTTACATACAGTTGAATTAGAGAAGGAACTTGAAAATAGATTTCAATTGAAAGATGCGGTTGTTGTCCCAACTGAAGGCTATTCATCGGATTTAAGTAAAAAGGCAATAGGGCAAGCTGCATCCAATTACGTTTCCAAGAACTTAAAAAATGTAAATAAAATCGGGATTAGCTGGGGCACTACATTGGCTGAGGTGGTTAAGGAATATCCATATGAAAGAAGAGAAAATATCAAGATTATACCGTTAGTAGGTGGTATGGGGAGTCAGCATGTAGAAATACACGCCAATCAATTATCGTATGAACTAGCTAAAAAAATGCATGGGTCGTGTTCGTATTTATATATTCCGGCGGTAATTGAATCTGCAGAATTAAAGGATCGATTAGTAAATATGCATGATGTAAAAACGGTTCTAGAAGAAGGAAAGAAGGTCGATATGGCACTTGTTGGTATCGGATATCCTTATCAAGACTCGATTTTAAGAAAAGTAGGCTATTTAAACGATGAGGATATCGAAGAATTCCGCAAAGCAGGTGTTGTTGGCGATATTTCATCACGTTTTCTTGATGTAACTGGGCATCCCATCAATCATAAAATTAATGATAAAGTCATTGGTATTACCCTTGAAGATTTAAAGCAAATTCAAACTGTTGTTGGAGTGGCAGAAGGTATAAACAAAAAAGAGAGTATCTTAGGAGCATTAAAAGGAAATTACTTGGATGTTTTAATTATTGATGAACCAACAGCTTCTGCACTTCTTGCTTTAGACAGTTAAAAGAATTTTTTATTATTTTTGTCAATGTATTTAAAATTATTATATAATAATTACAAACGTGAATACTTATTACAAATGATAATATTGAGTCGTTTGTTTTTAATGCAATGTAAGAAATTGTTTTTTAAGGGAGTGAAGAACAATGAAAAAGTCTGAAATGGAGGCAGGTCTTTTTTGTATACATTGCAATGATGAAACCCCGCATTTAATTGTTTATATAAATAATGAAATTACAAGTATAAAGTGTGAGGACTGCAATCAAATTACAGACATTAAAGTAGATGTAATGAAGGAATTTTTTAAGGAAATTTATAAACGTGTTTCAACAAAACCTTCGCGAATAACGGAGGAGTACAATCAGGATTTAAGTAAGTTTTTGCAAAGACTTCCCTATCGGGTAATTAGTAAACCATATCGGTTAATGCGTGATTTAAATGAATCACGAAAAATTATTAATCAATATAGGAAAAATTCGTGAGTTTTTCTTTTGTGTAGGATGATTGCATGTTTTTTTCTTTTCAGTTGAGTGCCCCAAAAGGTTAAACTTTTGGGGCATTCCTATCTTTCCTGAATCTTTTTTTTATTTTGCCAATTCAAATGTTACATCATACGTACCAGGTGTATTAGGCAATTTCAAGCTTGGATAAGTTAGGCTATTTACAGGAACTTTAAAGGTTTTGTTTTTGTTTTTAAAGATAAATACTCCTTTAACTAACCCTTTTTTTCCAATAATACTGTTTAAAGTATTTCCATAGCTATCCTTAATCGTAAATGATCCATTGCTCCATTGGTTCATAGTTGAATCAAGATAGATTTTTTCACCAGCTCTGTATACTTTGTTTTTGTTAAATTCGATAGAAGCGCGAAATGCATCTGAAACGTTAATGGTAGAGCTTTTTGTTACTTTGCTTGAAGGTGGGGTTACATAATAGATCCAGTTTCCATTTACAAAAAGATTAATGGAAAGCTGTTTGTATTCCATTTTGGTTAAATAAACATTCGTTGCTGTTCCCTTTTTCGTAAATGTTTGTGAATAAGTGTAAGGGAACTGAGTCCATTCGCTTCCATTGAAAGCATGTAAAAGCACTGAATTCTTTGTCTTCTTATTTATTTTGATTTTTTGCAGGGCTACATCTTTTGATGAAATACTGATAGTGTGCTTGGTTTTTGTTATACGGACACCTTTTTTATAAAATTGATAGTAATTGTTTTTATCACGAGCTAAGATTTGTAGATTGTATGCTTTTTTCGGTACATAGATTTTTTTTGATTCTAGATTATTTAAATATCCTGCAATTTGAGTTTTTCCTTTTGAATCTACACCTGTTAATGCAACTGTATCATAAGTTAAGTTTTTAAAAGGGGCTTTTAATGTTACTTCTGCAAAGCCTTTTGAACTTAATGTTATTTTTTTTCCGTTTTTTGCTTTTGTAATGGTAAGATGATACGCACGATTACCCGTTGAAACAACCGCATAAATATTAGGTGTCTTATTCCAATTTACTCCAGAAAATTTATATTCTGATGCTGACTTTTTTTGAGGTAAAATTAGACTAGAATAGAAGTAATCTTTCGTATCATAAGTAGATTGCTCTTTCGTATAAAAATTTACGGATGAAATCTTTTGACCTGCTGGAGCTTTAATTGTAAACGAATCAGTTGGAGCTGGTTTTACAGTAATTTTTTTCGTTGTTTTTAATCCTTTATAGCTTACTTCTATTGTTGTTGTGCCTTTTGCAACAGGCAAAAGAAATGAATTTTTCACTTTTACAATTTTTGTATTTTTAGAGACGATCTTTGCTGAGTCAGTTACATCTTCACTAAGATAATTATCATCTTTCGCTGTTACTAGAACAGAAGTATTATATTCGCTTTGCCCTACATACATATCAGCATCATAAATACTTACTTCTAGCTTGGTAGGCTTAAAAACTTCCCCTGCCCCAATCGTAATTTTCCCGGTGTTTGACTTAACCTGAATAAGGTCATTGCTTGCAGCTGAAGAGGATGTCGAAAATGAAAATACGAGCATGACAGCTGCTAAAAACAAATAAAACCGTTTCAAAAAAATCCCTCCATCTTTTAGATAAATTTTCTAGTTACTCCATTTTTTATAGTAAAACACTGAATTATGGTTGTAAATTACTTTCTGAATTTTAGGAAAAAGTGCCTAATAGGTTTGAGAGGTGATACTGATAAATTTAGGAATAAATAATGGAAAGGGCAGAGATTAATGGTTAATTATACCTATTTACTGAATTAGAGATTACAGGCATTATTACCTGTGTTTTAATGGCTTGGAAGGAAATAAGTAATTGCTAGAGACATTCAAGTAAGGTACCGTTTTTATCGAGAGAACTTCAAAACTGTAGATTAAGAAGATTACGGAAAAATAGTAGCGAAGTAAGGTCTAAACCTTGTGAGCTAAATAGTTAAGAAACGACAAAATCCACTTCATACTAATAGACAGTGGATTTTGCCGTTTAATTGTAAAGTGTCCATCTGGAGTGGAAAAAAAGCCGAAATGTCCACGGGCGGTGCCTGACACCACATTTTATATTTTGAATTTTTGAACCAGAGTATTTAACTTTTCTGCGAGGTCGGATAGTGAGCTTGCATTGTTTGAAACTTCTGCTATAGAACTATTTGCCTGTTGGGAAGACGCAGATGTTTGTTCAATTCCTGCTGCCGCTTCTTCCGCAACAGATGCGATATTGGTAACCGTCATTGTAAGTTTTTCATTTTGATTTGCAATTTCGTTGATGTCATTAGAAATTTCCTGCATTTTATTATCTACTTGTAAAATGGAATTGTTTATTTCTTTAAAGGTTTTCCCTGTAAGGTTGATTTGCTTCGTACCTTGTTCTACCTGCTCATAACTATTCATCAATGAATCTGTCACGCTTTGAGTTTCTTGCTGAATATTAGTAACGATTGCTGTGATACTAGAAATGGATTCATGTACTTGTTCGGCTAATTTTTTTACTTCATCTGCTACAACGGCAAAGCCTTTGCCATGTTCTCCGGCTCTAGCGGCTTCGATTGCAGCATTTAGTGCTAATAAATTTGTTTGATCAGAAATTTCTTTTATGACATGAATGAGTTTTGAAATGTTTTTTGTATGTTCATCGAGTACTTTCACTTTCATTACAGAATTTTTCACAGTTTGGTCAATCAAATTTATTTTTTCAATTGAAGCTTTCATTGCAAGATTCCCATGATCAGTAAGAGAAATAACATTTTTTGAAGTTTGAGAGATATTGTATCCATTTTCATTTACATGTTTAATTTTATCCGAAAGTATGCTCATTGATTCTGATAGGTCCGAGGCAGAATTTGCTTGTACCTCAGCGCCCGCTGATAATTCTTGCATGGTTGAAACGATTTGTTTACTACCTTCTGACACTTCATTGGCAGATTGCGTTAATTCTTCGCTTTGACTTGAAACGATTTCGGATGCAGAAGAAATTTCGGTAACAAATAGTCGAAGCTGCTGATTCATTTGGTTAACGGTCTTAATAAGCTGCCCTAATTCATCCTTGGATTTTGTTTGGATATCTTCATTTGCTAAATCTCCAGAAGCAATTTGCTTCATTCTAATCACTATTTTTGAAATTGGTTTTGTAATAGATCGGGAGACTAGTAATGAAACAATAATAGAAAGAAGTGAGATTGTAATTAGTAAGATTAAACTTAAATTTAATGAAGAATTTCCAACATCTATCGCTGAATCTCCACTTTCTTGAATAGCATTTTCTCTATGATCAGCAAGCTGTTGAAAACCTGCAATTAATAATTTCCCTTCTGAAGACACTTCGTTTTGGAAGTTTTCCAGAGCTTTTTTCTTATTCCCAGAATCGTAAACTTGAAAAACCTTCTCTTCGACCATTTTTCTCCATTTAATACTTTTGTTTACTAATTCCTTCGTCTCTTTAGCGTTACTTAAGGTTAAAATATTATTTTGCAGCTCTTGGCTATTTGTCGTATATTGTTCAAACTCTACTTTATAATTTACATCTCCAAATAAAATATATCCTCTAGCAGCAGAAATTCTTTGTGAAATATTGTACTTTAATTGTTCATCCGCGGTTAGAAGTGGAAGCTGATCTGAAAGAACAGTTTCGATATGTTTTTTATTGTTTAGTATTGATAGATAATTGATGACTCCTAACACAATACATAAAACTACAACAATACTAAATCCTCCTATTATCTTTCCTTTTAAACTACGCAATTATATGTCCTCCTCAGTTGTTAGAGCTTATATAAGTTCGGTAATCGAATTTCCGGGAATAATTTTAACACAATTGAATTAATTGGTATATAAAATTTTACATAATAGGTTATATTTGGTTGTGCGTATCTTTTTTTGATCAATCACACTTCTTAGGAAAGCTGATGATTCCATACTTTATATATATCGGTTAAATAATATGATTTTCACCATGACAATCGACTTATTTCAATTTGGGAAGAATGTTTAAATAGTAAATCTTGTTCGAAAATTAAAAAAGCCAGCACCTGCTGACCATTTTTCTTTTCTACATTTTATTTCCTAGGATAGTAGACATTTTTTAAATGTCATTTAATCAATTCTAATGTTATCAAAAATATAACCATTAGCATCTGTCCATCTGGGGTGGAAAAAAAGCCGAAATGTCCACGAACGGTGCCTGACACCATAATGACACTCATAATTCACTTTTTTTTCGGATGGTATGTGCGGTTTCTTCTAGAATGTAGATGACTGGAATTTGGGTGGTGATATTGGCTTCGCCTAGGTATACTTCTGTTACGTAATAAGCGATATTGATGTCGGAGATTTTTGCTAGAGTACAGTTTTTACTGTTTGTAATACTAATAATTTTGCTTCCTTCTCCTTTTAATAGATTAGCTAGTTTTAAGGTGAAATCTGTTTCTCCCGATACTGATAATATTATTGCAATACTGTCTTTAAGATCTTTACTATTAATAGGGTAAAAGGGGTCTTTAATAAAAGAGGCGAATTTTCCTAAACTAGAAAAGTATCTCGCTCCAAATTCTGCTAGGATTCCTGAGCTTCCTGTTCCAACAAATATTACTTTACTTGACCTCATAACTAAATCAGCTGTTTCTTGTATGTAAGACTCAAAGTTCCCTTTCATAGTTCTCTCCATAAATTCCGAAAGATAATATTTCGTAGACTTTAAGTTGGTTTTTTCATTTCGATCAAGGTGAAGCTTCAGTTTAACTTTAAATTCTGAAAATCCTTCACAGTTTAGTTTTCGGCAAAAACGCAAAATGGTGGAAGTAGACACATGGGTTTGATCGGCAAGCTCCCTGATCCGCATATAAACAACCTTTTCGCTATTTTTTGTTATGTAGTTGTAAAGTGACATTTCTAATTCATTAAATGATTGAATCATTTCATTAGTAAACATCCATACTATCCCCTTGCTTCCATGAGAATGTAGATTTATAAAATTCTGATAATTAACCCAATCATACCATGAATGAACCAACAAAAAAACAAGTTGTTTTTTAAATGTAACAAGTTCCTTTAAACGAAAAAAGAAACTAAAATTTATTTTTCGATTACAAAAATTCTGAAAACAATTAAAATTCATTTTAAGAGGAGGGATAAAATGAATGACATAGGAAAAATAGGCTTTCCCCAAAATTTTCTATGGGGATCAGCCTCAGCAGCCTATCAAGTTGAGGGTGCTTGGAATGAAGATGGAAAGGGACCTTCTATTTGGGATACCTATACAAAAAATCCGGGAACCACCTTTCAAGATACGAATGGTGATGTAGCTGTCGATCATTACCATCGCTATCAAGAAGATGTGGCATTGATGGCTGAAATGGGTTTGAAAGCATATCGATTTTCGATAGCATGGAGCCGTATCTATCCTGAAGGTCGAGGAGAGGTCAATGAAAAAGGATTGCAGTTTTACGATGATTTAATTAATGAGTTGATAAAGTATGACATCGAGCCGATTATTACTATCTATCATTGGGATGTTCCGCAGGCTCTCATGGAGTCATACGGGGCATGGGAATCTCGTGAAATAATTCATGATTTTGATGAATATTGTGTTACCCTCTATAAACGATATGGGGACAGAGTTAAGTACTGGATTACACTAAATGAGCAAAATGTTTTTATCCAATTAGGGTATTATGCTGGATTGCATCCTCCTGGGGTGAAAGACAGTAAACGGATGTATGAAGCGAATCATATTGCCAATTTAGCTAATGCAAAATCGATTCAATCATTTAGACGATTCGTTCCGGATGGTAAGATTGGACCTAGCTTCGCATACAGTCCTATTTATCCATTTGACAGCCATCCAGAAAATATTCTAGCCTTTGAAAACGCAGAAGAGCTGAATAATCATTGGTGGCTGGATGTGTATTGCTGGGGAAGGTATCCAACTACCATATGGCAATATCTTGAAAAGAACGGTTTATCTCCAACAATTGAAGATGGAGATTTTGATTTATTAACCTATGGAAGACCCGACTTTATCGGCGTGAACTACTATCGTACAGGTACAGTAGAAATGAATCCGTTAAGCGGAGGAATCGGGAAAGGTTCGATGAATACAACCGGTAAAAAGGGAACAACAGAAGAGTACGGAATCCCAGGTTTATTTAAAAGTAAGAAAAATCCATATTTAGAGGCAACAAATTGGGACTGGGAGATTGACTCTACAGGATTGAGGATTGGCCTCCGTAGGTTGGCAAGTCGATATCATTTACCGATTTTAATTACCGAAAACGGCTTAGGTGAATTTGACAAACTAGAAGAAGATTATCAAATAAATGATGATTATCGTATTGACTATATTCGTTCTCACATAAAAGCGTGTGAGCAAGCCATACAGGATGGAGTTCAATTAATCGGATACTGCACATGGTCATTTACGGATGTACTCAGCTGGTTGAATGGTTATCAAAAAAGATATGGATTCGTATATGTGGATCGAGATGACCATAGTGAAAAAAGTCTGAGAAGAATAAAGAAAAAAAGCTTTTATTGGTATAAAAAAGTAATTGAGTCAGGAGGTGAGAATTTATAAAATCAAATAAATTTTTACAAATTCAAATTTAATAGGAGGAAGTCTAGATGAAAAAGCTTTTATTAGTATGTGCAGCAGGGATGTCTACTAGCTTATTAGTGAATAAGATGAAGGATGCTGCTAAAGAAAAAGGAATGGAGCTTGAAATTCTTGCTCTGCCTGTATCTGAATGTGAAAGTGTCGCTAATGAAGTAGATGTTGTATTATTAGGTCCGCAAGTTCGGTACCAAAAGCCACAAGTAGATACAATCATTGCAGGTAGAGTACCTGTGGAAGTCATTGATATGAGAGATTATGGCACAATGAACGGGAAGGCAGTATTGGAAAAGGCACTAAGTCTTATTGAGTAATACGATGGGAAGTACTCGTTTAAACGGAATGGGATTAATTTAATCAATTAGGGGGAATTTTTTATGGGGTTTATGTCCGGTTTTGAAAGGGTTGCGGAAAAAGCTCTTGTACCTATTGCAACGAAGCTGAATTCACAGCGTCATATTATCGCAATACGTGATGCCTTTATTTTATCCTTTCCTATTACATTAGCAGGCTCTTTAATTGTTTTGCTGAATTTTGCCGTTTTAGCACCAGATGGATTTATTGCGAAAATCCTATTTTTGCATAAATTATTCCCACATTTAGCAGACCTTCAGTCAGTATTTGCACCCGTACTGAATGGTTCAACAAACATTCTTTCTATGTTTATTGTTTTTCTCGTTGCCCGGAATATGGCCATCTCATTAAAGGCTGATGAACTACTGTGTGGATTAACCGGTTTATCTATGTTCTTTATTATCTACCCTCCTTACAAAGCAGTAGATGGTGCAAACTTTTTATCTACACAATGGGTAGGTGCACAAGGTTTATTTGTTGCGATCATTGTCGGACTTATTGTCGGTGAAGTTTTCAGTAGATTATCAAAAACGAAAAAACTGCAATTTAATATGCCGCCTTCTGTTCCGCCGGCTGTTGCACGTTCCTTTAAAGTATTATTGCCAGTTATTATAATTACTCTTTCTTTCACAATTGGAAACGCTATCATAAATGCACTCTATCCAAAAGGTATCCATGAGTTTATTTACGCGGTCCTTCAAACACCTTTAAAACATTTAGGAACAAATATTGTATCTCTCGTTATATTATGTATTGTTTCTAACCTTTTATGGGTATTTGGTATCCACGGTCCGAACACTGTAGCAGCGATTCGTGAAGCAATGTTTGCTGAAGCAAATGTAGAAAACTTGAATTATGTTGCAGCACATGGATCAGCTTGGGGAGCTCCTAACCCGGTAACTTGGGCAATTAATGATGCCTTTGCCAACTATGGTGGTTCAGGGATGACCCTTGGATTATTAATTGCAATTTTTATGGTTTCACGACGGAAAGATTATCGTGAGATTGGAAAGCTATCAATTGCACCCGGATTATTTAACATTAATGAGCCAGTCATATTCGGTCTTCCGGTCGTATTAAATCCGATTTTGATTCTTCCTTTTATTATTGTACCAGCAGTGAACGTTATTATTGGTTACCTGGCTATTATTACAGGATTAATCCCACCTATAGCTTATGCTGTTCCTTGGACGACACCTGGGCCACTCATTGCATTTTTAGGAACAGGAGGTAACTGGGTCGCGTTAATTATGGGATTTATCTGTTTAGCTGTTTCGACCATTATTTACCTGCCATTTGTGATAGCCGCTAATAAAGCAGCTGGCAGTGGTTATAGCAGCAATTCAGAATCGGAAAAAACCGCGTAAGGAATAATTTCATGAATGAATATAATGTTCAGTTTTATTGCGGACAAATCAAATTCGTTAAAGATTTTTTTAAAGAATATAAGGATGACCAAGTACAAACTACTTTAAAACAGGTGGGAAAAATTAAAGCTGTTTTTCAAGTTACTTCATCATTATCACCAGAGGATACGGTCAGGCATTTGAAAAATATATTTAAAGAGTCTCGGTACGGGTCGGCACTACACTTTAATGTACAGGTAATAGAATAGGGGCATCGTCTATGAATCACTATATATCCTTTGATATCGGTGGCACAGACATTAAGTTTGCAGTCCTAGATGAAAAGGGAGCTTTCCTTGAAAAAGGAAAGTTCCCATCTAATCGTTTTTCTGGTTCAACTATATTAAATAATTTAATAGAAACAACTAGGAAATACGATAATTTATCGGGAATAGCTTTAAGTATTCCTGGATTTGTAAATTGCTTTACCGGATACATCGAAGTAGGAGGGGCCATATCTGATTTTAATCAGTTTAATATTAAGGAATTTTTGGAAAAAAAGCTTAGCCTGCCGGTAAGTGTAGAAAATGATGTGAATTGTGTAGCATTAGCTGAAAAGTGGAAGGGTAATGCACAAAATGAGACTGATTTTTTATGTATGACTATTGGAACTGGAATTGGCGGGGCTTGTTTTTTAGACAATAAATTATATCGTGGTTCTTCTTTTATGGCTGGAGAATTTGGATATATGATTACTCAAGGCTTACAGAATAACACGACGGAAAAATGCACGTTAAGCAGTATAGGAGGTGTCTGGGGGTTACGTGAAAGATTTGCTAAATACAAAGGACTATCTGTTGATGAAGTGACAGGAATGGATGTATTCGAAGCTTACGATAATGGGGAGCCGCATGCTAAGCATGAGGTGAACCTGTTCTATGACAGCCTGTCGATTGCTATTTATAATCTATTGTTTATGTTCAATCCAAATAAAATTTTCATAGGCGGAGCAATTAGCCAGAGAGAAGATTTACTTAATGAACTCATATGGCGAATCAAACGTTTCCCAATTTACAGGGAAAAGGTGCCACTTGAGTGTTGTTTGTTGAAAAATGATGCAGGTGTATTGGGAGCTTTATATCATCATCTTCAAACTCTTAAAAAGGATGATTAAATATATGGAAGGAATGGAACTAGCTGCTTTTAATATTATTAGTCAAGTAGGAACAGCGAAAAGTATGGTTATGGAAGCACTTTATGCTGCAAGAGATGGACGATATGATGAAGCAGAGCAGAAACTGAAGGAATCACGTCAGTTTTTAACTGAAGGCCATAAAGCCCATCATCAACTCATTCAAGAAGAGGCATCTGGTCAGCAGCTACCTTTTTCACTGCTCATTATGCATGCTGAGGATCAAATGATGAGCGTTGAAACTATTAGTGATTTAGTAAGGGAAATGATTAGGATGTACAAGGATATAAATGATTTAAAAACGATGGTTCACTCGAATTCTATTAAAAAATAGGCTTTGTTGATAATATCCGGTGGGAATGCGTTTAGCTAGTGATGCCTCATGCCCCGACGGGAATTATTATAATAAAAATCTTTTGTAATTCCAAAAAAATGTATTTTTGTTCTTGGAGGTAACAGACATGACTAAAGGGATTAAAATCGTAACAATTGGTGGTGGATCAAGTTATACACCTGAATTAATAGAAGGCTTTATTAATAGATATGATGAGTTGCCTGTTAGGGAGATTTGGTTAGTGGATATTGAGGAAGGAAAGGAAAAGTTGGAAATTGTCGGTAACCTTGCGAAGCGGATGATTGAAAAAGCTGGGGTTCCTATTGATATTCATTTAACCCTTAATCGGAGAGAAGCTTTAGTAGGGGCTGATTTTGTTACGACACAATTTCGGGTAGGATCTCTGGAAGCACGGGCAAAAGATGAGAGAATTCCGTTAAAATATCAAGTGATTGGACAGGAAACTAATGGTCCAGGTGGATTATTCAAGGGGCTACGAACAATACCGGTAATATTAGATATTTGTAAAGATATAGAGGAGCTCTGCCCTCAAGCGTGGCTTGTGAATTTTACTAATCCTGCAGGAATGGTAACAGAAGCTGTATTGCGTTACAGTAATATAGAAAAGGTTGTTGGCTTGTGTAATGTTCCAATTGGTATGAGAATGGGAATCGCCAAAGCATTGAAGGTTGATTCAAGTCGTATTCAAGTCGACTTTGCTGGTCTGAACCATATGGTGTTTGGATTAAATGTTTATTTAGATGGTGTCAGTATATTGGATAAGGTCATTGAAAGTATGGCAGATCCAAAGAATGAAATGACGATGAAAAATATTTCAGGTCTTGCGTGGGAGCCTGATTTTATCAAGGGACTAGGTGTGATTCCTTGTGGATATCACCGATACTATTATAAAACGAACGAGATGCTCGCTGAAGAATTAGAGGCTGCAGAAAAGGAAGGTACTCGAGCCGAAGTCGTACAAAAATTAGAAGAAGAATTATTCGAGTTATATAAAGCTCCTGACTTGGACATTAAGCCGCCTCAATTAGAAAAACGTGGAGGCGCATACTACAGTGATGCTGCATGCAGCCTTATCAACTCGATATACAATGATAAACGTGATATTCAGCCGGTGAATACAAGAAACAACAGGGCGATTGCAAGCATTCCGGACGATTCGGCTGTTGAAGTGAATTGTGTGATTACGAAAGAAGGTCCAAAACCAATTGCAGTGGGTAATATGCCTGTTGCTGTTAGAGGACTTGTTCAGCAAATAAAGTCTTTTGAGAGGATAGCTGCCGAAGCAGCAGTAACAGGTAGTTATCAAACGGCTCTATTAGCAATGACGATCAATCCGCTTGTCCCATCAGATAAAGTGGCAAAGCAAATCTTGGATGAGATGCTGGAAGCACATAAACAACATCTGCCCCAATTTTCACAAGTGGTAAAAGCATAAAGTTTTATGTGCAAGATTTGAGTTTACACATATAACAAAAAAGCCCTTGCCAAAGTAAAGCAAGGGTTTTTTCATAAGGATAACTTCCTTATTTCAAATTATAAACTGTCCATCTGGGGTGGAAAAAAAGTCGAAATGTCCACGAACGGTGCCTGACACCTTAGTTTTTTGTATATTCAATGTAATCATGATCAGCTATTACGTATTTACCGCTGCCAAGATTTAGTTTGTTATTGGTAATGCTATATACGCGGTAATGTTCACCTTTTTTAAGGACTTTTACTTTTTTACCGTTTTTGTATAAGGTAGTATTTTTCTTAATCTTGACTTCTCCGACAAAATAAGAGACATGTTTGTCTTTTTTGATATATTTTCCATTTCCTACTTGGTATTTCTTACTATCTTCACCATAAACTTTTATCGTGCTTCCAGCTTTTAATGTGGAATGTTTTTTCCCATTAGGGCTATACACAGTCGTTGTTTTTCTAATAAGGACATATCCGTTATATGGAACCATTTTATCTTTTTCATATCGAATGTATTGATTTTTGCCGATATTGTAATAATCACCTTCAACACCGTAGAATGGGATGCTTCCATTTTTTACATGACCTGCTGCTTTCATGTTTCCATTCTTGTCTGTTTTATAAATGGTCACATCTTTTTTTATGATTAGACGACCAATTGGCTCACCATAAACAACAGTTTGGCCTGACTGTAAAGTAGGGACTCCAGAAATATATCCTACCCCGCCAGTCTTGTTGATTCCAATTTCTTTATCAATCTCCGCTTTTAAATCTTCTCTATTAACAGCTGTAATATCAAAGTTATCTAGTTCGTCTCCTGGGTGCTGAAAATTGCTCATAATATAGGAATGACCATTCAGTTGGCCCACATATCTCAAACCAGTTGCTTCTGCACCTGCTGGAACTGATTGTATTCTTGTTAATTTTTTCGTATCAATATTATATGCCCATACAAAGTTGTTGATATGAAGTCCGCTATCCTCGCCAATAAATAATGTTCGCATATCATCAGAAAATGTAAGATTGTCGGGATTTGCGACCTTATTAGGATTTGCAGTATTACCATATGCATCCGACCCTGGTAAATCCTCGCCGACAACTAATCCTTTAAGTGAACTTGCCACGTAATTACTATTAATCGATTTGCCAGATTTATCTTTCTGATTCCCAATTAAGCTTAATTCATAGGTTACCCCAGCTTTTATTTTAGGTAGTTGAATATCATCTGCAGGATCTTTTTCGGTAGAATCTTTTTCCATTCCTTTTTCTACGTATGACATAGCTACATATAGTTTTTTGTCTTTTTGGTTAACTGCTAGCCCTTCCATTTTGTTCCACTCAGATGTCGCACCTAACATTGCTGCATATCTGCGCGGTTCAAGGAAAGCTGC
Source organism: Heyndrickxia sp. NPDC080065 (assembly GCF_050281185.1). NCBI lineage: Bacteria > Bacillati > Bacillota > Bacilli > Caryophanales > Bacillaceae > Heyndrickxia > Heyndrickxia sp. NPDC080065. The sequence continues at coordinate 98,113 of NZ_JBNNWS010000003.1, read as the reverse complement.
TGCTTTTTCCATACCCGGCTTCACCTTTAGATATTCCACTTTATTAGAAGGATAGGTTTTTATCGCAGTAAAGCCAGCAGTTTCTTGTTCCGCAGTCTCGAAAATATCACTAAATTTCGTTCCTTTATCAATGATAGATTTAACTTCTTTATCAGTAGCATGACCAAGCTTGATCCACGTTAATCTACCAGTACCCCCGTTTTCTGTACCAGTTTGAGAGAATTTTGATGCATATAAAGTACCAGAAGAAAGGTCTTTCGCTTTATCGGCAACATACATAAACATCATTGTGTTTCCACCATCATCACCGAAAAAAGCAGTGCGGTTATCTGGCATCATTTGCATTAATTCATGTGAGAAACGCCCAGTACTATAATGTTTGACTACCTTAGTAGAACCATTTTCCTTCACGGTAATTTCAGGGATCCATCCATAAAAATATGGGTTTGCCTTCTTTTCTTCACCAAAATAGAGTTTGGCAAAGCTTTTTGTAAATGTAGCTGCACTGGATTCAGGATCTGTTTCAAATGCGCGTGCATCTGGTTCATATTCTTCAGATCCTAAGTGAGTATTCCAAGGAGATAAAGTACCATTACACGGAATCCAAATTCCATTTACATCTTTAAAATCGATTTTATTGACTTCTTGAACACTTAATTTACCAGTTGTTTTATCCTGCTTTAATTTAGAAAGAGACATGGATGCTGGAACGACACCATAGGTAGACTGTCCATCCGCAGCAATCGTTTGGTACTCATAATGGGTCACCATGTAAATGTTATTTCCAACCTTCATGACACTATTAGCATCTGGTGAATCCGATACAAAATACTTATTTTTCCCAGTCGCACTTGGATCGACAATTGGATTTCCCTTCACATCAATTGGAGTTCCAGCAGGTATTAATTTTCCTTTGTTTTGAGCAATAACATCTTCTGATTTAAATAATTTGTTATAAGAAAGTGGAACCACTCTTTTGGATCCATTGCTGTATGTAATTTCTACTGAAGCTTTAGTGTATGTTTGACTCATTTCTTTAATCGTCTTTGGTGCATCCATCCCTTTGAACTCAATCGATTCAACTTTAATAGGTTTCACTGGAGCTGCCGCTGCTGGAATGGCAGACGGAACCAATATACTTGCTGCAAGTGCAAATGCTAAACTTTTTTTCATGTACATCCTCCTCAAGTAGATTGATAGTTTTCAACCTTTCAAATTAATTAAACCAATAAATTGTAAAAATAATATGAAGAGGGCTTAAAGATATTATTAAGTGCAAAAGGGCAAGAAGATCTATTTTGAAAGTTGATGTATCCGAATCATACAATTAGGTTTTTAGAACCGGAAAGGAAAAAATAGTTTGAATAGGGTTTACCTCCTTTAAGGTATTTTTACTTCGAAACTAGTAATTAAAACGATAATAGGAACCCACATAATATAAGAAAAGTCAAAATTTGAAGATATTTGGATGGTCTAACACGAGATTGAAAAATGATGTTCCTTTCCGTCGAATTTCTGAATTTTCATACCAAAATGGCAATTAAAATTGTATAAAAAAGAGGAATTTTTCCCTAGGGGAGAAATTTCTCTTTTTATTTGATCGAATTAGTGCACCATTATTTTTAGAGTAGGACATTATGTTACAGGATATAAGAATTTTCGCAAATTAATATGTCGAAATAATTTTAGGAAAGTCGAAAGAAAAACAATCGAATATTCTAAAAAATGATAAAAATATCTATTTTTCGCTATTTACAACAATTTACAGTCGTGTTACATTTTGTACACCTGGGTAAATTTAACTAAATCTTCTGTTTATCTGGGGGGATTTTGAGTAGGAGGGAGGACTAGTTTGTTATTTTAATATAATTAATGGGGGGAAACGAGTGAAGAAGTTTAGGGGATTGAAAAAAAGTTTGGCAATCGGGTTAGTGACATTATTAACCCTTTCAAACGGTGCTTTCGGCTCAGGAATAGCAAGAGCACAAGATGCAGATCAGTTGGACAAGCTGGTAAATCTTAACACATCGGGGAAAGAAAAACTTGCAATAACACAAAAGTTTAATGAACATGAGAAAGTTCGTGTTATCGTTGAACTAAAGGGTGATCCTGCCATTACACTCCCTACAAAACAAGGGATTCGATATAAGGATTTGCCTGAAAAAACAAAGCAAGATTTACAAGCTGATGTAAAAGAAGAACAGTCTGATTTCCTATCAGTAGTAAAGAAGGAAAAAATCGATTTCAAAGTTCAAAACACCTTTACGACCGTTGTTAATGGGATCAGTGGTGAAGTTGAATTTGGTAAGATTGAAAAACTAGAAAAACTGCCTGACGTTGAATCAGTAAGCCTTGTCAATGAGTATGAAAGGCCTAAAGAAAAACCTGAAATGATCTCCAGTAAAGATATGGTGGAAGCTATTCAAACCTGGAATACCGGATATAACGGTGAAGGGATGGTAGTGGGGATCATTGATTCAGGGATTGATTACACACATAATGATATGAAATTAAGTACTGGCACGAAGACAAAATTAACACAAGCGAAAGTAAACGATCTTGTTAAAGCAGCAAAGCTGCCAGGAAAATTCTATACATCAAAAGTTCCATACGGCTATAACTATGCCGACAAAAACAGTGAAATTCTAGATTTAGGACCGGATGCTACCATGCACGGGATGCATGTAGCTGGAACAGTAGGTGCAAATGGAGACGAAAGCAAAGATGGGATTAAAGGAATCGCTCCGGAAGCCCAATTACTCGCATTAAAAGTCTTTGGAAATGATCCTGCGATGCCATCAACCTTCGGGGACATTTATATTAAAGCGATTGACGACGGTATTATTTTAGGTGCCGATGTAATGAATATGAGCTTAGGTTCTCCAGCAGGATTTGTTGACTCAAATAGTTTAGAACAAAAAGCGGTCGATCGTGCAGTAAGCAATGGTGTCTTAATGTCACTTTCTGCAGGAAACGAAGGACAAATGGGGAATGGATTTAATAATCCATTAGCTTCTAACCCTGATATTGGTCTTGTAGGAGCTCCTGGACTTTCAACTAATTCTATCTCTGTTGCGTCGATTGAAAATAACAAGATCACTCTTGACCAAATGTCTGTGAAAGTGGGTAGCGAGACATTACCGATTGCGTATCTGAAACAGTCTTCACCGGATCCGATGGAAGTATTTGGAACAAAGGCTGAAAAAGATTTGGTCTATGTTGGCGACGGAAGTCCAGCTCAATATAAAGGGAAAGATGTGAAAGGCAAAGTTGTGTTTGCTGTAAGGACAGCAACTAATCCAAACTATGCTGAAATACAGAAAAACGCTGAAGATGCTGGTGCAGCTGGAGTAATCGTTAGGGGACATGCCAGTCACGGTGATTATGTGAGCATGGCATTAAATAACCCGACTATTCCGCTTGTAACACTTAGTCAAAGTGATGGTAATGCTCTTGAATCAAAAATCAAAGCAGCTGGAGGAATAGGTAAAGCAACATTTACTGGAAAAACAGCTACCGTTCCAAACAGTGCAGCAGGTACAATGTCAACGTTCAGTTCTTGGGGTGTGACTCCAAGCTTAGAGCTAAAGCCAGAAATTACGGCTCCTGGCGGCCAAATTTATTCTACTTTTAATGATGGAAAATATGGTGTCATGAGTGGAACATCCATGGCAGCCCCACATGTTTCAGGTGGATCAGCGTTAGTTTTACAAAAAGTTCAACAACTATTCCCGGATTTAAAGGGTGCTGACTTAGTTAAAAGGGCAAAAACAATTTTGATGAACACAGCTAAAGTTGTTCAAGATCCGAATAACAATAAGGTACCGTATTCTCCACGCCTTCAAGGTGCTGGAATCATGCAATTGCATTCAGCGGTTACAACACCAGTTTACGTAGTGAATAAAGGGACTCAGGATGGGAAAATTGAGTTGAAGGAAATAAAAGACGATGTATTTTACATGACAGTGACAGCGACAAACTTCAGTGATAAAGACGTAACTTACAATGTAGATGCTTCTGTATTAACAGATGCTGTTACAGGTTCTGGTACTGCTGCTAGAAACGCGTTGAAAGAAAAGGTAATTTCCAAAGCAAAAGTGAAAGTAGATAAGCCGAAAATAACTTTATTTGCAGGCGCTTCATCAGACATTACTGTTAAAATCGATCTTTCCGATGCAAAAGCAGAATTAGAAACCCTAATGAAGAACGGTTATTTCGTAGAAGGTTTTATCACACTTTCTAGTGATGATCAAAATAATCCATTACAAGAAATTTCAGTTCCATACGTTGGCTTCAAAGGTGATTGGAATAAGCCTCCAGTATTAGATGGAATGAAATATGATGCAACCTCTTTTTACGGAATTTCTGGAATGGTTGATGATCAAGCAAATTACTTAGGTGTTAATCCATTTACAGGAAAATACAACAAAAATTTAATCGCTATTTCTCCATATGGAAACGGTGATAACAAAGCAATTGCACCAGTTCTATCTTTCCTTAGAAACAGTAAAACGGTCGAATATGCGATTACTGATGCGAATGGAAAAACATTGCGCAAGCTTCGAACCGATAAAGATCAACGAAAAGATTATAATGTTGCTAAAAATAGAATCTATACGTACAAGCCATATTATACAGAATGGGATGGGGACTTGAATAATGAGCTTGCAGCAGAAGGATTGTACTACTATCAGGTGAAAACACAAATTGACTTAGCAGGTAAAGAACAGCAAGTATTAAAGATCCCTGTTATCGTCGATAATACTGCCCCTGTTATTACGTCTGCATCTTATAGCAAGAAATCCGGAATCCTCGCTATTGAAGCAGAAGATAATGGAAGCGGCCTGCAGTACTTAGAAATTTCTATCAATGGTCAACAATTAGGGTACTTGAATCCAAATGGTAGTAAATCTTACAGTGCCAAGGTTAATATTGGTTCCGTCGCCGATGGTGCTTCAATTGAAGTGATGGCATACGATTATGCGAATAACCATGCAGGAGTAACTATTTCAAGCCCAGGAGATAATACGATTCCTTACATTATCTCAGATACTCCAGAACCACTCGGCTTGTATGATACACGTACAATACCATTATCAGGATATGTAGTTGATGGTTCGAAAGTGGATTATTTAAGAATCAAAGGTGATAAAATTAAGGGCTCTCCTATCAACGTAAAATTAGACTATAACGCTGCATCGAAACGTTGGAATTTTTCAACTCAACTCGAATTTACAGCAGATGGAGTCCATGATATTTATTTTGAAGGTGCAGATATTGTTGGAAACAAAATAGAGTTTAGACGTCAGGTTATTATTGATACACAAGCACCGACTTTGAACATCAGTGGAATTCCTGATAATAACTTTGTTCCTGCAGATGGACCTAACCCAGAATTAACAGTTACTGTAGCTGATAACTTTGATGATATCCGTCTACTGATAAATGGCAGTGAAGAATATACACATGAGTTTGATGAGCCATATGAAATGAGGGCTTTCACTTACGATTACAAATTTACTCCTGAATTGAAAAAGGGGAAAAATAATATCAAGTTCGAAGTAGAAGATTTAGCGGGACATAAAGTGAATAAAACAATCACGATCTTTAAAGGTGAGAATCCGACTTCACCATTTATTACATCATACTCAATTTCACCAGGTGAGGATGTAAGTAAAGATAATCCTGCTACAATCACTGCGGAGGCATCTGATTCCATTACATGGGATGCAAAAGTAATTGATCCAGAAGGAAACATTATTACACTTGATTCGTCTGAAAGTAAAAACTATGAAGCTACTTTTACACCGGATACTTTAGCTATTAATGGTAAATATACATTAGAGCTAAGATCAGCAGGTGATAAAGATGGCTACAAGTATACAACTACATTCAATGTTGTTAACCTTCCAGTTTCGATTGATAAGGTGAATACACTTGATTCTAAGGGTGAAAAAGCGACTAACTTTACTCAAAACAGTATTGTAAAGATTAACGCTGATTTGAAAAACTTAAGTAAAGCTGCTTTTAACCCAACTGTTTTTGTACAAGTTACAGACAAAACAGGTGTAGTTGTTTACTTCGCTGAATTAAAAGATCAAAGTATAAAAGATCATGCGAAAAACAGATATAGTGTGGATATTCCATTAAATACCTTTGGAAAAGGATCCTATTCTATAGAAATCTTCGCTTGGGATAACATGGAAAATCCAATTCCTTTAGCAGGATCGAAAAAAGAATCATTCAACGTAAACTAATTAATAGATTGGGAGGTATTTACTACCTCCCTTTTAAAAAAGGTTGCTAACTAATAAAAAAATAGGGGTGAAATCATTGAAAAAAAGTGTTATAGCAATTTTTACAGCCATTTTTTTGATATTAGGATCCGTCTTACCGGTTTTTGCAGCAGATAATATAACACTAACTATCTCCACTGATAGAACCGATTATACACCTGGCAGTACGGTTATTGTTTCAGGAAAAGTTTTGAAGGGAGAAAAGGCAGGAAAGGGGACTAACCCGTTACTACAAATGAAAGATCCATCTGGTAAAATTATTCGCGTTTATCAATGGCAAGACTCACAAATCGCGAGAGATGGGTCTATTTCGACAAATCTTCCATTATCCAAAACGATTGAAAATGGTACATACACAATCCTAGTATCTGCTTCTGGAACTCAACAAATGACTAAAATTAATATTACGGGATCGACAGAACCAACTCCAACGGATCCAGATCCAAATCCTGGACCAGGTCCGGACCCGAATCCAAATCCAAATCCCGACCCAAAACCGGATCCAATAGATCCAACAACAGGTCCTGTCGCACCTAAAGTGAACCCAGTTACATCAGAAGATTTGGTAATCACAGGGGAATCAGAAAAAGGAACAAAGGTTATCATTTCGGACAAAAAAGATTTAACTTTAAATGGAGAAGTTAAAAGCAATGGAACTTTTTCTATATCTTTAAAAAATAAACTCAAAGCGGGTACTGTCTTATACGCCACTGCAGTTGATCAGAATAATAGGAAAAGCAAAGAAACAGAAATTAAGGTAGTCGACAAAACTCCCCCAGCCAAACCAACAGTAAATGTAGTCAGTGATAAGGATAAAAAAGTTACTGGAAAAGCAGAAGCTTTATCAAAAGTGACTATTAAGGTTGGAGCAAAGACGGTAGGAACTGGTACTGCTGATAAAAATGGAGCATTTTCAATAACAATAAAACCGCAAAAAGCAGGTACGGTCCTCACTATAACTACAACAAATGAAGCTGGGAACGAAAGTCAAGCTGTAAAGGTAACGGTAATAGACAAAACTCCTCCAGCTAAACCAACAGTAAATGTAGTTAGTAATAAGGATAAAAAAGTAAGTGGGAAAGCAGAAGCTTTATCAAAAGTGACCATTAAGGCTGGTAAAAAGACAATAGGAACTGGTACTGCCGATAAAAAAGGTACATTTTCAATATCTATTAAGATACAAAAAGCAGGTGTAGTGCTCTTTGTAACTGCAACAGATAAAGCTGGAAACACAAGTCAAGCAACCAAAGTGATTGTAAAAGACAAAATCCCTCCAAAGACACCAACAGTCAATCAAATAAAGTCAAATTCAACAAAAATAACTGGAAAGGCAGAACCAGGTGCAAACATATATGCTAAAGTTGGCAAAAAAATCATCGGCTCAGCAACAGTAAGTAAAAAAGGAACGTATTCCATAAAAATCAAAAAACAAAAAAGAGGAACCATCATCTATGTATACGCTAAAGACAAAGCTGGAAATGTAGGAAAGGCCAGAAAAGCTACCGTTAAATAAATTTTATTAAAAGACCATTATAAAACAAAATGCAGGGTGCCCCAGAAGCAATCTATAACATATGGGTCACCCTATATTTGGTGTCAGGCACCACAAAAAGACAAACGGAGATTTTTTCCGTGTGAGGTGGACACTTTTACAAAAAAATTACTTTTAAATTTTTTTCAAATGAAGAAGGAAAAAAGTAATGAATGTCGAATATTGTTTATAGTACTCTTCAAGTTTCCACAAAAAGTTTTATCTACGCAGCCTCGTCCCTACAAACACTACAAACACTAAAAGATTTAAATCCAGAGCAAAAATGAAAAGAATAATCAGGACCCCTTACACCCCGTTGAATAGTAACTAGTAGATGGTTCATCATTCCAGTTCCAATAAAACCGCTCAATCTATTAGATCCATAAGTGAAATTTTCCAACCAAAAACCCATGTAGGACATCACAAATCCAAAAAAATTCAACAATTAAAAATAAATAACAAGGAGATGAATCATGGCTTCTACTGTTTATAGTTTTACGATTTCTGGTATTGAAGGACAAGTTGTAGAGGTTGAGACTGACCTTTTAATCGGACTTCCATCTGTTTCGATCGTTGGTTTAGGAGATAAAGCTGTGAAGGAAGCGAGGGAAAGGTTAGAGGCAGCCATTAGACATGCCCATTTTAATTTTCCACCACAACGAGTCGTTTTTAACTTAGCACCTTCTGATATGAAAAAAACCGGAACCCATTTTGATTTGGCGATGGCAATAGGTCTACTGTTAAGAACGAATCAAATACAAGGAAAGCTCATAAAAAACACCGGATTTATCGGGGAACTCTCATTAAATTCCTATATCCGTCCAGTGTCAGGGGTTTTACCAATGGCGATAAAAGCAAAGGAAAACAATATTACAAGGCTGATTATGGCGAAAGAAAATGTACAAGAAGGCAGGCTGGTTAAAGGATTAGACATTTATGGATGTGAAACCCTGATAGATGTTGTGCATTTGCTAAATGATGTTCGTTCTTATTCAGCAGATGAATCTTTGATGTTTTCTAATTCGCCAATAAAAACAAACCAACTAGATTTTAAGGAGGTCAAAGGGCAGGAATGGCTAATTGATTTTATTACTATTGCTGCAGCTGGTGGCCATAATCTTTTAATGATCGGACCACCTGGTTGCGGAAAATCAATGATTTCTAAACGAATCCCCACTATTTTGCCCACAATGTCTGAAACGGAATCTCTTGAGGTGATGAAAATCTATAGTGTAGCGAATCTTTTAAAAAATAATAGCTATCTCATTACTGAAAGACCTTTCAGAGCTCCACATCATAATGCATCAACAAATGCGCTAATAGGAGGTGGCCCTTATGCACTTCCTGGCGAAATATCACTTGCCCACAATGGGGTTCTATTTTTAGATGAAATAGGCGAATTTAGTCGAAAGACGCTGGATTCAATGAGGCAGCCGCTAGAAGATAGATCTGTCACGATTACACGAGTTTGGGGATCAAATACGTATCCTGCTAATTTTATGTTAATAGGTGCAATGAACCCTTGTCCATGTGGATATTTTGGACAAGAACGCTGCAGGTGTACCGATTATGAGGTATTAAAATATCGGAAAAAGTTATCAGGTCCAATCATGGACAGGATGGATATCCAAAAATATGTCGGAGTTGTTGATTTTTTTGATAATAGTTTAAAAGGAAAAAGCTCTGATCAATTAAGGAAATTAGTAGAGAAAGCGAGATTAATCCAGCAGAATCGTTATAAGAATATCCCCTCCGTTAATTGTAATGCACAGTTACCCCCAGCTTTACTCCAAAAGTTTTGTAAATTAGATAAGGCTTCGATTCATTTACTCCGCCAGTCAGCTGAACGTTTTCAGTATAGCGGACGAACCATTCACAAATATATCAAGATTGCGAGAACGATAGCAGATTTAGAAGGTGAAAAAGAAATCCGCACGGAACATATGCGAAAAAGCTTATTAAGTCGTGATTTGGAAAAAGACGAGTATACATTTTTAGGAGGGTAAAGAATAATGGATCTATATTGGATATGGTTAAGCATGCTGAAAAACGTAGGTCCTGTTATACAAAAACGATTACTTACTCATTTCCGTACACCAAAATACATATATGATGCATCTGAAAAGGAGTTGATTTCAGTGAATGGAATGAGGAAACAGGCAATTGCTTCAATAATAAATAATAGGAGTTTAAAAGAGGCCGAAAAAATTACAAATAGGATGGTGAAAAACAATATACGCATGCTTACAATTGATGATCACCGTTATCCTGAAAAGGCAAAGGATTGTAAAGAGTCTCCAGCCGTTTTGTATTATAAGGGAAATCTTAAATCTTATCAAACAGCTATAGCCATAGTTGGTTCGAGGAGATGCACATCATATGGTAGAAAAGTAGCAGAGGAGATCGGAGCCGAACTTGCTTTACTAAAAATACCTGTGATAAGTGGGTTTGCCAAGGGAGTTGATAGTTATGCGCATTTTGCCTGTGTGAAACAAGGAGGATACCCAATTGTGTTTCTTGCTGGCGGGGTGGATGTGTGCTACCCAAACGAACAACAACTACTCTATGAAAAAATAGTAGAAACAGGAGTCATTCTATCACAATATCCGCCAGGCAGTGTGCCGAAACCAAAGCAATTTCTCCAACGAAACAGCCTAATTAGTGCTTGGGCAAGCGAAGTTATTGTAGTAGAGGCTGGAAAAAGTAGCGGAGCATTATGGACAGCAAATTTTGCAAAAAAACAAGGTAGAAAAGTATATGCAGTTCCCAACCAAATTCATGTACCAGAAGGAGAGGGGACGAACCAATTAATATCTCAAGGAGCAGCTCCTTATTTAGGAATCAAAAGTTTGGATTCAATAAAAGGTATGACGATCAAAAATAATCAAAATCAAGAACCTAAATCAGAAATCGACCCAATTCTATCAATCCTTTCAGAATCACCCCACTCCCTCTTAGAATTATCCAAATATTTGAAGATAAACATTCCGGAGCTCACAGATAAACTCCTCAATCTAGAACTACAAAGAAAAATCATCATCCGAGGAAATATGATCAAAAAGCTTTAATGAAAATCGAATAATTATTCAAAAAATTCATAAATGGTGCCTGACACCTTCCGTGGACATTTAATGTTTTTTTCCATCCCTGGTGGACACCTATAACAAATTTTATAAATATAACAGATAGTGTCCATGTTGGTGGAAAAATATCCTGTTTGTTCACACACGGTATTTGACACCTTAAAAAGAGAAAGGAGTGATTGTTTTGCCACGAAGACATCGGTTATGGTTTTCTGGTGCAAAGTATCACATTACGAGTAGAGGCATAAGAAAAAGTGCTTTATTTTACGATGATCAAGATCGGAGGAAATACTTAAGCTTATTAGAAGAAGTAAAGACGAAGTTTCCCTATAAAATATACGCCTATTGTTTGATGACAAATCATATTCATCTTCAAATCGAAACGATTGATCATTCTCCAAGTGTGATTATGAAACAACTTCACACTCAATATGCTAAATACTTTAATAAAAAATATGATTTTACAGGCCATGTTTTTGAAAGCCGATATGGTGCTGAACTAATTGATACGCTTGATTATGAATTAGAGGTTCATAAATATATTCACTTAAATCCGCTAAGGGCAAATCTTGTTGATCACTTAGAAGATTATCCATGGAGCAGTTATCGTACCTATCTTTTAGGTGAAGAAAATCCTCTTGTCTCTACTGATCATATCTTCTCCTATTTTAGTAATCCGCTAATTAAAAATTATAGAAAATATATAAACGCACCCCACTGCTATCTCGTATTTTTACCTAATGGAAAGGTGGAGTATCACCCTAAGGAGAACCACATATTACTAGAAATATTGAATAAAGAATATCGGTTCAAAAGATGATAAAAAAATTGTTTGATAAATAACAATGAAAACAGTGGATGACCTCTTGTTAGATGAAGAGTGAAAGGCTTTTTATATATATGTGTCCACATACAGTGGACTTTTCCCCTAAAAGTCCACGAATGGTGCCTGACACCAAAAAAATCAGTCCATCCCTGTTTCGATATAGGAAAAGGAATGGACTGATTTTATTCTCGCTCATTTTTTATAAGGGAAATAATATTATTGATTAGTTTTCTCTTTTGTTTTTCTGGATAATATGAAAGAATGTTGATTTCTTTTGTAAGAGCTGGCTCAAGCTCAAAAAACTCAATCGTTCTTTGCATCTCAGCGTCAGCAAAATGTTCTCTTATAATCATTGGCTGCAGCACATTGCCGGATTCAGAGCCGCGGATTAAATAGATTAAATGCTCGTTAGAGAGGTTTGTTGCTTTTATAAAATCATCAATCACATCTGAGGCAATGACTTGCTTTCCAGTTTCCAATTTTGATATTTCAGGTTGTTGTCGCCCCATTCTCGCCCCCAATTCCTCCTGGGTCATATTCAGCTCTTCACGTATTTTTTTAAATCGTTCATGAATGGACATATCAACACCTGCTATCTTTTTATTTTTAAAGATAGCTTTTTTGATACAATAAAAAAGTAAATATGCTAAATTAGAATAAAATTATGAATGCTTATTTAGAATATAAGCACAGATTAAGTTAAATGTATTTTACAATTATACTAAATATTAGCTTTTATATAGTCAAAAAGTACCGGAGGGGAGTTATGGGAGAAATAAGAATTCATTTTCAGGAAATATTGTCACATGGTCATTTTATTAAAGGAGACTATCAATTAGTTTGTCATGGAAAAATCATAAGCAAGAACAAAGTTAAAATCCTTTCAGACTTTCACTTTCATCACGCACTTCAATGTAGCATAACATCTGCTTATCCATCATCAGTTATTCTTATAACACCACTACAGGAATGGACATCGATAAATATTCGTGTCTGCTACAAAAACAATCATTGGGATATCAAGCTTGTAGTTGATTTGACTAATCGACGTATTTTTATCGAGAATCAGGACCCAATTCCACCTTTCATGCTATCAAGAATCCTATCATCCTTTGGCTTAAAAAACAGAAAACGAATTCTCTATTTAAGCTCACATATTGGAATACATAATAATAAATCTCACTTAAACATTGAAAATAACTGACTAAAAACAAATCAATTGTTATATGTGGATAATAAACAGTAATTTAAGTAATTCAATTATCATAGGTAAAAAGCCCTTGTGACAATAAGGGCTTTTTAATATGAAAAGATATTAATAAATATCAACTGTCCGCATGAGGTGGAAAAATAAGTGAAATGTCCACGAGCGGTGCCTGACACCACAAAAAGACAAATAGTGAATATTTCCACCTGACATGGACTGTTTGTTACTTTTTGTTATATACAATGGAATTCATTTCAATGACTAATAATGGTTTAGCTGCTCTACATCGCTTTCTTTTGATTGGGTAAAGAAAAAGATGAAGAGAATGATAGGGAGTGCAATGAGAAAAACCCCGCCTTTTGATGGGCTAATCGTTGGTAGATCTGTTAAAGACATACTCATCATTCCTTTTTAATTGGTTGATTAATTCTTTATTTATATGAAACTGCCTTGTAACTTTTTTATATAAGCTATAGTCTTTTCTTAAATGAGGAAGAGAAGGTTCGGGGATTTGCATGCCGAATATTGGTCCACTTACGAGGAGTGTAAACTCGCTAGCGCCTACAAAAGTTCCTTCTATCGCAATTAGACCTTTTATTAATAAAATGGCAATTATGATATCAAATACGTCTATAAATGCGGTTGCGATTTTATTTCCATCCACCCCTTCTGTTCTTGGTGTACCGGTAAGGGGCCCTCCTAGAGATAATCGAAAGGCTTTTGAAGTAACAAAAACTCCTCTTATTGTAATTTGTCCAGTTAATAATAATACGGCTGTCACGAGACTAATATCGCGTTGAATCTCACGAATGATCCGCTTTTCTTTTTCTAATTCCTCGTTCTTATACAATGCCCTCACACCCCTGTTAACATCTTATTCTTATAGAGGCTTGATGTTACAGATATGGTGTCATGAATAAGACAAGGGGCCTTTGACATTAAAATGAATACTTCAAAGATTCTATAAAACTCCTTTACAAACAGTAAAGGATTTCCACATGTGAATATGTATATCACCAATTTAGATTGTCCACCTGGAGTGGAAAAAAGGGTCAAATGTCCACGAACGGTGTCAGGCACCATGCTCAGTCATGATCATAGTTGCTTTTGTTGGTTTGTTTTTCTTTATTGGATAATGAAATAGTTTTTTTCGTAATAATCGATAAGGAGCTGGAGGAAGATTAATAAAAAATATAAATGTTAGATGAGATAAACTATTTGAAAAACAGTGTTTAAGCAAATGATTGTACGTCCCCGAGTGGAGATAAAGTGAAATGAACATGGTTGAAGTCAGGGGAAAAAAGGGCGGAGTAAGGATGGATAAAAATTTAAAAATTTCTTGAAAATGTTATTCGAATCAGTTAAACTGTTAACACCAATAAACGAAGGAGTGAACCAAAGGGCGATGATCTACTAATCCTATTCTCTAAAAAAATTTCCGTTACGTCACGATGCATTTTTCTGAATAGGATTAGTCTATACTTTTATAAATGATGATCGTACAGTTAGTATTATGACTGTACTGTGTCCTTTTATGGTTCTAGACGACCTCTTATCCAGAAAATGTAGGATAGGGGGTTTTTTATGTGGTTAAAATGATTAGATGATGCGAAATACTTAATAAAAAGAGAAGGAGAATCTTATGACACAATTATTAAAAAACCGCTTTGTTCGAGCGATATTTGTTTCCGCGTTATTTTTACAGGTAGGAATTTGGGTGAGGAATTTTGCTGTGTTACTGTTCGTTATGGAAAAAACTAATGGCAATGCACTGGCCGTTTCATTGATTTCTGTAGCAGAATTTGCACCGATATTTATCTTTTCATTTATCGGAGGGACGTTTGCAGATCGCTGGCGCCCGAAAAGGACAATGATTTGGTGCGATGTTTTAAGTGCTGTTTCTGTTTTTGCCGTCATCCTTGCACTTGTTTATGGGGGATGGAAAGCAGTCTTTTTCGCTACTTTAATCTCATCGATTCTATCTCAATTTTCACAGCCATCTGGGATGAAGCTATTTAAGATGCATTTACAAGAAGATTTAATTCAGTCTGCAATGTCCATCTATCAAACAATTTTTGCCATCTTTATGATTTTGGGGCCGATACTTGGGACTTTTGTATTCCAAAAATTTGGGATTGATGTTTCCATTGCCATCACAGGTATCGCTTTCCTTTTATCAGCTGCTGCGTTAACATTTATTCCAGCAGATCATTCAATGGAAAAAGATACAAAATCAACAACACTGTGGCAAGAAATGAAAAGCGGTCTTCAATATGTTTTTGCCAAAAAAGAATTAAAACTACTCGGAATTTGCTTTATGGCAGCGGGGCTTGCAATCGGTTTAATCCAGCCGCTTAATATTTTCCTAGTTACCGAGCGATTGGGCTTACCAAAGGAGGATCTCCAATGGCTTCTAATGGTTAACGGATTTGGGATGATTTTAGGTGGCGGAATTTCAATGGCTTTTTCGAAAAAAACCCCGCCTCAAAAGCTACTAGTATTAGGAATGCTTGCTAACGCCATTGGAATGGCTATTATAGGTGCGTCCCCTGTATTGTGGATCACGTTAGCGGCCGAATTTTTGTGTGGATTTTTCATGCCGAGCATCCAAATTGGTATCAACACAATGATTCTGCAAAATACAGATTCAGATTTTATCGGCAGGGTGAATGGTACGTTAAGTCCACTATTTACTGGATCGATGGTCGTAACGATGAGTATTGCTGGTTCGCTTAAAAATTTATTGTCCATTGTTACGATGTTTGAAATTGCTGCTGTCTTGTTTGTTGTCGGAATTCTGTTTATCATGCCGATTTACAATAAGGCAGTTCCGGAAAGGATGGAGCTTTCGAAAGATCAGGCTTAATTTTCTATTATGGTAGTTAATAATCGTTAAAAATACAAATTTCAAAATGTGGAGGACCTTCTTTCAAATAAGAAGGTCTTTTATCCTTTTTCTTCAACACACTGGAAACAATAAAACAACCTGTGCCCTATTATCGGGACAGGTTGTTTTATTAGTAGGTTACAAATTCTCTATTAATATATCCAATTAACAGAGAATTTGATTTCTTTCTTTGGTTTGCCTATCACAGCCTAGACTGTCCATGTGGGGTGGAAAAAAAGGTCAAATGTCCACGGACGGTGCCTGACACCTTAGAAAAAATGTTGTTTTATTAGAAGTATTGTCGAAACTATTTAAATTTTTCACTAAATTGAACATAATAATTCAAAAGGACTATTTTATATAAATATATAGTAAGAAAACGGGTGAATAAATTGATAAATTATGATACTAAAAATGTTCATTTGACAGAGAAGATTGAACGTTTACGACAAAAAATGATAGAAGATGGTATGAAAAAAGGACTACAAAATAAAGAAACACTGGGACATAGTCAAGAGCTTGATGAACTAATATATAAAATTCAATTAAAGGCTAGAGTAGGGTGAAAAATTAAATGGTAATTTTATTGCGTATGTTTTTCCTAGATGTAAACGACTACTTAAGGGAGATTCGAAAATTCATTTGTGAAAAAAACGGCCTTCATCGAAATAGAGGGGTTAAACCATTTAATCTTAGGCTTTGTTAATGATGATTGTTGATAAATTTACCTGTAGGGAATACTTAAAGCGATTTCTACACAAACGCATATCTTACAAGACTTTTTCAGGAACAACAGTTTAACAAAGCCTAATTTTAAAATGAAGCTCGATCGTATTGTTCTATATACAATGTTGGATTTTAATTTAATATTAATGGTCTCTGATACCAAAATGTTTTTGACATTTGTTAGGCAGGTATAGTATGATTTAAATCGTAATGATTACTATTTGTGTGTGAGGTTTTTTATTTAAACGAAATAAAAGTATATTAAGAGGCATAGGAATAAGGTTTTGTGTTTTAAAAAAATACATAACAAAATGAAAACCTCGGATTCTAATTTTTTTTCAATGAAGTTGTCTAGAATGTAAATCGTAATGATTACAATTTAATATTAGGAGGACTGGAATGAACAATCGAAAAATACCAGTAACGGTTTTGAGTGGATATTTAGGAGCAGGGAAAACAACCATTTTAAATCATATATTAAAAAATCGTGATGGTCTAAAAGTAGCAGTCATTGTAAATGACATGAGTGAAATTAATGTTGATGCAGAGCTTGTTAAGCAAGGTGGCGGGCTGCGAAGGACAGAAGAAAAATTAGTTGAACTATCAAATGGATGTATTTGCTGCACATTAAGAGAAGATTTGCTAGTTGAAGTACAAAGGCTAGCAAGTCAAGGAGATATTGATTATATTGTCATTGAATCCACCGGGATCAGCGAACCAATTCCAGTTGCCCAAACGTTTTCTTATATCGATGATCAGCTAGGAATTGATTTAACGAAAGACTGTCGACTCGATACGATGGTGACAGTTGTAGACGCCAATCGATTCTGGCATGATTTTTCATCAGGGGAATCTCTATTGGAAAGAAGTCAGGCAGTAGGGGAAGAAGATACAAGAACGATTTCAGATCTACTCGTTGATCAAATTGAATTTTGTGATGTTCTGATATTAAATAAATGTGATTTACTAGAAAAAGATCAGCTAGATCAGCTAGAAAGCTTTTTAAGAAAACTACAGCCTGAAGCGCGATTCATTCGTACAGTTAATGGTAATATTCAGACATCCGAAATCTTAAACACGGGATTATTTGATTTTGACCATGCGAGTCAATCTGCTGGTTGGTTAAAGGAATTAGAGGCAGAAGTTCATACTCCAGAAACAGAAGAATATGGGATCAGCTCATTCGTATTTAGCAGCAATAAACCATTTCATTCAGAAAGATTGAATGTATGGATAGAGGAAATGCCTGAAGAAATTGTAAGAGCGAAGGGACTTGTTTGGTGTGCAACAAGAAATGATGTAGCTCTTCTTTTGTCCCAAGCAGGACCATCTGTACAGCTTGAACCGGTTGCTTATTGGATTGCTTCATTACCAAAGGAACAACAAGAAGCCTATTTAATAGAAGATCCAGAACTAAGAAATAGTTGGGATTCTCAATATGGTGATCGCAAAACTGAGCTAGTTTTAATAGGAATTGATATGAAAAAAGACGGGATTATTCAGTCGCTGAATGATTGCTTATTAACAGAGGAAGAAATGAGTGGAAACTGGAATAATTTAAAGGACCCGTTTGAATGGGTAATTACTGCTCAAGGCTAATTTTATTTTATAAATCGTAATGATTACACTTTAAGTGAGTATGATTGTACAGAAAGAGGCTAATAAACAAAGGTTATATAGGAACAGAATAGCAAGTTGCTAGATTTTATGAAAGTAGAAGGAGGGTTTTAACATGCGGGTAAAAATTACATTAGCTTGTACAGAAACAGGCGATCGAAACTACATTACAACGAAAAATAAACGGACGAATCCTGAACGACTTGAACTTATGAAGTATTGTCCACGATTAAAAAGACATACATTGCATAGAGAGACAAAATAGAAGAGAGTCTTTGATAAAATTAGTTTTCGTTATAATAAAACCATCCGTATGGTATGAGTGAAGCGATTTATTAACGAAGTAAAACAAGCTGAACGCATACCATACAGGGTTTTATTTGAAACCGTAACATTGTTTAACTATTTAAATGAAATGGGGAAAATTTTAA
This sequence comes from Heyndrickxia sp. NPDC080065, assembly GCF_050281185.1. NCBI lineage: Bacteria > Bacillati > Bacillota > Bacilli > Caryophanales > Bacillaceae > Heyndrickxia > Heyndrickxia sp. NPDC080065. The sequence continues at coordinate 79,509 of NZ_JBNNWS010000003.1, read as the reverse complement.
AATGAAACGTTTTCGCTTTAAATCTATTTTGATTTTGTTTACTGCGATTATTTTAATGGCAGGGTGCGGAAAAAAAGAGGAGACCTCTGTTGCTAATTCTAGTAAAGATCCAGCTTCGAATAAGATAAAGGTCATTACAACTTTTTATCCTATGTATGAATTTACAAAAAATGTTGCAGGTGATCGTGCCGATGTTCAATTATTGATTCCATCAACAATCGAACCACATGACTGGGAACCTTCTCCGAAGGACATGGCAAACATCCAGAGTGCTAACATCTTTATATATAATAGTGAATATATGGAGACTTGGGTGCTAAATGTACAAAAAAGCATTAAGAGTGATAAATTATCATTTGTTGAGGCAAGTAAAGGGATTACATTAGCAGAAGGTGGGGATGAAGACCATCACGATGGTGAAGAGGGACATGATGAACATGATCATCACCATGAAATGGATCCACATGTTTGGCTAAGCCCAGTTCTAGCACAAAAAGAAGTAGAATCAATCACAGCAGCTCTGATTAAGGCAGACCCAAATAATAAAGAAGCATATGAGAAAAATAGTGATGCATATATTGCAAAGTTAAAACAACTAGACAATGATTTTCGTGAAGGTTTAAAAAATATTAAGAAAAAAGAAATGATTACACAGCATGCTGCATTTGGTTATTTAGCTAAAGAGTACGGTCTTAAACAAGTTCCTATTGCAGGATTATCTCCTGATCAAGAACCTAGTCCTGCAAAGCTAGGAGAGCTTAAGAAATTTGCCAAACAACATGATGTCAAAGTAATCTATTTTGAAGAACTAGCATCACCAAAAGTGGCACAAACACTAGCAAACGAAATCGGTGCAAAAACGCAAGTACTAAACACACTAGAAGGGCTAAGTAAAGAAGATCAAGACAAAGGCCTTGATTATATCAAAGTAATGGAAAATAACCTAGAAATACTAAAGCAATCCCAATCTAAATAAAGCAAAAGAAAAAGCGTGTTCATTGCAACACGCTTTTTTCTGTGTACTTCGTAAGAGTACAAATGTCCACAAATGGTGTCAGGCACCATTTATTCAAAAAATGAATAAATATTCGAAAAATGTATAAATGGTGCCTGACACCTAATTGATAATTAATCCAATTTTACAGCTATGTCATACACATATGGTTGCTTTGGTTCTTGGATTTTTTCTATTGAATGGATCTTGAGGACAGGTAGAGTTGTATCGTTGTAGTTTATCTTGTTTAACCTTCCTTTTACGCGGATCCATGTATCATTCTCGAGGCTGGCGATATCCCCTTGGGCCATGATTCCATAGACAGAAGCATCTGCTATGCAGCAGGAAATGACAAAGCGGGCAATGACGATTTGGTTATTTTTGAAATCCTTCTCACGATACACAAAACCCACTGTTTCAATTTCCTTTCCGATAAATTCATCGAGATTTTCTTGAAGGATGCTCATGGTCGGCATATAAACTTTATCATCAACCACAATTTTCTTTTGTGCTATTAGACTTTGCTGCAGAGTGTCATACGCTTTTTGTGACATTTCTTGAGGCTGAGAAGAAATCGTATTTTGTGATTCTTTATTTTTGCTTACTTTGGTCGACGGTTGACTCGGGGATTTCGTTTCATATTGGATTTGGCGATTCTCTACAACAGAACTGCCCAGAGTATGATCAGAAAACAAAAACCCTGTAAAAATTGGAATGATAAATAAAGAATAATAAAAAAGTGATCGGAAAGTCGTTTTCGGCGGCCCGTGATCTTCACAGCATTCACATATAACATTACTCTTTTCTGATGTACCATTAAATATTTGTAGAATCCCTAAAATCAATAGTATAAAAGCTGTAAAATAAAGAAAAGGATACATCTTTGGGGCAATAAAATAGCTGATTTTATTACTTAATAATAATTTATAAAAAAATAAAGTAAATCCTACTAATATAATCCCTCTTAAAAATGTATGAAATTTGATTCTTTGCTCATCCATATTCTCACTCCTCACAATAGTATATCTACTAATCTTGATAATCCATATATAGTCACGATCGTAATCACCATTAAACTAATGACAAATTTCATTCGAAAATAAGCAAATAGCATAATCGTGTTTTTAATATCAAGCATCGGACCCATGACAAGAAAGGCAATCAAAGAGCCCATTGTAAATGTATTATGAAAAGAAGAAGCTACGAAGGCATCCGCTTCAGAGCAAAGGGATAACACATATGAAAACCCCATCATCACTGCAGGCGCTGCAGTCTCATTAGTTCCAATCGAAACTAAGAGACTTCGGTCTAAAAATGTTTGGAAAAAGCTTGCACACAAAGCGCCAATGATGAGAAATTTCCCTGTATCAAAAAATTCATCACTTGCATGCTTAAAAACTTCTCCTAATCTATTTTTTCGTACAGTAGAAAAATGATTTTGTTCAAATGGGAGAGCATGCTTTAAAATGTTTTTATTATGAAAAAGCAAGTAAATCATAGAGCCGACGATGATTGCCACTACAAAGGCAAGTCCCATCCTTACATATAAAATGACATGATCATTTTGAAAAGCATAATACGTTGATAAAAAGACGACTGGATTTAAAATGGGAACAGTCAGCATAAACACAATCCCTACATGCTGTGGCAATCCTTTTTTTATTAATCTGCGTGCAATCGGAATAATTGCACATTCACAAATTGGAAAAATAACCCCTAGAAGGGAGGCAGGAATCATGGCTAGAAAAGCATGCCTAGGCAATATTTTTTGAATTGTTTTTTCTGATACAAAGGATTGGATCAATGCTGAAGCAAACACTCCAATTAAAATAAAGGGAATCGCCTCTAGTACAATGCTTAGAAAAATCGTATTGACATTAAAAAAATCATTCGGAATATACTTTGTAAAAAGATCTTTAATATTCTCAGAAAACAGAAATAAATAGATAAATATAAGAAAAAGCAACACAACAAACGTTTCTTTCATCCCTCTTATTTTTGAAAATATCATTTTAATCCTCCTAGTAATTTCTTAAAACGGAATTATTCCTATTTGTAACTTATGCTAGAGTCCACATTTTTAGTACAAGGATATTTATACTAAAATTGTTAATCATAATCATTCCGATTTAGGAATATACTTTATTAACACTTTTTTTATGGAGGAATCAATAGAATGAAAACGAAAAAAATCCCTGTATACATTTTGACTGGATTTCTTGGTAGTGGGAAAACAACGATTCTATTAAAGATGCTCGAGGAATTTAAACAAAGACAAATAAAGCCGGGAATCGTTTTAAATGAAATAGGGAGCATTAATGTGGAGGAACACTATTTTCAAAATGAAAAAGTCGTTGAATTATTAGATGGCTGCATTTGCTGTTCCATTAAAGATGATTTAATTAGTGGTTTGCAGCAATTTTTAAAAAGTGAAAATCAAGTAGATGTTTTATTAATAGAAGGGACAGGCATTGCCAATCCAAAAGAAATTGTCGAAGCATTAACAGATATCCACCTAATCGATCATTTTGAAGTGTTTTCAATCATTAGTGTCATCGATTCTAGTAGATTCCTTGAATATGGAAGCATCTTTGCCAGTTCAAAGGAAATCCGTGAATTACTTTCTGAACAGCTTGTGAACAGTACTCTAGTTGTTTTAAATAAAATGGATTTAGTGAATCAAAAGACGATAACGAAAATACGGAAAAAGCTAGACTCCCAATTAAAGCACGATCCTCTTATAATTGAAACGACTTTCGGAAAAATAGAGGCCGATCTATTATTGAAAAAAAGAGTAGAATCTGTCACCATTTCTGCCACAAGTCATCATACTCATGATAAAGGACATCATAAACATCACCACCATCACTCTTTTCAAGTGATGAAAATAGAAAATGTACCAGCGATCAATTTAAGAAAATTTGAGAAATGGCTGAATACACTACCAGAAACAATTGTAAGGGGAAAAGGAATCATTCGTACGAATAAAAGTGGAGAGGATTGGTGTCACTTTCAGTTTTCTTCGAAACAAATACAACTTACCCCAATAAAACGTGAATCAATCATGTCTCCTTGCCTTATATTTATTGGCAGCCAATTAAATTCAAGTGTTCTGGAGGAGAGTTTTAGAGAGGAAGTAGTCGGATAGGTATATTATAAAAGCATAGAAACAACAAAAGGACGCGATTTTTGTTCGCGTCCTTTGTTAAAAATAAAGTTTAGAAAAGAACCATTGTAAGCACCACTTTTATAGTGCCATCTTATCCATCGATGGGCTGATTAATCCTTGCATGTACTCCGTTCCGGAATACAACTGCCCGTTCATCGCTCTAAACATTAGATGCTTTTCATTGAATTCAGTAGGGGATGCTAATCCTGCCGCACCCGCTAAGTTGAATAATCCTTCTCTTGTAGAAATGACGTAGTTGCAAACTCGGTACATTTTCTCTTCCACGACTAATGCTTTTTCCCGATTTGGGTCAGTTGTGGCCACACCGACCGGGCATGTATTCGAGTGGCAAGTTTGCGCCATAATACAGCCAACAGAGATCATAAAGGCACGTGCTGTGTTAATTAAGTCTGCTCCTAGGCAAAGCGCATAGGCCATTTTGTCCGGAGTGATGAGTTTTCCGGAAGCGATTATTTTTACACGATCCCGAATTTGATATTTTTTTAGCATTTCATGAACAATTGGAAGGGCTGTGTAAAGCGGTAAACCTGGACCATCTGCTAGTTCTTGATAGGTTGCACCTGTTCCTCCTTCACCGCCGTCAACAGTGATAAAATCAGGGACTTTTCCTTCCTCTGCCATCGTTTTAATCATTTCTTCTACTTCATCACGACTTCCGACAACAATTTTCATTCCAACCGGCTTTCCACCGACATCTCTTAATTGGGTAATAAAATCTAGCATGCCCTTTGTATCATGAAATTGGCGGAAACGGTTTGGACTGTCAATTGTCGTCCAAGCCGGTACACTTCTAATTTCAGCGATTTCAGGAGTGACTTTTTCTGCCTCCACATGCCCGCCACGAATTTTCGCTCCTTGTGCAAGCTTTAATTCGAACGCTTTAACTTGATCAATTTCACTTTTCTCCTTAAATCGTTCCCACGAAAATTCGCCATCCTCTGTTCGAAAGCCGAACAAACCAGGACCAATTTGGGCAATGATATCCACATTTCCCTTGAGGTGATGTGAGGAAAGTCCTCCCTCACCTGTATTCATCCATGTTCCTCCAGCTAATGCAAGACCTTTTGAAAGTGCAGTGATGGCATTTTGTCCAAGTGATCCGTAGCTCATGGCCGATTGCCCAATAAGGCCTTTTACATAAAATGGTTTTTTACACCCGGACTCACCAATGATGATTTGATCTTGGCTAGATAAATAATATGGATCCACCTCTGCCTTTTCGGAGTGCTCTTTCCGACTCATGAGCTTTTCATTATCAATTTTGTAAAGCTCTGTGGAAACTTTAGGATGCTGATCAATCCGTAATTCTTCTCTTTGCTTTGGAAACATCGCATTTTTAATATAAAAGCCTGTTTCTTCAAAATTTCGTTGAGAACCAAAGGAAGTAATTCTCTGTTTATACTTTCCAGATTTAACAACGCCCTCATACTGATTCCTAGAAAAGGGTTTTCCTTCATCATTATTCAAAAATAAATATTGTCTTAACTCAGGACCGATTTTTTCAACTATGTATCGAACACGTCCCAGTACTGGATAATTTCTTAAAACTGCATGCTCTTTCTGACGCGCATCCCGAAAGGATATCCAAAAATAAAATCCAAGTGGTACCAGAAAAATGGCTACCATTAATACAAAAATAATCACAATTAACACTTGTGTCCAACTCATTTTCCTCACCATCCCTAAAAAACTTCTACTAATAATCTAACTAAAACACAAACTAGAAGATTACTGCAAGCATAAATTTCCATTAGCATATTTAATAAGGGTTTCTATTACGGTTCCCAGACCAACTGAGAACAGTCGCATATTCATCCCCAAAGAAAAAAATATCTAGTAGGTAAAGGGAATTTAATCCAATTTGTCAATATGGGGTGGAAAAATACCCCGTTTGTCCATAAGCGGTGTCAGGCACCGATATTGGTATCGATAAAGCCTTTCCAGAACACATTGAGTATGTTTTCTGCTGATTCTTGAGTGGTTTGGAAAATGGGGGTGCCATTTGGTAATTTATAGTTCCCTACTTTGATAAGGGCAAGGTAGGATTGAGTAGCAAATTTAATATTAATCTTTGGGATTTCCCCAGTGTCTATTGCTGTAAGAAGCGCTTGTTCAATACTTTTGTACATGTTTTCCTCAGCGATTTTCATCTCTTGAATCTGTTCATCTGATAATTCGGTTTTCATTTCTCTCATAAAACTTTCTAGATCGAGTGTAGCAGTTGCTTGTAAATGGGCGATTGTGACATCAAACAAACGATTATATAACGATTTGTTTGTACTCATGAAATTATCAATTGTTTTATTTATTCGAGTCATTAAGGATATAATGGATTCTTTATAAAGCTCTGCCTTTGATTCGAAATAATAATATACGGTTGCTTTCGTTACATTGGCATCTTTTGCTACATCATCGATTGAAACTTTTTGAAAACCATTTTCAATAAATAACCGTGCAGCTGTTTGTAATATTAATTCATTTCGCGGAATATCAGAACTATTTACTTTCGGTCTTCCTAGTGGCCGACCAGACTTTTTCTTTGTCATTTGACCAGTCTCCTTGCTTTCTTTAATAAAGCTGTTTTTCAAAAGAATGTTCCTTACACTAAAAAAATATATGCCTCCTACGGCTTGGTTTCGGGGCATCATTTATAAAAAAATGTTTTGATGACATATTATTAAAAATTTGATTCTAAAGCAAAAAATTTAAGAAAAGATTCTTTGATAATTAACTAACCAGTATATATAATTATTTATAGCATACATTCCATTATTAATAAATAGAAGGGAGAATAGGATATGAGAAGTCTTCTAATAAAATTTGTTGAAGCTAGTTCTAGCAAAAAAGGGAGGTGGGTAACATTAATCGTTTGGGTATTTTTAGTTGGCGCCCTCTCCTCGCTGTTTCCAAATGTCCAAAAAGTGACGAATAATGGTGCAGCGAATTTACCCGATCATAAAATGTCTGTTCAGGCAGAGAAGGTAATTAAAAAACAGTTCCCAAATGAAACAGGCACACCTCTATTGTTAGCATGGTATCGTGACGAAGGTTTGGATAACAAGGATTACGAACTAATTGCCAATTTATATGACCAATTAGATAAGCATCCGCTATCCTCACAAAATTTTATTCCACCGCTTGGGAAAGTGCCTCCACAAGCACTCACCTCTTCAGCTTCAGAGGATGGTACATCCCTTGTGACACCAATATTTATGAAGAAGGACGCAACTACTGATGAGTTGAAAGCAGATTTGAAAGTATTAAAAAAACAATTAGCAAAATTAGATTCGCCATCTATTTATAATAAGAAACTTAATGAAAACGGCTTACATGTACGGTTTACCGGACCTGTCGGAATTTCAACAGATGCATCGGCATTATTTGGGCAAGCAGATAAAACATTATTAATTGCTACTATTTTACTAGTGCTAATTTTACTCATCCTTCTTTATCGTTCGCCTATTCTTGCGATTGTACCGATTATTGGTGTTGGTTTTGCTTACGGTGCGACCAGTCCTATTCTTGGATTTTTAGCAGAGAAGGGAATCATAGTTGTTGATTCACAGGCGGTCTCAATTATGACTGTGTTACTATTTGGCGCGGGAACCGATTATTGCTTATTTTTAGTATCGAAATACAGGGAATGCTTACTTGAGGAGGCAAATAAATATAAAGCACTTCAGCTGGCAATAAGACATTCAGGTGGTGCGATCTTAGTTAGTGCGATTACTGTCGTACTAAGTTTATGTACATTGTTACTTGCACAATTTGGATCCTATCATCGGTTTGCTGTTCCTTTTAGTTTGGCCATTCTTATTATGGGAATTGCTGCTTTAACCTTGCTTCCGGCGTTACTTTCTATATTTGGAAGGGTATCATTTTATCCATTTATTCCACGAACAGAGAAAATGATTCGTGAATTGGAAACGAAAAAGGGAAAGAAAATTAGAAGATCGAAAGCACATAGTAGATTAAGTGGAAATCTTGGGAAATGGGTAACCAGAAAGCCGTGGACAGTGATTTTATTAAGTGTAGTAATTCTAGGAATCTTGGCTTCTTTTGCCCCTAGGATTCAATACACCCAAAACCTATTAGAATCATTCCCAAAAGATATGACTTCACGAGAAGGCTTTGATTTAATGAATCAACATTTTTCACCAGGTGAGCTTGCACCAGTTCGGGTGATTGTTGATACAGAAGGGAAAAATGTAGAATTAAAGGATCGATTGGCTAAACTTTCTGTTGTAGATACGATTTCCAATCCAACAAAAGGAAAAATAAATGAGGAGTATTTATCTTACGATGTAAATTTGAAGATTAATCCATACGATACTGAAGCTGTTAAAGTGATTCCAATAATCAAAAAACAAGTATCTCAATCTTTAAAGGAAGCTGGTGTTACTCCAGAGAAACATTACTGGATTGGTGGTGAAACGTCATCATTATATGATACCCAGGCAACCACTGCACGTGATATGAAGGTAATTGTTCCGGTCGTTATTGTTATTATTGCGGCACTGCTTCTCATGTATTTACGTTCAATCGTGGCCATGGTATATCTAATATTAACGGTGTTGTTTTCTTATGTATCTGCTTTGGGTGCAGGATGGCTTCTTATTCATTATGGGATAGGAATTCCTGCCATCCAAGGATTGATCCCTTTATATGCCTTTGTTTTCTTAGTCGCATTAGGGGAAGACTATAACATTTTCATGATTTCGAGTATATGGAAAAATCGTCGATCTCAGTCACATCGACAAGCAATTGCAAAAGGGGTAAGTGAAACAAGCAGTGTGATTACATCAGCTGGCCTTATTTTAGCAGGGACATTTGCTGTTTTAGCAACACTTCCAATACAAGTACTACTCCAATTCGGTATTATTACAGCAATAGGTGTATTACTTGATACATTTGTTGTTCGTCCATTATTAGTTCCTGCCATTACAACAGTCCTTGGTCGTTATGCTTTTTGGCCGGGGAAATTGTGGAGAAAAACAGAAGAAGATACGTATGAAACGAACGAATAAAACAAAGCATCAGGCTATTGGTCTGATGCTTTGTTTATTTAATACTTGTGGGTAAAAATGTCTTCATAGCTTTTACTGTAAATTTTATTAGTTTAAGGAAGATATATCTCTTTTACGTTTGAAAAATTGTTTTTATTACCGAATTACCGTTTTTATTGTAGAATTTTTTTTACAGAAGAAATATTATCATTAAAGTTGATATTTACCTAAATTCTGTAGATATATTTAAAAATGTCGTAGAAAAAGTTTGAAATTCCGTAGATAAATAGTGAGAAGCATTTGAAAAAATAATCTTAGGATTGATATTAGGAAAATAACGAGGAATTAGTACATCTTTTTTCAAAAAGCCAGAAGTAACCCCATGATTTATTACATATATTTATAGAAGGAGTTTTTAGAATAATAGAGAAATTATTGGTCAATGGAGGTGAAACAATGTCCCTATATGAACAGTATGAGGAGGTTTTTATCGATATCCCAAGACCTTTTGCATTTTTAGATATGGATTATTTAGATTTGAATATCTCATTTGTGCAAAAGCATTTGCAACAAAAGAAGCTTAGAATTGCGACAAAATCGATTCGTTCAATAGAAGTGCTAAAGTATATTGCGAATCATTTTCAAAGCTTCACTGGATGGATGACATTTTCGGCAAAAGAGACCATATTTTTATTGAAAAATGGCTTCGATCACTGTTTAATTGGGTATCCAATTTTGGAAAAGGACGAAGTCGATCAATTAGTTCCTTATATTCGTGAAGGAAAAGAAGTTGTTTGGATGGTAGACTCGATCGAAACATGGAAATGGCTTCATCAAATGGGGGAACAACATGATACGTTCTTTTCAATCTGTCTCGATATTAATGTATCCTCTTCATTTCCTTTTTTATACTTTGGGACGAAGCGTTCACCATTAGTGAATGAAGGTGCAGTGGTAAAATTAATAAACGAAGGGATGACATATAAGAAAACGAAAGTTGTAGGCCTCATGGGATATGAAGCCCAAATTGCCGGTGTTGGGGACAGACCCTTGGAGAAATGGAAAAGAAGTCTTATGCCATCCTTAAAAAAAGCATCAGCGAAAGACATTTCTAAATGGAGGAAAAAAGCGGTTGAAATAACAGAACAATATTTTGGTAATCTAGAATTTGTGAATGGAGGAGGTTCTGGCAGTCTATTATGGACTGCGGAACAAGAGGAAGTCACTGAAATAACCGTTGGATCTGCTTTCTTTTTTCCAGGTTTATTTGATCAACATCTCTCATTACCTTTACAGCCTGCTGCTGGCTTTGGACTACGAGTAACGAGAAAACCAGAAAGAAATATTGTTGTCTGTCATGGTGGAGGGTATACGGCATCTGGTTCCAAAAGTATCGATAAGTTTCCAGTTCCCTATTTTCCAGAAGGATTATCTTATCTTGCAAATGAAGGTCCAGGGGAGGTTCAAACTCCACTAAAAGCAAAAGGAAGTGTACCGAACATTGGGGCTACTATTTATTTTCGCCATGCGAAGGCTGGAGAATTATGTGAGCGCTTTCAAGATTTATATGCTTGTCGTGGTGATAAACTTGAAGCAAAATTTCGAACCTATCGAGGTGAAGGGGAATGTTTTCTTTAAAAACACTGCAAACGAAGAAACATTGGTCAAATTGGGCAGAAACGGCGCAAGGTCAATTTGAGGAATTTTTTACACCGAGGAGTGTCGAAGAGCTGCAAGCAATTGTAGGAAAAGCTTTTAAAGATGGAAAACGAATTCGTATCATTGGGGCAAGCCACTCCTTTAGTCCAATCGCTTTGCCGGAAGAAATTTGTATTAGCTTACATGAAATGAGGGGAATGGATTCCGTTGATAAGGAACGTGGGGAGGCAACTTTTTGGGGTGGAACGTATTTATATGAAATCGGTCCGTTGTTAAAAGAGCATGGACTCGCACTTGAAAATATGGGAGATATTCAAGAACAAACCATTGCAGGAGCAGTTTCAACAGGGACACATGGTACAGGAATTACTCTCGGTTCCATATCAAGTCAGGTGATTGAGTGGGAATGGATTGATGGGATGGGGGAGTATCATATCCATCGCAGAGTTGATCAAGATGATTCATTAGCAAATTGCTTACATGTTTCATTAGGGTTATTTGGGATACTTGTTCGTGTGACGTTAAAGCTTCTTCCCTTATATAGTTTAAAAGTAAAAACTTTTCGAGCAACCATTGAGGAAGGTATGTCGAGCTGGAAGGAAGATCTTCATCAGTTTCGTCATTTAGAATGGTTTTGGTTTCCAGGAACGAAATTAATTCAGGTGAAGCAAATGGACGCCATACCTCCAGTTCCACAAAAAAAGTGGGAGAAAACAATATCGACAATAAGTAAAAATGTGGTTGATAATCAAGCATTTTATTTATTATCTGAAATCTGTAAGCGTAACCCGAGACGAACTCAATGGGTGAGCGAGTTTTCCGCGAAGAATATTCCGAACCGAATTGAAACCGGCTATAGTTACGAACTATTTGCTACACCGCGTAAAGTGAAATTTTACGAATCAGAAATCGCGATTCCTATTGAACGCTTTTTAGAATGCATGGAAGAATTATTGGCTGGTTTAAAAGATAACCCTTTTTTTGTCCACTTTCCGATAGAATGTCGTTTCGTTAAAGATGAACCAGGATTCTTAAATCCAAACTTCCAACAAGACTCTGCATTCTTAGCTTTCCATATGTATAAAGGCATGCCATACGAAGCATATTTTGAGTGGATATGGGGTGTCATGGAAAAATACAACGGACGTCCGCACTGGGGAAAAATGAACAATCTTTCAAAAGAAAAAATCCAAAAACTCTACCCAAAATGGAATAACTTTCAAGAAAAACGGCAGGAATACGACCCAAAAGGAATCTTCTTAAATAAATACTTTCGAGAACTAATTCATTAAAAACGGTTGCAATAACTAGTGCCTGACACCTTCCGTGGAATTTTGATGATTTTTTCCACCCCTGGTGGACACATATAACAAATTTTGTAAACATTTCAGATAGTGTCCATGTGGGGTGGAAAATTACCCCGTTTGTCCACGAACGGTGCCTGACACCGAATCCCCTCTTTACTAATAACATTATATAGACCTCTAAAAAGCATCAAATCCTATCCAAAATGGCAATCATTTTGAACCACTCACTTCAAGATTAAAATGTTAATCCTATTAACTGTCCACCCTCCATGGAAAAAACAACGAAAAGTCCACGAGCGGTGTCAGGCACCGCAAATGGCACCGACAAAGACACCAATTTAAAAATATTTTCACTTTTCTAAAGTCTATGAATCTAGTATTGTTTTTATAGAGTGGAAATGGGACAAAGGATGGGGATTTGACATAGATGTTTGCGAATAGTCTTAGTACACAGAAGAAGCTTTTTATTATGTTTTTAATTGTGGCGCTTGTTCCACTGTTAACGTTGGGGATTATATCGTATGTGCAATCTGCGAAAGTGGTGAATGGGAAGCTATCAAATTATAACCATTTCGCTGGTGAGAAAATTAAAACACAGCTCGATCAAATATTAGAAGATATGTATTATGCATCTTCGGCTATTCAACAATATGTTGCAGATAGTACAGCCATTAATTTAAAGCACCAGGAGCCAAAAACGTATTCAGATTTCAAAGAAGCTAATAATTTGGAGAGACTTTTACAAGCTCATAAAAAATCAAAAATACGCGGCATATTTATTATCACTTCTTCAGGCTATTACTATGGAGATTATGAGTTTAAAACGAATCTGTTTAAAAAACAGGATATATGGAAACGAGCCTTTTGGAGTGGAAACTCAGAAATTAGTATCTATCAACCAAATCATTATAAAAGCAATAGCCCTAAACATGTTTTAGGCTTAATCGTTCCCCTTAAATATTCTTATGGTGTATTAAATAATAGCTATCTTTTAATGGAAACAGATGTTGATGATTTATTTGAATTAATGAGACTGCTAGAGCAGGACCTCCATTCAAGGATTACGATTCGAAATGAAGTAGGTCAGCTGATGTATCATACAAAAAGTGAAGAAACAGATCGAAAAGATGACATTGTTTGGAAGGAACATACTCGAATTAATAATTGGGATTTTGAAATACGTGTACCAAGGGATGAATTCTATCAATCTTCTAGAGTTATCTTTAAAATGGTTTCGATCGGAATTGGGGTTGCTTTTTTGTTGGCACTCATGCTTTCGTATATCTTTTCAAATCATTTTACAAAAGGAATTTTGAATTTGAAATTTGCCATTGACGAAGTGAGTAAAGGGATATTTGATACAAAGCTATCAGTAGATACAAAGGATGAAATAGGAAAGCTTGGTCTTCACTTTAATCGGATGGTAAAAAAAATAAAACAATTAATGGACGAAGTAAAAGAGAAGGAAGTAATAAAGCGGGAAGCAGAAATGAAAGCGGTTCATTATCAAATAAACCCTCATCTTCTTTTTAATACATTAAACACGATTCAATGGAAGGCTCGATTAGATGGGAATAAAGAGATTGGAAAAATGCTATTGCATTTAACCAAAGTTCTGGAAGGAAATTTAAATTTTAATATTGAGCTGATTTCAATAAAAGAAGAATTAGAAGCGATCAAGCATTTCTTGGTGATACAAGAGCTCAGATACGGTTCCCATTTTACCTTTTCCATAAAAATGGATCAAAAGCTCGAATCAGGATTGATTCCAAGAATGACTCTACAGCCGATGCTCGAAAATATCTTCTTTCATGCATTTGAGGATGGTAAAGGAAATATTGAGCTAGAATTCACGGAGAAAGACGGCTATTTTCAATTAAATTTAAAGGATAATGGGAAAGGCATGTCTCAAGAAAAGCTGGAAGCATTATTTTCTAGGCCTGATGAGAAGGTACGGGGCGGAATTGGGTTATATAATGTGAAGCAAAAATTTTATATACATTATGGAAAGGATTACTTGATCAGGACTGATTCAGTAGTTAATCAAGGAACGACTATTTCAATATCTTGGCCAGTTAGGTGGGTGGAGCAATATGATGAATCAAACAGCAATTAAGGTTTTAATTGTCGATGATGATACAATCGTTCGTCGAGGGTTAAGGGCAACAGTTAATTGGGAAAAGTACGGAATGACGGTCGTCGCGGAGGCACCGAACGGAAAAAGGGGCTGGGAGGAATTTTTGAACTTTCAACCCGAAGTAGTGATCACCGACATTGTTATGCCAGAAGAAAATGGGCTGGAGCTTTCGAGGAAAATAAAAAATCACTCAATGAATACGAAAATTCTTTTACTTAGCTGCCATAAAGATTTTGAATATGCACAGGAAGGATTAAAGCTAGGTGCTTCCGGCTATTTATTAAAAACAGTGTTTGATGATGAAGAGCTTGATCATTTTTTAAGCAGTTTTCAAAAAGAAATAATTGGAGCAGCGAAGGAAAACGTTACAGATATTCAAGCCTTTCATGAAAGCTTTTTACTATGGTTAAGTGGGTATAAAAATGATTTCGAACAAAGACTGGACCAGCTCTTTCATAATGAATGGAGCTGGATGAAACAACCGTTTTATGCATTTTTTATTCAGAATCTGCCTTCATTAAATAAAGAGATTGATTCACAAAACTCCAATTTTGTTCCATTATCATTCGGTTCAAATTTAATGTTTTTCTTTGTTGAGGAGTCATTTTATCAAAAGTTTTTAACCTATTTAACAGAATTAAGGGTGGGACAACCCGATTTGAATTGGATTTATACTGGACCACTTTCTGGAAAGCAGGATTGGATGAAATCTGTCATGGCCTTTCATCACGTTCAACAACAGGATGAGCGGTTACATCAATATCCGCCAATTCTTCTCCAGGCAGTCGAATATATCGTAAGAAACTTATCTAAGCCAATGACTGTTTCACATATTGCAGAGGCTGTTGGAATGAGCAGAAGTCACTTAAGCACGTTATTTAAAAAATCGATAGGTGACAGCATCCATTCATTTATCGAAAAGAAACGGCTGCAGCTTGCAAAACAATTACTAAAGGGATCCACATTAAACATACAAGAGATTAGCGAACAAATCGGAATTTTAGATGCTAAATATTTTAGTAAATGGTTTAAAAGATGTATGGGTTTTCCACCATCTTATTATCGAACTCAACAAAAAGACGAAAAAATCCGAACAGAATGACTATTGAAATAAAAATAGAGTAAAAAATACACGAAACTTAAAACAAATAGAAGTGTTTAACCGCTTTCAGAAAAGTTAGAATGAAAGCGGTTAAATTTTTATTCTCTGTTAAAGAATCATTTGTGAAATGCCTGCAATGCACGGAGTTAAGGTTTAGTTTAATAAATGCCGTCCGCTTATCTTCTAGGCAAAAAAGAATCACCAACAGAGTAAATGTATTAAGTTACAAAAATACCGAAAAGAGGGATCCTATGAGGGGGAAGAAGGTTTGGTTTTCACTATTAGTAGCAGTAGTCGTTCTCGTTATGTCAGCGTGTAGCTCAAGCAGTTCAGGAGATGGAAAAAAAGATGGAAAAACGGTTTTACGTTTTGCAACTTGGGATTCTGGGAACATCTTGAAAGTTCAACAAGAAATCGCTAAGGAATTCGAAAAAGAAAATAAAGATGTAAAAGTACAGGTCGAGGCATATGGCGATGGATTTGATCAAAAGATCGCAGCTTCATTTGGAGCAAAAAATCCTCCAGATGTTATGTATATGTGGGATTTTTCTACTTATAATCAATCTCTAGAACCACTGGACACATATGTACAGAAGGATTCTGAAATTAAAATGGACGATTTTTATGATGGATTGTTTAATTATTCGAAAGTTGATGGAAAGTTATATGGAATGCCTGCAGGCTTCTCAACAATGGTTGTTTATTACAATAAAAAGCTTTTCGACCAATATAAGATTCCTTATCCGCAAGCTGGCTGGACATGGGATGATTTTAAGGAGATTGCAAGAAAGCTAACAGATAAAAGCAAGAAACAATATGGATTTTCTGTAACATCTGAGCCTGATACGTATGATTTACAAGGCTTAGTTTGGAGTAATGGTGGAAGCTTTATCAGTGATGACGGAACAAAAATAGATGGGGTTATGAATAGTTCCGAAACGGTTGAAGCGATTCAAACATATGGGGACATGGTAAAGGAAGGGATCGCAGTATTAACTGGCGGGAAAAATCAACAAAGTGCAAGCGATATTTTCAAAGCGAACAAGCTTGGGATGCTAATAAGCGGAATTTGGCCAATTCAAGGCTATAAAGATGCAAAAGTTGATTTTGGAACAGCCATGATCCCTTCATTCGGATCAAAACCAGTAAAAGGATTAATCTCATCATCATCTATATCAATTGCCAAGGATTCAAAGCAAAAAGACTTAGCATGGAAGTTTGTGAAATTTTACTCTTCCGAAAAAGCAATTAAGATGAGAACAGCAGATTTGCCTGTCCGAAAAAGTATCGTTCAAGAAACGAAAGTAATGGAAGATCCATTATATAAGCCATTCTATACAATGCTAGAAAATGCTACGAACACACCAGCATTTTTATTAAACAAAAATTGGAATGAAGTGAACCGTAATTTATCGGCTGCTATTAATGCTGTGATGCGCGGACAAGATGCGAAGCCATTGTTCGATAAAGCAGTAAAAGAATCGGAAAAATATGTAGATAAGTAAGAGCTGTGAAGAGGGTGAACTGAAAGGCAAGTGTAGATACCAAACTCAATCATCAATCTTCGGTAAATAAATGCTTATTTTGATGGTGAACGCGTCAACCACTTTCAGGTTACCCTCTTTAAAAAACTTTGCAGCTTTCGAATCGAAAATCTTTAGTATTAACATCCGGACATTTAGGAAAAGCATTTTTCTTAGTCGTACGAAAGTCGCATGAAAAAATGGCAGGAGGAGGTATTTATGAAAGCGGATTTAAGTGTTAATGCAGCACATTCATCTATCCAAGTTAAAAAGAAAAGACAATGGAGTAAGCTTACTCCGTACATATTCGTTTCACCATGGATCATCGGTTTTGTTGTATTCACATTAGGGCCTTTACTATTTTCATTTGTTATTAGTTTTTTTGACTGGCCTATTGTAGGCGAAAAGAAATTTGTCGGGTTTTCCAATTATATCACCATGTTTACCGATGATCCGTTGTTTTGGCAATCCTTATGGGTCACTGTGAAGTTTGCGATTGTTTTTGTTCCTTTAAATATTATTCTTGCCTTATTACTTGCCATTTTATTAAACCAAAAGGTAAAAGGAAGTTCTTTATTCAGAACATTCTTCTATGTCCCTTCTGTTATTTCCGGAGTGGCACTGGCAATGATTTGGGGATCAGTTTATGACGGAGAATACGGAATCTTGAACTATTTGCTTTCTTTAATTGGGATTCAAGGTCCAGACTGGTTAAATCATACAAGCTGGGCACTCGTTGCTATGGTTATTGCAAGTCTATGGGGACAAGGGTCGATGATGCTCATCTTTTTAGCGGGATTGAAAAATATTCCACATGAATTGTATGAAGCAGCAGAAATTGATGGTGCAGGAACATTCTATAAATTTTTCAAAATTACCTTGCCATTATTATCTCCGACGATGCTATTTAATTTAATTATGACAATTATCGGTGCTTTCCAAACACTGACATTAGCCCTCGTATTAACGGGTGGGGGACCACTTCAATCGACCTATTTTTATGCAATGTATGTATATGAGAATGCATTTAAATACTTCAAGATGGGGTATTCCTCTGCAAATGCATGGATTATGTTCCTTATTGTATTGGCCTTAACATTACTGGTCTTTAAATCATCTAGTATGTGGGTGTATTACGAAAATGAAGTGAAAAATGAAGAAAAGGCATAGAAATGGAGGTGCCAGCTAATTGAAAGTGCAGAAACGATTACAGAAAAGCTTTGTATATGGAATGCTAATTATCTTGTCTCTATTATTTCTTGCTCCGTTTTTTTGGATGATTTCAACAGCGCTTAAAGCACCAGATGAGCTTTATCAATTTCCACCGAAGCTATTGCCGTCTAAGTGGCATTTTGAGAATTTCTTAAAGGCATGGACTAGTCAGGATTTTAATCTGTTCTTAGTAAATAGCTTGATAGTAACAGCACTTACAACGATTGGCCAGATCGTTTCCTCAACTCTCGTTGCTTACGGGTTTGCCCGTTTTAAATTTAAAGGACGAGATGTGTTATTTATCATATTATTGGCAACGATGATGATTCCATGGGATGTCACAATGATTCCTCAATATATGGAATTTAATATGTTTGGGTGGATCAATTCATTGAAGGCATTAATTATACCATCATGGTTCGGATCAGCCTTTTATATTTTCCTATTGCGGCAATTCATTATGTCGATTCCGAAAGAGTTAGATGAAGCGGCGAGAATGGATGGCGCTAATGCGTTCCAAATTTATTATAAGATTTATTTGCCATTAGTGTGGCCAGTTATCGTTCTGATCGCGGTATTTAATATTTTAGGAAGCTGGAATGATTATTTAGGACCGCTTATCTTCTTAAATGATCAAAGCAAATATACATTGACCCTTGGCTTAGCACAATTTAAAGGTGTTCATGATGTAGATACGAATGGAATTATGGCTGTCACCTTCTTAATTAGTATTGTCCCACTTGTGCTGTTTTTCATTGCGCAAAAGAAACTTGTCGAAGGGGTACAGTCAACGGGATTGAAATAAAGTGGTGCATGAGAATGTTGAAGGTATTGCCGCCCTATCAATCTAGCAAATTCTTTAAAACTTGTAATAGGGCATTCAATACCCATAAATCCTTGAAAAAAATACGAATGGATGAACTTAGGTTCATCCATTTTGTAAGAATAGGAGGTCAAGTAAATGATGAAGGTTGGAAATATGACGATACCGTTTAGCAGATACGGATCTTATTTAGTCATTTCTCCGATATACACGCGAGGGAGCGATCAGAATGCTTTATATATTCGCCATATTCGAGGCGGGGACGAAAAAGAAAGTGCTCTATTTAAAATGGAAATGGTTCGTGATCATCAAGTCATTGATTATGAAGTGGAATGGGCTCCTCATCTGTTAAAGCTAGTTCCCATGGACGGAAGTTCTGATTCGATAGAATGCTGCTTCAGCTCTGATAAAACAATACGAATAAGGGGTAAGGCTCTCGGATTAAAATTAACAGCTATTACGGGAGCCTATGATTATGCATTGCCTTTTCCGGATCAATCATGGGAGAAGAATAGTTTTGTACAACAACGCCGTTTTCGGATGATTCCTTTAGAAGGAACCATGAAAGTCGATGCTCCCTTTGAAGTAGATAAAAGCAAACATATTACGGTTTGCTGTGAACCGGATTCATCTAGTCAAATATTTGATATTGCTATTTCT
This sequence comes from Heyndrickxia sp. NPDC080065, assembly GCF_050281185.1. NCBI lineage: Bacteria > Bacillati > Bacillota > Bacilli > Caryophanales > Bacillaceae > Heyndrickxia > Heyndrickxia sp. NPDC080065. Next base: position 59,896 of record NZ_JBNNWS010000003.1, on the reverse strand, counting down.
GAATACCAGCTCGTGTTTGAAAAGGAAAACAGTCTAGAAATGAGTTTTACTGAAAACGTTGAACAAGTAGCTGATGAGTTTAAACAATGGCAAGAGAAAACATTAAAGGTTCCTACTTCCTTTCATAAGGGGCATGATATGGCTTCCTATATTACTTGGTCATGTGTTGTAAAACCAGAGGGATTGTTAACAAGACCTGCGATGTATATGTCGAAAAACTGGATGACGAACATTTGGAGCTGGGATCATTGCTTTAATGCAATGGCATTATTTGAGCAGCTGCCGGATCTTGCCTGGGATCAATATTGTATTTTCTTTGATCAACAGGATGAGTCAGGGGCCTTGCCGGATTTTTTAAACGATCAATGGGCTTTATGGAATTGCTGTAAGCCGCCGATCCATGGCTGGACATTAAGATGGATGATGGCTCGTTCCCCATTTATCGATAATGAAAAACTACAAGAGGTTTATGAGCCGCTTTCTCGCTGGACGAACTGGTGGTTTTCTTATCGAGATGATGATCAGGACGGGATTGCTCAATACAATCATGGAAATGATAGCGGCTGGGATAACAGTACGGTATTTTCAAAAGGAATACCAGTAGAAACACCTGATTTATCGGCCTTTTTAATTGTCCAAATGGATGTTCTAGCAATGATCGCTGAGCGTCTCGATAAAGCGGATGAAGCACTGGAATGGAAGAAACGTGCAGATGAAACCTTTTTGAAAATGATCGATCATTTCTGGACAAAAAAAGGTTTTCGTGCTTGTCATTCTTATTCACATAAGCCGATTGAGGAAAAAAGCCTGTTGCTCTATATTCCGCTTATTTTAGGAGAGAGATTAACAGATCAGCAGAGAAAGATTTTATTAGAAGGGCTGCAACAATTTCAAACAGAGTTTGGATTTGCAACAGAGAGTGTGGATAGTCCTTATTATCGAGAGGATGGGTACTGGCGTGGTCCTATTTGGGCTCCATCGACCATGCTTTTAATTGATGGGTTGCAGTCGTGTGGAGAAAACGAATTAGCGAGAAAAACGGCAGAAAAATTTTGTATAATGGCGAATCAATCCGGTATGGCAGAAAACTTTAATGCCATTACAGGAAAAGGTCTTCGCGATCCTGCTTTTACTTGGACATCAAGCGTGTTTTTAATAGCAGGAAACATAATAAATGAAGCAGCGAATAGGAGTGTGTCGAGATGATTCAAGATTATTTTCAATTGAAAAATAAAGTTTGTGTTGTAACAGGTGCCGCATCAGGTATTGGTCTTGCTGCTGCGAATCTATTAGCCGAAGTCGGTGGAAAAATGGTGCTTTTAGATATAAATGAAGAAAATGGTCAAAAGGCTGCAAAAGATCTTCGTGAGAAAGGATATCAAGCGGAATTTATCAAGTGTGATGTCACAAATGCTAAAGACTGTCAGCATGTTCAACATCATATCGAGAAAGAGTATGGGGCTGTTGACGTCCTTTTTAATAATGCGGGGATTATAAAAAGAAAGAGTGTTGTAGATTTAGATGAACACGATTGGGATTTAGTCGTCGACGTATCTTTAAAAGGTGTCTATCTTCTGTCCAAATACTTAATTCCTTTAATGGCAGCCAGTGGTGGAGGAAGTATTATCAATACAGGATCCGGTTGGGGGTTAAAAGGCGGAGATCAAGCGGCTGCTTATTGTGCAGCTAAAGCAGGTGTAGTCAATTTAACGAAGGCGATGGCTATTGACCACGGACCACAAAACATTCGTGTGAACTGTATATGTCCTGGAGATACAGATACACCGTTGTTGAGGGATGAAGCGAAACAATTAAATGTAAAAGAGGATGCCTTCCTCGCGTCGTCTGCAATAGATCGTCCATTATCTAGAATTGGAACACCAAAGGATATTGCAAATGGAGTTTTATTCCTTGCTAGTAATCTAGCATCATGGGTGACAGGAACAGAATTAATTGTCGATGGTGGCGGTTTAGCTTAAAAGAGAATCTTTGTTAAATAATATTGTTGTTCTTAATAAATACCTGTGGTGCACGCGTTCAGTAAAGTTTACTACGTATAGAAATCGCTGCCCGCATGCACCACAGGAAGTTTTATCAACAATAAACTAATAACAAAGCTTAGCTTAAAAGAAATTGGCTGTTTTCGTAAAGGTTGTTGCTTTTCGTAAATAGCTCAAATACTTAATTAAACTGGTTTCGTGCTCTTTTCTTCACCCCATACTTTTTATATAAGTGCAAAAACAACCGTAAAAATCCTACTACCGATTTTTACTTTGTTACAAATAGCAACAAAGTATTAGAAAAGAGCCATGAAATTTAAGGAGGTAAAATCAATGTCGAACAAAGTACACCCTTATATTCCGAATATGGTACCGGAAATTCAACAAGAAATGCTTAAGGAAATCGGAGTAAATTCTGTCATGGAATTATATGATTGCATTCCTAGTGAGCTTCAATTAAAGGAAGATATGAATCTGCCAAAGGCTCTTACAGAGTATGAGCTTCGTCGACACATCGAAGAAGTACTTCAAAAAAATACTAGTACAAAAGAATACTTGAACTTTTTAGGTGCTGGTTGTTGGCAGCATTTTATTCCGGCAGTGTGTGATGAGATCAATCAGCGATCAGAATTTTTAACAGCATACGCAGGTGAACCTTATGAAGATCACGGCCGTTTTCAAACGCTTTTTGAGTATCAAAGTTTACTAGCAGAATTAGTAGATATGGATGTAGTCAATGTCCCTACCTTTGATTGGGGGCAAGCGGCAGCTACCTCAATTCGAATGGCCGCACGAATAACGAAAAGAAAGAAAGTGCTTCTTGCAAAAACAGTAGCCCCTGAAAGAAGCAAAATCATTGTTAATTATGGTACACCAGACCTACAGTTTGAATTTGTAGACTTTCACACAGACTCAGGATTCATCAATCTTGAAGATTTGAAAACTCATTTGAACGAAGACGTAGCAGCCTTTTATTTTGAAAATCCATCCTATTTAGGCTTTATTGAATCACAAGGAGAGGAAATTTCGAAACTGTTAAAAACAAATGGAACGTTGATGGTTGTTGGTGTAGATCCAATTTCTCTCGGTGTTTTAGCACCACCTAGCCATTATGGAGCAGACATCGTATGTGGTGACTTACAGCCTCTTGGTATGCATATGAATTACAGCGGTGGTCAAGCAGGATTTATTGCAACGAGAGATGAGATCGAATATGTACAAGAATATCCTTCTCGATTATTTGGTGTTATCCCTACGATTAAAGAAGGTGAGTACGGTTTTGGGGATGTTGCCTATGAACGTACATCTTTTGCCTTGCGTGAAAAAGGGAAAGAATCGGTTGGAACTCAAACAGCCCTATGGGGCATAACTGCTGGTGTCTACTTATCCTTGATGGGACCAAATGGCATGTATGAAGTGGGTCAGGCGATTATGCAAAATAGTCAATATGCAGCAGGACAGCTGAACCAATTAGAAGGAATAAAGGGATCACATTTAAAATCATCCTTTTTCAAGGAATTTATTGTTGATTTTAATGAAACAGGATTAACAGTTGAAGAAATCAATCAAAAGCTTCTTCATCATAAAATATTTGGCGGGAAAGATTTGTCCGTAGAATTTCCTGAGCTGGGACAATGTGCTTTGTACTGCGTGACAGAAGTTCACACAAAGAATGATATTGACCGCTTCGTTCAAGTACTTAAAGAGATTATCGGTAAATAGAAAGGAGCCTAATAAATGAACGTCATTCAAAGCAATCTAAAGCATAATACAAATTTCCATCAAGCAAAATGGAATGAGCCCATTATTTTTGAACTTCATCAGCAAGGTGAAAAAGGGGTCGAGGTTCCACCTGTTGATGATGAAATCGTAAATATAGTTGGTGACGGGATTTCTGAAATCCCACAATCAATGCAGAGAAAAGAAAAACCAGCACTTCCTGAGATTGGTCAGGCAAGAGTATTACGCCATTATCTTCGTCTATCACAAGAAACGCTTGGGTCTGATTTTAATGTTGAAATCGGGCAAGGGACATGTACGATGAAATACATTCCAAAAATAAATGAGCTCCTTATTCGAAACCCTAAAATGATGGAGCTTCATCCTTTACAACATGAATCGACCGTACAAGGAATGCTGGAGATTTTTTATAAGCTGGATTTAAGCATGAGAGAAATTTCTGGAATGGATTGTTTCTCTTTCCAACCGAGTGGCGGTACACAAGCGTTATTTACGATGGCATCGATTGTACGCAAATATCATGAAGTGCGCGGCGAAGGTGATCAGCGTGACGAAATTATCACAACGATTTTTTCCCATCCATCACAGGCAGCTACTGCAGCAGTAAAAGGCTATAAAGTGATTACTTTACATCCTGATGAAAATGGATTTCCGGATATTGAAAAACTGAAAGCTGTTGTTTCGAATCGCACTGCAGGCTTTGTGGTTGCGAACCCAGAAGATACGGGGATATTTAATGCGAAAATTAAAGAGTTTACAAAAATAATTCATGATGCTGGCGGACTTTGCTATTATGACCAAGCAAATGCCAACGGGTTGTTGGGTATTACACGGGCGAAGGAAGCAGGATTTGATATGTGTTTCTTTAATCTTCATAAAACCTTTGCAGCCCCGCATATGTGTGGCGGACCAGCAACGGGAGCATTGGGTGTGATTGAAGAATTGAAGGAGTTTTTACCAGCCCCAATAGTTGAATGCAAAGATCAACACTATTATTTAAACTATGATCTGAAGCATTCGATTGGAAAGGTTCGTGCTTTTCATGGGGTAGCACAAACTGTCCTAAGGTCCTACGCTTGGATCCGAGCATTAGGAGCAGAAGGGCTTAAAGAAGTAGCGAAAACAGCCGTTCTTAATAATAATTATATGTATCATAAAGTGTTAAACATTAGAGGTGCAAGTGCTCCATATGTAAAGGGCCATCGATTAGAGCAAGTCCGCTACAGCTGGGAACAGTTAACAAATGAAACTGGGGTTACAACTGAGGATGTCCAAAGAAGGATGACCGATTTTGGTTTGCATTACTGGACGAGTCATCATCCTTATATCGTAAAACAGCCATTTACTTTAGAGCCGACAGAATCTTATTCAAAAAGAGATCTAGACGAGTATATTTCAGCCCTTGAACAGATTTCAAATGAAGCATATGAAAATCCAGAACTAGTAAAGAATGCTCCTAATCAAAGTACGATTCATAGGCTGGATGAGCAGGATTATTTGGATCATCCAGAGAAATGGTGTATTACTTGGAGGTCTTATCAAAAAAAGGTTGTAGCAAAACAAGGAGTAGTAACCAATTAATTTTAGGTCTCTGATTGATCAACAAGATTGAGGTGAATTTACATGACATTATTTCAAAAGAAAGATGTTCGGAATCAACATCTGCTACAACGAAATCGATTGAGCCCAAGAGCCCACTTTCTTTCGTTTCAAAATGAAAGAGAGGCGTTATCGTTCGTTCAAGAGGCTTCTTCCCGGATTCAATTGCTAAGTGGGAAATGGAAATTTTATTATGCTGAGCATCCATTATTGATACCAAAGAATTTTTACGAAAAAAGTTATGATTGCACTGGATGGGACGACATTCAAGTTCCAGGTGTGTGGCAGCTGCAAGGATATGGCAAACCACATTATACAGATCTCTATTATCCATTCCCTGTTAATCCGCCACATGTGCCGGAAAAAAATCCAACTGGGTGCTATCGAAGGAGCTTCTTTATTCCGAAAAATTGGGATGGTAGCAATGTTCATATTAAGTTTGATGGTGTCGATAGTGCATTTCATTTATGGGTGAATGGAAAAGAGATCGGGTATAGTCAAGGGAGCCGCTTAACATCAGAATTTGATATTACCCCATTTATTCAGGAAGGAGAAAATAGTATAGCGGTTCAAGTGTACCAATGGAGTGATGGCTCTTATTTGGAAGACCAAGATATGTGGTGGTTAAGCGGTATTTTTCGAGATGTTTACCTTTTATCAGTGCCAAAGGTTCATTTATTTGATTTTTATGTTACAACGAAGCTAGATGATCAATATAACGATGCAGACTTAAACATCCGTGCAAAGATTAAAAATACTGGAGCTGTGGATGGCAAATTCATATTATCTTACCAGCTTTTTGATAAAAATGAACGCTGCTTAGAAGGCAATTTTTTCGAGGTATTAGAAATCTCAGCTTTAGATGAATTAACATTGAACGTACAAAAACATATTTCATCGCCACGCAAATGGTCTGCGGAAGATCCGTACTTATATACACTTCTTCTTACTTTGAAAAATGAAGATGGGAATGTAATCGAAGCTGTACCGTACCGAATCGGGTTCCGTTCGATTGAAATAAAGAACGGTAATTTAAAGGTAAATGGAACGACTGTTATGTTTAAAGGGGTCAATCGCCATGATCATGACCCTGATAAAGGCCGTACGGTTTCTTATGAAACGATGAAAAAAGATATTATTATGATGAAGCAATACAATATTAATGCGGTACGAACGGCTCATTATCCAAACGATCCTCGATTTTATGATCTATGTGATGAATACGGTCTCTATGTTATCGATGAAACGGACCTTGAATGCCATGGCTTTGAGTTACTTGGGGATGCCAGCCAAATAAGTAATGATCCGAGCTGGGAAGCGGCATATGTTGAGCGATTAGAACGTATGGTGGAGCGTGATAAAAATCATCCAAGCATTATTATGTGGTCACTTGGAAATGAATCAGGATTCGGCTGTAATTTTGAAGCTATGTATAGGCGCTGTAAAGAATTAGATGATACAAGAGTGGTTCATTATGAAGGGGACCGTGAAACGAAAGCAACCGATATATATAGTACAATGTATTCTTCCGTTGAAAGAATTATCGGATTTGCAGAAGCAGAAAACTGGGAAAAGCCGCATATTTTATGTGAATTTGCCCACGCCATGGGCAATGGTCCTGGCGGCTTAAAGGAATATTGGGATGCTTTTTATAAATATGAACGTCTGCAGGGTGGTTTTGTGTGGGAATGGATTGATCATGGATTAAGACAGTATACAGATAAAGGTGAAGAATTTTTTGCCTACGGCGGTGATTTCGGGGATGAACCGAATAACGGAAACTTCTGTATGGATGGTTTGGTAAGTCCTGATCGAAAGCCGTCACCTGGCCTTCATCAATATAAGAAAATCATTGAGCCTGTCATAGCTACTGCACTAGATATTAATGAAGGTATGATTCATATCGAAAATCGATATAATTTCTTGTCTCTTGATCATCTGGAATGCAGTTGGAGTCTAGTGGCTGATGGGGACCTTGTCGCCAGTGGTACAGTATCATTACCAACTATTCCAGCAAACGAAACAGGACATATTCAAATCCCTTATAAACAACAGTCTCTTCAATCACATTGTGATTATAAGCTGAATGTTTCTTTTACATTAAAGTTTGATACATCATGGGCGAATAAAGGACATGAGGTTGCTTGGGCACAATTTGATCTTCCTAATGTGAAAACGATGGAAGAAAAAACTGCTTTAAGATCTCAAGCAACGGTCCATGTAGAGAGTACGGATACTGCTTATATTGTAAAAGGGAATGATTTTGAAATCGAGTTTTCACGGGGCAGCGGACATTTAACCTCTTGGACTGTAAGTGGTCAGCAGGTGATGGAGCAGGGGCCAAAAATGAACTTTTGGCGGGCAATGACCGACAATGAAATGTATATCGTAAAGGATTGGAAGGAATCGTATCTCCACATGCTTGAGCATGATGCTAGAAAAGTAGATTTTGTGCAGCTGGATGAGTATACAGTAAAGGTACGGGTTGAAGTGAATATTGCACCTCTTGTAGTTGGCTGGGGCATAGATGGCTGCTACGAATATACGCTTCATGAAAATGGGCAAGTTCAATTATCAGTATCAGGTGAGCCCTACGGAAAACTGCCGGAAACTTGGCCAAAGGTTGGGTTGGAGATGCGAATTCCAGGCGATTTAAGCCAAGTAAATTGGTACGGAAGAGGTCCTTGGGAGAGCTATCCTGATAGTAAGCTAGCTTGCAAAATAGGACACTATCAAAAAACAGTTGATGAGCTATTTTTCCCATACGAATACCCACAGGAAAATGGAAATAGAAGTGATGTGAAATGGGCTAGCTTCCATAACGGCATTAACTTCGGCTTATTGACAGTAGCTAATGACACGATGAATTTCAGTGCTCATTATTTTACGAAAGAAGATATTGAAGCAGCAAAACATAACTACCAATTGAAGAAGCGAGAATTCATTACATTGAATATCGACCATTACCTGAACGGACTAGGAAGCAATAGCTGTGGACCGGGTCCGCTCCCTGAGTACCAGCTAAAGCCAAGTGCTTTCAAATATGAAGTCACCTTTATTCCGTTACAAGGCGGACAAGAAGCAGGCAAATATTTAAGTAAATTAATATAAAGAAGAAGGTTCATTCATAATGAATGAACCTTTTACAATTTAGCAGTCTAAAAACTGTCCACCCTCCGTGGAAAAAAGGGGCAAAAGTCCACGAACGGTGTCAGGCACCAAAATGGAATCGAAATAAATTTCTGAATTATACAAAATATTATATAATTAAATATAAGATCCAAAAAGATAATAGTCTGCTAGAGAATTTCTAAATTAAAGGAGATGGTAATGGGAATGAGAATATTAGTAGTTGGTGCAGGAGCGATTGGCGGTTATTTTGGTGGAAGATTATTAGAAAAAGGGGAGGATGTCACCTTTCTTGTCAGAAGCAGAAGATTTCAACAGTTGACAGAAACTGAGCTAGTCATAGAAAGTCCACATGGAAATATGAAACTGAAGCCAAAACTCATTATGAGTGGGGATGAAGCAGATCCATTTGACATTATTCTTCTTTCAACGAAAGCTTATCACCTTGATGGGGCAATTGAAAGCATTCGTCCATATATGGATGAGAAAACAATGATCTTGCCTTTATTAAATGGCATCGAACATATCAATCAACTAATATTAGAATTTGGAGAAAAACAGGTCATTGGAGGTCTGTGCTTTATTGAGACCACTTTGGACATAAAAGGGAATGTAATTCAAACTAGCCCTGCGCATAATTTAGTGTACGGAGAACTGAATGGAGAAGAAACGGATCGAATGAAAGTGCTGCAGAATGTTTTTTCTGGAACGAAGGCAAATTTTCAATATAGCCCTAACATTCTACAAGCAATGTGGGATAAATATTTGTTTATATCAACCTTATCAGGAATTACTACCTTGACGAGGGCACCAATCGGACCGATTCGTGAAACAGCAGCAGGAAAGCAAGCGATCCAAAATATAGCAGACGAAGTCATTTCAATTATGGAATCGCTCGAGGCACCAATTGAAACCAATATGACCAACACACTTCAAGACAAAATAAATACATTGACCTATAATATGAAATCGTCTATGCAGCGTGATATGGAAAAGGGTCTGCCAACAGAGGCTGATCACTTTTTTCACTACCTTCTTAACCACGCTAACAAGAACAACCTCAAAACACCAAATTTACAACTAATTTATACAAATTTGAAAGTATATGAGAGGAATGTGTTAGGCATGTAAGAAGCCTAACATATTTTTTTTTATAATTGAAACTATTGATTCAATTATACGTCTAATTTATAAACTGAAATCAGTCTATAAATCTATGTTTAACAGAGAGTATGAGAAATAGATTTTTTTGTCGAAAAGAATATATTTCCATAATTGTAATTTTAAAGTATTATACAAATAGTCTAATAGAAAAGAGGGAATCTATGAAGCCGATTTGGAAAAAGTTAACTGCATTGGGGCTAGGAATTACTCTTGTAGCCTCAACATCACTGTTTTCACAGAATTCTTATGCAATCTCGACATCTTTGGGTAAACAGACGCTAACAAACAAAAAAGTATCAGCCCTTCAGAAGCAGCTAGATCAATCAAAGGGATCCGCGTTTAGTGAGGATACGTTTGTTATCAAGCACCACCCAGATTTTTCAGTAAGAAGTATAACAGGTTATGGGAAAGATTTTGATGTCATTCAAAATGTAAGCAAGCTTCAGTACATGGCTGTAAAGGTTCGTAAGAAGGCGAATTTACAAAAAGTGATGGCAGCTTTCCAAAAAAACAACAAGGTTCTTTCTATTAATCGAAGTGTAATGTTTAAACAATTATCGACAGCTGGCGATCCGAAGGTAAAGGATCAATATCATCTCTCCCTATTAAAAATTGCTGAGGCTCAGAAACTAGCAGGGAAAAATAAAGTGACTGTCGCTGTTATTGATACTGGAGTGGATAAAAACCATCCAGAATTAAAAGGTGCATTCACGAAAAACAGCTACAATGTATTGAATCCAATGAGTCAAACAAAACCTGATATTCATGGTACTCATGTAACCGGAATTATTGCAAGTAAAAAAGGCAATGAAATAGGTGGATACGGCATTAATCCAAATGTCAATATTTTATCCATTGACGTATTTGACCGTATTGGTATTTTTACTTCGGACTATACAATTGCCGAAGGGATTCTCTATGCAATAGATCACGGAGCGAAGGTAATAAACATAAGTTTAGGTTCTTGGTACAGGTCTCTATTACTTGAGGAAGCCGTTCAGAAGGCCATTGATAAAGGAGTGACAATTGTCGCTGCTGCTGGAAATGATGGGGAGGATATCCCTAATTATCCTGCCGCATATGAAGGAGTTATTAGTGTAGGCTCCGTAAATAAGGATAAGAAGCTCAGTTATACTTCAAACTTTGGACCTTCCATAGATCTTGTTGCTCCAGGGGAAGATATCTATGCACCGATCTATGATTTAGAAAAAAAATCTACATTTGAAACGTTAAGCGGGACATCAATGGCTTCTCCGATGATAGCTGGAGTTGCGTCATTACTTCTATCTAAACATCCGAACTTAAAACCTGTACAAGTAGAATATATTTTAGAGCATACAGCGACTGATCTAGGTGAAAAGGGATTTGATCATAAATATGGGTATGGATTAGTGAATCCAACAGCTGCCCTTAAATATGATATTAAAAAGCTTCCAACATTCGTGAAAAATAAGTGGACAAAAAAGGAAATTTTACAAATCGCAGAAAAACTATCCGGCGCGAATTCTTATGTAAAAGAAGGAACTTTAACAAAGCCTTTTGAGCAAAAATGGGTTCAGTTCCATGTGGAAAAAGGGGAATATATTCAAACTCAAGTTGCACCATCCCCACTTTATGACTTGAAGACGATGATTCACTTTTATTCAGATGATGAAAGTCAAAGTCAAATATTAGATGTCAATGATGTTGGAGCCGGTAAAACAGAAGGTAAGCTAGTAAAGGCACCATTTAGTGGCACAATTGCGATTGGTGTTAAAGATGTGAATGGAAACTATGATGATTCCAGCGCCAAAAAGTCCAAATATAAGCTAAAGATCAGTCGCCAAACAGAAGAACCAAAGGATGAATCAACATTTGAATCCCCAATAAATGTTCCAAGCTTGCCATACACGTCCGGATCACTTGCGTTATTTGGAGAAAAGGGTGATGATGATTTCTTCACTTTTAAAACAACAGACCAACAAGTGGTGAAGCTATCAATAAACGGAATTGATGGAGTAGATTCTGCCATCCAAGTATACACAAAAGAATCGCTTGGCTTATCGTCAGAGAAAGAGGAAGATGGATCTGTTTCTACTGGAGAAGAACCTCCAGCACCACCTATATCTATTGATAATATTGAACCCGATTGGCAAGTGAATAATGGAGGAATTGGTGAAGGGGAAACCCTTACAATACCGGCAAATCCAGATACTGAATATTATGTGAAGGTGACAAATAAACCAGGATTTAATGATGGATTTTTCTTTGAGGACTTTGGCAAACAATCTTCAGAACCACAATCATCGTTATTGCCATACCATCTAAAAATTGAAGGGAAAATTTTACCGCCAGATGAAGATAACTTCCCTATTTTAGACGAAGTTGAAAATCCGGTTGATTATTATCAAAGGATATTAGACGGTGCAATTCCGTATTCAGTGGGAGAATCTAAGTCAGGATATCTCCAGACTGTACGTGATGAGGATTGGTACAAAATAAATTTAAAAGAAACAGGGATTTATGAATTTACTTTACCAGAGCCAAAAACAGGGAAGCCTTATTTTGAAATCTATCGTTTCGTAAAAGACAAGGATGAAAAGGGTAATCCAATCATATGGGATGAGTATGTCGTAGATAATGGCCCTGTAAGCTTTTTTAGTAATGATGTTTCAAGCAAGGTATATGCTGGATTGAAAAAAGGTGAAACCTACCTTATCCGTGTAAGGGGGAATTTTTTCACTAATTCATCGGTTTCAATGGATCAATATACATTGGGATCGAAGCTTATTGTTAAAAACCCTAAAGGCAACGATGAGAGCAATCCATCTGGAAAGGTAAAAAATCTCCCAGCTTCTCAAGTGAAAGGGAATTTCTCTATTCCAGGTGAAAATGATCAATTCTATCTAGAAGGAAAAAAATCGACTACGTATAGCTTATTATTTGAAAGTTATAAACCGAGTAAGGATGCATTACAGAAATATCCTAAGGATTTGTTTGAAAGGATTTTTGGAGTAGCGATTATTTATGAAGATGTGAATAAAAATCGTAAGCTCGATGATGAAGACTTGGAAAGAGCAAGTTTTGTTGCGAATGGTCTGTTTGACATAAACCAAGATGTCAATTATGGATCTTTTAAAGTAGAAAAAGGGAAAAACTACATTATTGAATTAGTTGGTTTAACAACTAGCCCTTATCAGCTGTCATTGGTTCCATATAAATTGACGATTGCACCTGCTGTAACAAAGGATGAGGATGCAGGTAATGTTGTTAAGAAAAATATTCCGTCTAAACCTTTATCCTTGAAAAAGGTCAATTCAAAAACCTGGAAAGCAACAGGACACTTAAACAGTGGAAAACCTAATGGTGATGAGGATTGGTATGTTATCAATGTAAAGGAAACCATAGACGGATACCTGTCTTTTGATTCAGGAAAAGAAGTAGATGGTGTTATTTCGCTCTATAAAAATGGAAAACACATTGCTACCTCTAATTACTATAATTCGGGTCAAACAGAGATCATGCATGTACACCTGACAAAAGGAAAATATCATGTCAAAGTAAGAGATGTTTTTGGAAATCCAACAATCAAGCCATACACACTTACACTCACAAAAAAATAAATATGTATTCGGTATCTAGTGGGATTCCACTAGATACTTTTTTTGGTGCCTGACACCATCCGTGGACTTTTAGGTGCTTTTTCCACCCAGGGCGGACACTTATTAAAATTTATGATTTTCAAGAATGGTTGAAACCTTTTTATATCGGGTCCGTATTATTTTAGTAGAATAAGAAAGAGAAAGATGATGCCGCACGTTTCACTTTCTCCTTTCTGTTTAATGACTACTAGATTGACATACGGAGGAAAACATCATGTATTATCTTGTTGCATTATTTGCATTAACATTGAATCCTTTTATTTGGAAGGCTCAATATAAAAAGAAATCCTTTTTATATTTTCAAGGCTTTCGTTTGATTCTAGGGTTTCTTATCACCTTTGTGATTACCTATTTCGGACTCGTTGATCATACATGGGAAGCTTTTATTAGCTATGGATTGTTTTTAGTAGGTATTTTCCTGCTTGTTGATATCCTTTATAGCCAAGTGAAATATGGTTCCCTTACACCATTACTAGGGATAGCTCTTATCATTGGAGGACTTTATTTTACCTTTGTTTACCCATTAACAATCACAAATACTAAATATGAATTTGTTAAACAAAAAGTAAAGGTTGCAGAAAAAGAGAAATCTGTAATCGATGAGAAGCATATTCCTGTTGTCCCGGAAAAATATGCAAGGTATCGCAGTGAAAAATTGATTGGTGAGCTAAAGCATTCATCCTACTACGATTTAGGAGAATCTACTATCCAAAAAATTGATAACCATCTTTATTGGGTTACACCGATTGAATACACTGGTTTCTTCAAGTGGATGAAAGGGGAAAAAGTACCAGGGTATATTAAAATGAGTGCAGAGGATGAGCGTGCTGAAGCACAACTCGTTGAAGCAAACATGACCTATGTTCCTTCTGCTTACTTTGGAAAAGATATTAAAAGACATGTTCGGAAGTATCATAAGGACATGATTTTATTAGATGTGAGCTTCGAACCAGATGATCAAGATCATCCATACTATGTTATTCCTTATGGGAAATATGTAAAGTTCCGCAACATTATTGATGTAAAAGGGATATATTTAGTTGATCCGATTACAGGTAAAATACAAGATTACTCTTTAGACAACCTGCCTGATTTTATTGATCATGCGATTCCAACGAGCGTTGCTGAGGATTGGAATGAATGGTACGGAAAATACGTTCATGGGTTCTGGAATTCTCTTCTAGCTCAAGAGGATGTAATGGTACCTACTCAGTGGGACGATGTGGATGAAGTAAATGGTGTCTTTAATCAGGATTTGCAGCTTAATTGGTTTACCGATTTTACTCGTCCAAAATCCGATAGTGGGGCGATGGTCAGCTATTCGATATTAAATGCGAGAACAGGAAAATTTACCTTCATTACGGAAGGGAATGGTCTTTTAAATGGAAAATCTGCAATGAATGTGGCGGAAAAGACATTTAGAGCCAATAAATATGAAGCAGGAACACCAATTCTTTATTCGATTTATGGCCAATTTACTTGGGTCGTTCCACTTATGGACTCAAACCATGTATTCCGGGAAATGATGCTTGTCAATGCAAAGGATGAAAAAGTATACAGTACAGGAGATTCTAAGCGCAAATTATTCGATGAATACAAATATGCCATTGCGACAAAACTTGGAAAAGATGAAACCACTCCAACAGATATAGCATTGTTAAAATCATTAAAAGGGAAAGTTTCACATGTTTACAAAGCTGAGACAGATCGTGGGACGTCCGTAAAATTTATGATCGAAGGAAATGATAAAATCTTTGTCGTTCAATCAACAGATTTTCCATATTCAATCTTTATTGAAAAAGGATCATTAGTCGAGTTTAACTATATTGATACAGAGGAAATCATTGCCTCAGTCAATAATGAATTTAAAATAATGAAATAAAATCTTTGAAGAGGAAATAATGATTATAAAGTGTGGAGTAAAATCGGCAGGTATGAAATGACGCTTTATAGTTCATTTTTCCTCTTCTATTTCATGACGAAAGAAAGTCCAGAAAATGATCAAAGCAAAGGCACCGAGAACTTCCATTAAAAATAATAAATTTAGGAAGCCTTGCACTATATCCACCTCCAATTTAAGTAAAAGGATTTATAGTTTTATAATAAATTTCTTATGCTAAGAAATGATGAATATATGATTAAGAGTGTATTAAGTAAAATCGAAACAGATGATACCAACTAAATCATATTACAAAAACAGTATATCCAAATATGGTATAATCATACTTTTTATCAAAGCTTTGTTACTGATGTTGTTGATAAAATCTCCTGTATGGTTTGTGTGAAGCGATTTCTTTACGTAGAAAAACTAGCTGAACACATACCATGCAGGTTTTTTTATTAGAAAAAACAATATTGTTTAACAAAGCCCTTAGCATAAAAGATCACTTATTATTACAATGGTTAGATTATTAATAATCCTTATACACACATGATGCATGCTCTATCTAGCCTGCCTATAAAAATAACAGACAGGTAAAACTGTCTGTTCAAAATAAGTAAAACTATTATCAAAAAAGGCCTTATTACCTATCGATTTAAACTGAAGGAATGTATACTTTTGTTATTGATAGTCGCGCCTAGTTTTCCGTGCGTCCGGAATTTTACTTCACTATCCATGTAAACCGTTTTTTTCTTTTTATTATCGGAGCAATCCTTATATAGATTTCATGAGGCTGCCTGCGGTCTTTTACGATAGGAAATTGTTTGAGCATGTATTCTATATCATAAACATTATCGTTCCAATCGTATCCCTGCACATTCTGCAGCTCCTTTCACAGTTTCATCTTCCATCAAGATTTTTAAGGCTTTAAGTGCTCTATGCTGTGTGGTTTTCACCTTTCCCTCGGTCCAGCCTAGTACAGCGGCAGTTTCTGAGATGGTTAGCGATTGGATATATCTAAGAATTAATACCATTCGATGATCTATTTTGCAATTGTTTAAGCATCGATACATTAATTGGATGGATTCGTTTTGTAGTGCAATATCTTCAGGGAGCGGGGAATGATCACTAATTTGGTTGGTTTCAAAATCAAATGTATCTGCTATTCGATGTTTCCATCTTTTTTGTTTTCTAAATGAATCAATGGCCACATGTCTTGCGATAGAAAATACCCATGTTTTTTCACTGCTTCTGTTTTCAAATTGATGATAAGATTTCAATACTCGTATATACACTTCTTGCACTAAATCCTCTGCCTGTTCACGACTTTTAACCATGTAAAATAAAAACTGAAATAAGCTTTGATGATATTTTTCATAAAATTGATAAAATTGATTTTCCATCGCTAGCCCCCCCTAAATACATATGTCGTTTGGGAACAAAAAAGGTTACAAAAAAAATAAAAATTTAATTTAAATGTAATAGAGGTGTAAAAAACTTTATAGTATGTCGATTTGTTATATGTAAAATAAAATGATCTGTGAGGCATACTTGAAGCGATTTCTATACGAAGTATAACTAGCTGAAAGTATGCCTAACGGGACTTTGTGAAATGGAAGTTAATTCGAAGTAAATTTATTGGTACCTTAACTTAAATGAGATTAGAGAATGAAAACACCTTTTATTAGCCGTAACTATCTAGCAATAAAAGGTGCTTTATTGAGCTATAGTCCTTATGAGCATCTTTCGATGAAATAAAAAATATACTCTAATCCCTCTTCCTTTCCCCGATTACACAATTTCGATTATAATATTGGTATCAAATCAATCGAGGTGATGAGCTAAATGAGTGGAATCGTAGGATATATCGGGAAATCTTCAGCTCATTCAATCATAATAGATTGCTTGACCCACTTGGATTACCGTGGGTATGATTCGGCTGGAATTGCAATTTCGAATATGGAATCCATTGAAATTCGTAAAGAAAAAGGCCGGATTGAGGATTTAGAAGCACTAATAGAAATTGACCCAATGATACAAGGCAATCTCGGGATTGGTCATACAAGGTGGGCATCACACGGGGCGCCAACTGTTGCCAACTCACATCCGTTAAGTGATGAACAAGGTCGCTTTATTGTCGTTCATAATGGAATTATCGAAAACTATAGACAGTTAAAAAATACAATGATTGAGGCAGGGCATACTTTTACAACAGATACAGATACAGAAGTTATCCCACATCTTCTTATGCACTATGATACAGGGAACTTTGAGGAAACAGTGAAAAAAGTACTCCCTCTCTTAAAAGGATCATTTGCGCTTGCGATTATGGCAAAATCCCAACCAGATACGATTATTGCGATATCTCAAGAGAATCCCCTTATCATAGGCTTTGGTCAGAATGAAGCCTTCCTGTCTTCGGATAGTTCCGCACTCCTGCCATACACAAAGGAAATTTATCCGATAAAAAATGGAGAAATCGCAGTATTAACTCCAAAGGAAATAAAGGTACAAACAATTAAAGGGGACATCATTCACCCAGAGAAAAAGACGATTGACTGGGATAAAGATGAAATGAATCTACAAGAATATGAGCACTATATGCTTAAAGAGATCATCGAACAACCAAGGGCAATAAAAAATACACTAGAAGGTCGGCTAACTGAAAAAGGCGTTGATATTCCAGAACTACACCAATTTTTAAATGATCAGTGCATTAGTCAATTTCGAAAAATCGATATTATTGGCAGTGGGACTTCGCATCATTCGGGAATTATTGGTAAAAAAGTGATGGAAACGATGTTAGATATTCCGGTTGAAGTATCCATTTCATCAGAGTTTAGTTGTGAACATGGACCATTGAATGAACATAACCTCGTCATCGTCATCAGTCAATCTGGAGAAACAGCGGATACATTATCCGCCTTAAAAGAAGCAAAGGCACATGGATGTAAAACGATAGCAATTACCAATAGAAAACGGAGTAATTTAGCTCGTAAGGCGGATTGTACAATTTGTACGAATGCTGGACCCGAATTAGCGGTACCAGCAACGAAAGCATACACCTCTCAAATCACAGTATTATTACTATTGGCTATTGTATTAACGGAAAAAACAAATGGTCCGGGGCTGAAAAGAATTCCTGAGATGTTGACAGAGCTGCTCCAGTTACCTGAAGAAGTAGAAAAAACACTTGTTATGACTCAAGACGCTATCGATCAATTTGCACAGGTAACAGAGGATCAGAATAGCCTATTTCTAATTGGACGGGGATTAGACTATGTTCTAGCCTTAGAGGGGGCAACTAAGCTGCAGGAGGTTGCTTATTTACACGCAGATGCCTATCCCGCAGGTGAAATGAAGCATGGAACGATGGCTTTAATTACTCCCGGTGTTCCAGTAATTGCCCTCTCTACCCAAAAGCATCTTAGGGATAAAACTATTAATAATATCAAGGAAATTAAAGCCAGAGATGCTTTCGTCGTCGGAGTAACTACAGTTGGTGATGACGACGTAGGTGAAATCGTCGATGAAGTCATGTATATCCCAGAAGTTCATCCTTTCCTTATGCCGATCATAGCAGCCATTCCACTTCAATTATTAGCGTATTATGCAGGAACCGTTCGTGGTTATAATGTGGACCGGCCAAGAAATGTCGCAAAGAGCTTGACGGTTGAATGATTGTTTGGGTGAAAATATTGGTGTTGTTCAAGGATATTAAAGTTGTGTCATGTGGCTTAAAGAAGTACTACGTGAATTAAAATTATATTATATGAATTAAAGTAGTATTCTAGGTTTTACAAATATGATTTAAATGAAAAAAATAAAAATGGGCCAGTAATAAGTTAATTACTTGGCCATTTTTATATTTATAGTGGTTATCATTTTTGTACACTACCCATTCTTCAACTATAGCCCCCGGTAGTTTAAGAACAGTTTTTAACTTATTCATCACTTGGTTTTGTCACTTCTCCTGTTATATTCACGTCCCAACAAATGATTGTTGTACTATCTCTTACACTATTTTCTTTGATGGTATTTAAAAGTGCCAATATACCATCGTTAATTTGATTATTTTTCATTACTTTATAAATATCTTTAGAATTAGAAAAGGGTTCATTAGGACATTCAACTAACCCATCAGTTGTTAAAAATATACGATTTATTCCTTTTCTTAATTCTCTTATTCCACTACTATAACAAGGAACCACTTTCTCAAATGTGTTAACTTGCCCAACCCATTCGTAAAATTGTCTTTGGTTTATTTGATACTGACCAAGTTTGGCAAGTTCTGAATGAAATAGGTAAGAAAGGCAATCCCCTATTGAAAACCACCAAACATACTTATCTTTTCTTAGAACGATTAGACAAGCTGTTTCACCTTTGACTTTTCGACAATCAGAAATAAATTTTTCTTCTTGAAACAAGTTTAGTATTGTTCCTTCAAGTCTTTTTAAAGTTTGTTCAAATGATAGGGATAATAGATTTTGTATTTCTATTTTTACCTTTGAAAATTGTTCTATTACTAATTCAGCACTTTCGGCTGAATTGTGAGCATCTAAAATCACAACAAACTCCCAATTTTCTTCTTCATCTGTCCATACCAGACAACCATCTTCGTTTTTATACTGTCCTGCAACTGAATTGCCACCGAAACGTCCTATTGATATATGGTTAATATTATTGATATTTATTTTGTCTACGAAACTCGCTTGGCTCCCAATCCAACTAAATTCACTAATGGAATTTTCCATATCAGTCAGTTATTCTCCAAATATGCTTTTATACGATTGCATAATTTTACAACTGCATTGTTATCACCCATAGGTGCATTTTCCCAATCGTAAACTTCTGATGGCCCCCAATATTCTTTTGGTGTATTAGGATAACGAGCTACTATGTGCATATGAAGATGCGGAACCGAATTCCCTGAAACAAATGAATAGATGTGCTCAGCGTTTTCTGACTCCTTTAGAGCCTTGCTGACTCTAGCCATAATGACTCCGAATGCTTTTGCCTCTTCCACTGTCATATCGGCAAGTGTAGGAGCGTGTCTTTTTAAGTCAATCATAATATGACCTAGATAATTTGGTTTACCGTTTCTATCAATATGGCCTACATAAACATATTCGTCTTCGTAAATCATTACTCCCGAAGTTTCAATATTCCCAGCATGTTTAT
Organism: Heyndrickxia sp. NPDC080065; assembly: GCF_050281185.1. NCBI lineage: Bacteria > Bacillati > Bacillota > Bacilli > Caryophanales > Bacillaceae > Heyndrickxia > Heyndrickxia sp. NPDC080065. Next base: position 39,560 of record NZ_JBNNWS010000003.1, on the reverse strand, counting down.
TGCAAATAAAACAACTTTCACTCATTAGTAAATTCCCCCTTATAAATTCTAAAATATGAAAATAAAAAAATCCTACTGTCTCATAAAGAGACGATAGGATATTTATCGTGGTACCACTCTTCTTGTTTCATTTTTTTTAAATGAAACTTCTTAGGACTTGTTTACGGAAGTTAACCGTATAGATCTACATATCAATCTATCCACTCCTAGGCGAGTTGGGGAGGTTAATGACTGTCTTGCACCTTCCGACAGCTCTCTATACAATAACTTATCCTTAATACTCCTAATCAAAGTGTTTGATTTATATATTTTTAAATATTCTATATATTACCATTCCATTTGTCAATAGTTTAATCTTCTTCCTTTTTCAACCACCCTGCCAGTTAGCAGTTCAATAAGAAAAGTTGCCAATCTGAAAATTTTATAAATCTTTCTTTCATCTACTAGGAGGATGATTTCCATAATATTACTTTAATCTTCCTTGATAAAAAATAAAGTTGTATATCATGATACAACTTTATTTCATCATTTGTAACAATTTTATTTGACAATCAGGAATTGAGTAATTGTCATAATAAAACTTTAATTAATGTGTACAGGTGTATTTAAAATAAATTGAACTTTTTTCGATTATCATGAATAAATAAATAAAATCCCAATTTTTCTCGGTATATAACACTGAGAACATTGGGATTTTTATGTTCGGATATCAATAACTTTGTTAATCGCATTCTCTTGATGCATCTCCTAGAGTCAGTGATGGTAGATTTATAGTATCCAAATTAACAAGGGTTTTATCGATTTTGCTATTTTCATTTTCTCTCATTTCAGGTTACTACAGTTAAACGGTTGCTCTTCGAAGGAACAGATACGATAAGAGCGTATAAACTACACTTACAAGTATGATTCCTAAAGAAAGTAGATTAGGATTATGGGACACCCATTTAAAGATTGGAATCCACCATTGAAAATACGTACAAGCAAAACTTAAAACGGTAAAAAGAAGAACTAGAATGGTGAAAAAGAGATACATTCCGTTTCGTCCAAATCTTCGGTACAAGCTGGAGATAATAAATCCACACAAAAACATGTGCGACAATAAAATAAAGAAGATCCATAACTGCCAGAAGACATTGTCGTTAAAAGCGTTTAGTAAGCTAAAAAAGTGTAGATCATGACCCCATCCGCTCGTTAGGTTTTCTAAAAGGGAAAATACGGATATTACGACTGCCGATACTGCGCTTACGACCATAAAGACAGTAATAGTACCTAAAAAGTAATCTTTTCTTCGTACGCTCAATCCTAATGCGAATGGAAATGTATGTGCGATTATCCCAATACCTATAATAAACATATAAATAAATATAGAAGCTAACCCACCCGTATAAAATCCTTTATTATCATCTACTAGAACAACAATCAAGAGATTTATCCCAAAGCTAAATAACAGAATTGCCCATGGAAGGAGAAGCCATGAAAATTTAGATTTCATATGCATTTTCATAACAGGAGATAATCGATTCATTTGTTTATTACCGCCTTTCTATGTGATTTGCCGTCCGTTAGATGAATGATTAACTGTTGCATAGAGACCGGCGTAATTTCTAATCCCAGCTCTTCTGCCTGTATTCTAGTTTTTAGATTCAATTCTTCCATAACTGTTGTTGAAACCAAGCTGCCAATTGATTCTCGTTTCAATATTTCTTTTCCAACGGTAAAGGAATCTACCTTTTCGGAAGGCCCGACGACAGAAAATGCCCGACCACGAATAGCATCTGCTTCCTCATTGATAATCAGCTTTCCCTCGTTGATTACTAATACATGCTCTAACAGCTTGCTTACTTCGTCAATTAAATGGGTGGATAAAATAACTGTTCGAGGGTACATTCCGAAATCCTCAAGTAATCGATCGTAAAACATAGTTCTAGCAACAGCATCCAGCCCTAAATATGGTTCGTCAAAAATAGTAAGCGGTGCACGGCTTGCTAGACCGACAACGATCCCTACTGAAGATAGCATTCCTCTAGACAACTTCTTAATTCTCCGTTTAATAGGCAGTCTGAAATCTTCAATTAACGAGTATGCATACTCCTGATCCCAGTTTTTAAAAAACGATGAGCAAAGATCCAGTACATCAATAATTCGAAAAGTATCAGGATACTTTTGACTTTCCTTAATAAAACATATTTGGCTGAGTACGGAGTGATTTTCATAGGGTGACTCTCCAAATACTTTTATCTCCCCACTAGTAGGGAAAAGTTGTGCCGTAATCATATTCATGATGGTTGTTTTTCCAGCTCCGTTTCTTCCGAGTAACCCATAGATCTTTCCTTCTTCAACAGAAAAATTAATATCATTTATTGCAGTTATATCCCCATACGATTTTGTTAGATTTTTAACCTCAATTATATTATTCATCGAATGTTATCCCCCTTTTTGGATCATTTCAGTTAATTGCTCCCTTGTAATTCCCAGCTTTTCTGCTTCGTGAATCATGGTCACCACATACTGCTCAAAAAATTGTTCTCTCCGTTTTTCCATTAATTTCTTGCGAGCACCATTAGCTACAAACATGCCAACACCTCGTTTTTTGTATAAAATGCCCTGATCTACCAACAGATTCACTCCTTTTCCTGCCGTCGCTGGATTGATTTGATAAAAAGACGCGAATTGATTTGTTGAAGGAACCTGTGATTCTTCGAGCAGTCCGCCTTCAATGATGTCATTTTCGATTCGTTCAGCAATTTGCACGTATATAGGACGGCTGTCATCTATCAATGTTCTACTTCCTCCTTCGTTACTTTGTTAGTTAATTACTTATGTAACTAACTATATAAGGTGAAAAATGTTCTGTCAATAGGTGATTTAAAATATTTACACAATTTGCGAAAATAGCCTTCGCATAAGATAGCTCGTATTTTCCATAATCTAAATAGGATTTTATTTTAATTTATCGTCAAGGTATAATAGTTCCAAGAAAACTTTTTAGAAATTAAAGAAAAAGGGTGGGGGAATAGTATGAATGAACGATTTCCAATAGGTGAATTCGAATGTGCTGAACACATTACAACAGAAGATATAAAGGCATGGATTAATGAAATACGTTTGCTGCCTATGAGATTAAAAGAAGTCGTTAATTCTTTGAATGACGAGGCTCTAGAATGTACATATAGAGAAGGTAGTTGGACCATTCGGCAAATAGTCCACCATATTGCAGATAGTCATATGAATGCTTATATCCGCTTCAAATTAGCATTAACAGAAGAAAATCCAACTATTAAACCATATGCTGAAGATAAATGGGCTGAGCTGCCAGATTCCAAATTACCCATATCCGTTTCTTTGAAAATAATTGAAGCGTTGCACGAGCGTTGGGTTTATTTACTCGAAAACTTAACAGCTGAGCAACTAAAAAGAGCATTTATTCATCCCGATTCTGGTATTGTAACAGTTGAAAAAAATATAGGTATTTATGCATGGCATGGTAATCATCATTTAGCCCATATAAAAAATGCTGTTCGTTAATATCTAGTATATAATTTCACTAACATTTTACAAAAGGAGTAGATCATAAATGGAAAATTCAAATCAAAAAATTACAACGTTTTTAATGTTTTCTGGCAAGGCAGAAGAGGCAATGAATTTTTATACTTCTTTATTTAACCAATCTGAAATAAAAAGTGTTTCCCATTTTGAAAATGGGCAAGTGATGAAGGCTGTTTTTACATTAAAAGGTCAAACGTTCATGGCTAACGATAATGGCTCGGGAGTCCATCATAATTTTACTCCGGCTATGTCATTATTTGTTACTTGTGATTCTGAGGAGGAAATAAATCATATTTTTGAAAAGTTATCACAGGAAGGGAAAGAACTTATGCCATTGGCTGCCTATCCTTTCAGTGAAAAATTTGGCTGGGTTGAAGATAGATATGGTGTTTCCTGGCAGCTAAATCTTGCAAAATGATATCAATTTGCATGCAATGTTATATAAAAAATAAGCTGTATTTAGTATGTATCTTTTAGTCATGCGTACATATAAATAACGAAATGGAACATAATTTAGATATAGTGAAAAAATAATTAGGATGACCGGATTTCTGAAATTAGATAGTTAATTTTTAAAAGGGAAGGACTTACATCATGATTTTTCGTTCGGCTCTTAAATACATATCTGTTTTGGTATTTTTGATTTTTTCCACTTTTATCTATCCTTCCATTTCAACAGCTGAAAATAGGGATAATATACAACAGCAGGCATTTTCGAATTTTGAAAAAAAGATCTTTGAAATGATCGACTCTAGTATGGAACCATTAAATAAATTAGACAAGGAATTAGATGAGGAAAGCTTGAGGAAGATTGTTTTATCAGCGAAACAAAAATTTTCCGAAAACCATAGGAGCTTTCTAAAAATAAAGGTACCTGACGTACTTTCAGCTGATATCAAGGCTTCGCTAGAACAAATTAAAGATGAATTCTCTACAGGATTTTTAGTTTTACAAGAAAGCATGGACTATTTTGCACAGTATATGGAGAATCATAGTCACCTATTGTTAAAGAAGTTTATGGAAAAGCGAAACAGAGGATTTCTTTATATTGATGGTGGATTAACTTCGCTGGCTACAGTCAGATTACGGTTAGATGCACCGAAGTTGGAGGCAACTCCGAATGTTTGGGATGTAGGAAAAAGGCATCTATACGAATTACCAAAAAAAATTCCTGAAAATAATAAGGCAGTTCCGATAAAAAGCAAGCTTCGCAAAAGTAACTGATATGATAATGACCTCTTAAAACAATTTTTGTATTAAGAGGTCGTTTTTTTTTGTTAGGAAATAAATATAAACATTGAAAATTTACTAACTTTTTAATAAACTAATATTTTACAGCTTATTTGTTTTTTGGGGAGGTTAAAAAATGATTCATTTCGAAACAGAAAGACTGCTTTTTCGGGATTTTGAACTGAAAGATTTACCAGAGTTCAAAAGAATGAATGAAGACTCAGAAGTAATGAGATATTTCCCTAAAACACTTTCACATGAAGAAACGGAATCTTTTTTTCATGCAATAGTGGATGAATGGAAAGCGTATGGATATGGATTATTTGCGGTTGAGCGAAAGGATAATGGAGAATTTATTGGCTTTATCGGATTTCATCGAGCCACATTTGAGGCTGACTTTACACCTTGTATTGAAATTGGCTGGCGCTTAAAAAAAGAAGCCTGGGGACATGGATTTGCAACAGAAGGTGCAAAGGCTTGTTTAAAATATGCGGAAACAGCGTATGATTTCAAGAATATTTATAGCTTTACCGCAAAAATAAATATGCCATCAGAACGGGTGATGCAAAAAATCGGTTTAGTAAAGATCAAAGCTTTTTCTCATCCAAAGCTAGATCCTAACAGTCCATTATCCGAGCACGTATTATATGCATTAAAGAAATGAAGTTAGAAAAAATTTACTGATTGGATGTGTGCAAATGACTAGAATTGGTTTCGTACGACATGGAAGTACTGCTTGGAATAAAGAGGGGAGAGCACAGGGCAATGCTGATATCCCGCTCGATGAAGAGGGCCTGTTCCAAGCTAGCAAACTTGCAGAACGATTAAGCAATGAAAATTGGGACTTTATCTATTCTAGTGATCTATTAAGAGCAAAACAGACGGCAGAAATAATAGGAAATAAAATGGGGAATAAACAAGTCCTACTCGAACAAAGACTCCGTGAAGTTGGCGGCGGCCAGATTGAAGGGACAATTGAACAAGAAAGGGTCACAAAGTGGGGAAGTAATTGGAGAGAACTAGATTTAGGAATCGAAAAGGCCGAAAGTGTTATTGAGAGAGGTCAATCATTTATTGATGAGGTAACGAAGAACCATCACTCACAAAATATCCTAATCGTTTCTCACGGAGGATTCATTAAATACTTATTGAAAGAACTAGTCCCACATTTGGATTTGGAAGCTTCGATAAAAAATACGTCCCTTACCAAACTCTTAAAAACAACGGATGGTTGGGATTGGGAACTATTCAATTGTTCTAGTCATTTAGATGATGTGGTCAAAAACTAAAAGAGCTAAAAAAGAGGGCGTCTCATAATAGTCAACTCGTTGGTTTTGTGACACCCTCTGACCTATCATGTTTCCATTTGGCTGTTTTCGCATAGATTGCTGCTTCGTATATAGCTCCAATCCTTAAATAATAGGCTTCGTGCTCTTTTCATCATCCCATACTCATTATGAAAGTAGTAAATAACCGTAAAAATCCTACTAGATATTTACTTCGTAAAATCTCTGCCGATTTTTACTTTGTTGTAGAAAGCAATAATGTTTCAGAAAAGAGCCTTCCATTTACATTTTTGGCGCTTCCATTCCTATCTTTGCCCATTCTTCTTTTGAAGGGCCGTAGACACCTGGAACTGTTAACCCTGCTTGACGCATAAGGACAGTCATTTGCCCGCGATGATGAATTTGATGTTGAATAACAAACGTTAATAATATTCCGTTAGTCATATTTTGTCCAAAAATATTGTGGACTTCTTGTAGTTTTTGATTGCTCCACTGAGTTTCCACGGCATGTAAAAAAGCTTCACTCGTTTTTCGATAGCTATCTGCAATATACTTAGCTGAATCAGGGACAGGAAAATCCTTTTCTGGCGAATCAAAGCTTAGACCAGTTTGTGAACCAATCACTTTAACCGCAGTCACAATATGCCAAGCAATCCTTCCCAATGTCCAATGACCTGGAGCGATTTCCTGATGAAGAGAAGCATCGGTCAGCTGATCCAAAACCTTCTGAGTTTCCACTGTTTCATGTTTCCAAAGTTGAGAAAATCCTTCTAAAGTTACAAACATATTAAACCCCTCCTCATGATTTGTATATCTAAAATATTCTCTAGAATATTCATTTTTTCCTATCAAATTTTAAATAAATATGAAATTAGGACTTTGTAAGATACCTTCATTCAATGGAATAACCAACTATTGAACATTAATTTTCCTATCTACAAAAATACTTCCATCGGTTTGCAATTCTGCGTAAAAAATATCGTTCAAATTCGGAAATCCTTTCCTTTTTAACTCGTTTAATAACCAATCTTCATTTATATTAAGTTCTTGTAAGTTTTTACCTATAAATTTTCCATCAACCACTAATTCTGTAGGAATATATGGACGACGCTTCACCTGAATATTTGCGTCTTTTTTCGTTACCGGTTCGTATTCTTCCTTTTTTAGCACACTTAGCTGGCCATTTGGTTCAAGAATCGCATATTCGACCTCGGAAATGGCAAATACATTCTTTATCCGTAGAAGCATACTTAAGTCATCCATATTCAATTTATTGGAAGAGAGAGCTTTTTCCATAATTTTTCCGTGTTTAATGACTATGGAAGGCTCACCATCAAATAATATTCTCGATCTTGAAAATTTTAAAACTGTATATTCTATAGCTGCAGTTAAAAATACCCACAGAGCTAATCCAATAATGCCATCTATGATTTTAACATCCTTATGTATCACCAAATCACCTGCAATATTCCCTAAAGCAATCCCAGTGATATATGAAAAAAAAGACATATGAGCTAATTGTTTCTTTCCGAGTAAGCGAATTAAAAGAAGCAATACAAAAAAGCCAATAAAAGTACGAACAATTGTATCTAGTATCAGAACCATGTCCTTCTCCTTGTGAAAGGTTTATGAGAGCTATTATTTACCATTTTTATTATTTTCATGTATAGTCCCATCAATGGTGTCCATCAATGGTGTCAGGCACCGCCCATGGACAAACGGGGTATTTTTCCACCCCACATGGACACAATCTGTTATATTTACAAAATTTGTTATAGTGTCCGCCATGGGTGGAAAAAAACATTAAAAGTCCACGGCAGGTGCCTGACACCAGTTTCGATTTGTATCGAAAGTCACCATTGACAGATATGAAATGATATGTGTATATTATAGCTATGATTAAGAATGGGGGCGTAACTGTTTATGAACATCGGAGATAATGTTCTAATTATTAGTTCACCTGTGTTTGAGCAATTATCATCTATGTTTGTATTGCAAAGGAACGCAGATCTTTTTAAAGATTTGTCTGTTGAGGTACAGAAATGGGTTGATGAGAAGAAACAGAGTATTTCACAGGCGGTTATCAGTGAATTAGAAGTTTTTTTTAGTAAAGAAAGCTTTGTTGGTTTAAGCATGATTCGTTACGCGTATGAAAATAATTGTTATCAATCGATTCCCGAATTTATCAACCAGCTTGAATCAGAAACAGCACATACGATTTACAAACATTTTTTACAGACTGGCTTTACTCCAGAAGAAGTCACAGATATTCATAATATCGATGAAGTTTGTCATTTTATAAAAAATTCAAGTTTGCCTGAGAATGAAAAATGGAAATTAACTTATTTATACGTCGACATCGAAAATACAAAAATGCGGTTCTTATCATTAATAAAGCAGTATTATGAGTTTTACTTCAAAGCGGATATTCCTTTCTTCATGGAAAAACAACAAAAAACCTTAGATTATTTAAATGAAAAGAACGTACTTTCTACTAGGGAAAATGTAGGGGAAGCTTTTCCGATGATTCCTTCCTATGTCATAGAAAATAAAGAAACGACACTAATCCTTTCACCATCCTTTTTTTATGATACAGCCTCACTATGTTCGGAAACGGATGAATCGTTTTTGTATCATTTTGGTTTAAATGAATATGATCAAATCGAAAAAAACAAAATGTCTCAAGATGATGTGTTAGATGCGATAAAAATTGTAGCAGATGAAAAGCGAATTAAGATCATCAAGCTTTTAAACAAAGCACCTAGGTATGGATACGAGCTTGCAAATACGCTGGACTTGTCAAACTCAACCATTTCACATCACCTTTCAACTCTTAGTTCGATTGGAATTGTGTTCTCGACTAGAATTGAAAACAAGGTTTACTACCAAATAAATAAAGAAAAACTGCAAATGTTAATGGAATCGTTAACTAAGTCATTGCTGGAATAATGGAGATCCCTTATGGACTCCTTATTTTAAAAATCGACATTCGATGTTAATCGAAAGATATATTTCACGTAAAGTGAAAGGTATTTTTTTAATAAGTGATTCTATGTTTATCGAATTTATAGTTTTATATCAATAGAAAGACGGTGTATATGATGAATAGTAATTTATTAAAAAATAAAAACTTCGTCCTGTTGTGGCTGGGGAACGGTGTTTCCGTTCTAGGGAACCGCTTTTATAACATCGCGATTATGTGGTATATCATTGAAAAAACAGGATCGTCCCTTGCCTTAGGATTAAGTGTCCTTTGCTTTACTGTTCCGTCTGTATTGATCATGCCTTTTTCCGGAGTATTAGCAGATATGAATATTAAAAAACATCTCCTTGTTATATCCGACCTAGTAAATGGATGTATTATGATTTCCATCGCTGCATTAATGTTTAATGATGGGTTTCCTATTTATATTCTCTATGCCCTTATGATTGCTTCATCCATTGTTTCTGCTTTTTTCGGTCCGACAATCGGTGCAACTATTCCCCTTATTGTTGGAAAAGAGGGACTTACGAAAGCGAATTCTTTTATGCAGGTAACTAATCAGTTATCAAATATCCTTGGCCCGGCACTTGCGGGGGTGCTTATTGCTTTAACACATATGTGGATTTTGTTTTTTATCAATGGTGTATCCTTTATTATTTCTGCAATAAGTGAATTGTTTATTAAAATTCCAAAAGTCGATATCGAGCATGCAAAGAAGAATTTTATGCTGCAATTTAAAGAGGGTTTGAATTATGTTATCCAATATAAAACTCTCTTACATTTAATCATTGTTGGGGGAGTCATCATCAACTTTTTCCTAGCGCCATTAAACGTATTTATTACTGTTCTGTGTAACCAAGTGTTAAAGGTCGGGGCTAGTGGGATGGGAATCGTTGATGCGGCTATATCTGTTGGTGCATTAGCAGGTAGTTTGCTTATTTTGCTAAATATAATGAAAAACAAAGTGAATATGGTAATTTTGGGGTTATCTATTGAAGGGATTGCACTTTTAATTGCAGGGATATTTACTGAAAGCTATATAGCACTGATCTTTTTTGCCTTTATTTTAGGATTAGGAGTATGTTTTGCTAGTGTTGGGATCGGAACTTTATACCAAACGATGGTTCCAGAGAATAAAATTGGCCGTGTAGGAAGCTTGACTTCCACATTAGGAACGTTTATTGTCCCGATTGGAACGATGTTTGGTGCCTATATCATAAACCATCTCTCTATTTCATGGGTTTTAAATGTATCAGGATTATTAGTAACACTCTCAGGTCTATCATTAATCATTACTCTAAAAAAGATAAACTCAAAATCAGTGCCAGATACATTGGGTGCATAACATCGATATTCTTCATTCTGATTAAGTTTAGTATTGAAAAATTTACCACTGGTGATTAGGTCAGCGTTTTTTTTACAGAATAACTAGCTAAACTCGTGCCCCGTAGGCTCTTTTTTGTATCAACAAATAGACTAGCAAAGAACATGGAGAAATAAAAAATTCGGATAAATTTTGAGTGATGCTGATTCCCTTTATTTTTAGTGAAAATAAAGGAAATCAGAAAATCATATTGAATTTACTTATAGAGATAACCATTTTTTGATTAAAGGGAGGATTCTAAGTGGAACATTCATTACAGTTGTATCAATATCATGTTTGGGCAAACAATGAGATCTTTAAGCATCTAAAACAAATACCGGAAGTGTACTCTCAAGAAGTGAAAAGTGTTTTTTCATCTGTTAAAGAAGTTCTTTATCATATGTATCAAGTAGAATATGTTTGGCTAAGAGCAATTTCTGGTGATCCGTTCAATGAGATAGTCGCTTCTGCTCAAAAATTAAAAGAGGAATTCAACGAAAAAGATATTGATGGAATGGAAGAGTCTTTCCTTCAATTATCGGAAAAATATAAAGCATTTATCAATAGCCAAGAAGACATGAATGGAAGCACATCCATTCAGCATCCTCACTTTGGAACGCTTCAAACATCTTATGCAGAACTTATACAGCATGTAGTCAATCATGGAACCTATCACCGTGGGAATATTACTGCGATCCTTAGACAGCTGGGGTATAATGGTAAAGCAACTGATTATATTTTTTATTTATATGCTATAAGTCAATCTTGAACACTAAATTTCTGTGTGATATGATCAAAATATACATAAGCATTGAATAGCACAGTAACTGACGACATTTGTGGAATGAACCACATGGGAGCTGTGTTTTATATATAGTCGGGTCGTCTGGGCAGAGATAAGGAGGTAACACCATCCTTATCTCTTTTTTATTGTCTAGCGCAAGCAGTCGTCCCCTTGAGGTCAAAAACAAGAACCATAGAGACTTCTATGGGTGGAGAACATTTTTGCCAGAGGCTGATCAAGGCTTGCGCATTTCGAATTTTAGGAGGATTCTCTAATGGAAAATCTTATTTTAGATGGAAAACTTGTTGCTCAGAGTGTAAAAGATAGCCTAGTAGAACGTGTGTCAAAGTTAAAACAAAACGGTGTAACCCCTTGTCTTGCAACGATCCTAGTTGGTGACGATCCATCTTCCGAAACGTATGTGAAAATGAAAGGGAATGCTTGTGAAAAAGTAGGTATTCAATCGATGCGTATTCACCTACCGAAAGAAACGAAGACAGAAGAATTATTAGAAACGATTCAGAAGTTAAATGACGATGAAGGGGTTCATGGTATCCTGCTTCAACATCCTGTCCCATCGCATATTGACGAGAGAAAAGCATTCGAAGCCATTGATATTCGCAAAGATGTCGACGGTGTAACAAGTATTGGATATGGTCAAACCGCTTTCGGTTTTGGGCAATACCCTTCCTGTACCCCGGCAGCTATTATGAAAATTCTAGACTATTATCAAATTCCAATTGAAGGCAAGCATGCAGTTGTTATCGGAAGGAGCCCGATTTTAGGGAAGCCGGTTTCTGCCTTACTATTAAATGAAAATGCCACTGTGACTACATGTCATTCACGTACAACCAATTTAGCAGAAATGGTAAAACTAGCTGACATAGTTGTAGCAGCTGTTGGAAAACCGAATTTTATCCAAGGGGATTGGATTAAAAAAGGTGCAGTTGTACTAGATGCTGGTTATAACAAAGGTAACATCGGTGATGTGGATTATGAAGCATGCCGAATAAATGCTAGTGCGATCACTCCTGTTCCTGGCGGAGTAGGACCAGTTACAATTTCGATGCTGCTCAAGCATACGGTTGACGCAGCAGAAGAAACGCTTGTCTAAAAAATATAAAATAATAGGAGGATGACCCAAAATCAATGTAGCTGAGATTTTATGGGACATCCTCTTTTTTTATAACTCCCTCAGTAAAAAGAAGAAAATTAATCATCTAGATAGAATGTATGTTGAATTAAGATATTATGATATGATGTTTTTTTATAAAGACTATTTTCGTAAACTGGTTGCTTTTGGTCTTATAAATAGACGGTAAACTCCTAATATTTGTACGGATATAATTTTCTATTCGAAAAACAATAGGTTAGAATCCGCAACGATTTTACAAAGTAAATATCGAGTAGGATTTTAACAATCTATACGAATATTGCCTTTCTAAATGATGAATGTATACTTCTTTTTTATTGAGGGGATAAATATGGATTTTAAGTTAATTGAACTCATCGCGTTAACAATAGTGATTCACTTAATTGATACACTTGCCTATTCTGTTAGGCTAAACTCGGTAAAGAGTGGAAAATATGCTCTGTCACTTTCTCTTTTTAACATATTTGTTCTTATTTCTAGAACAGCTAATATGGTTCAAGCTCCTTTAATTGGGATCATTATCGGAAAGTGTATCGCGGACGGAATAGATCCCAAACTGGATATACACCTAGTTACTTTTGCTGCAACGACAGGTACGATACTTGGAATCTTGTTCATTCCAACATTTTTAAAAATTTTTTCGAAAGCGGTGGATAAACTAGATGTAAAAGGATCGGTTCCATCCATTGTTGTTGAAGCATTACATATTAATAATATTAAACGAATGGTAAGAAGTACGACGAAACCACGTAAATCGATGTGGACGAAATTAAGATATAAGGAAATCCCTAAAAGACTTTTACTTTTAAACACCTTTATTACCGCAGTATACACAATCGGAGTACTTTCTGCTTACTATTCCTCCTTTTTTGTTAAAGAGGAGTTTCGTTTAGCTGCTTCTGCTTCATCAGGTATGATTAATGGTGTAGCTGCTATATTATTAACCTTGCTTGTCGATCCGCAATCTGCGATCATTACTGATCAAGCATTAAGAGGAAAACGTCCATATGGAGATGTAAAAGCACTTGTTATTATGTTAATCGCTTCAAAACTATTAGGAACACTCCTTGGACAATTACTGCTTTATCCAGCTGCAAGGATTATTGCAAGCTTCTATTCATAAGATAATGAAAGGGGCTGTCTGACATTTATCAGATAACCCCTTTTTACATATCCAGTTAGATCCAAAATGTCGGTATCTAATTAAACAAAACTTCTCGTATTATTATTTCTTCCAAACTTATAAATTGCAATGAGGAAAAAGGCAGCAGCAAACGCAAAGAGAATCATGATATTTAAATACAAGCTGCCAAATGTACTTCCATCCTGTAATTTTGTTAACGTATCTAATGTCCAGCGTTGTGGCAGGAAGTTTGCGATTTTTTGAATGGAAGCAGGCATTACTTCTACTGGCCAAAAGCATCCTGAAAGCATCACGGTTGGCAGCACGATTAAATTCTGCAATGCTCCTGCAGCACTTCTATTGGTTGCAAACGAAGTAGTGATTAAAGAAATCCCGATAGCAACTAATGCGAATATAAGCATGACTCCAGTGATTTCCCAAAATGGGATTTGCGGATCTATATGAAAAACAGTTGTCATGATCGTTACTGTGATCAAAACTTGTGCGGTCATTACAATCATATTCACAATTACATTAGAGAGTATATATTTTCTTGCATTAATAGGTGTTGACAGTAATCGGAAGTAGGTTCGATTTTCTTTTTCTGAAAGAATGATCTCTGACATGTTTCCTGCGGACAATAACATAACCATGATTAAGAATCCGATCGTTTGATAGGTCATATACTTATTTTTCGACGTATCTGCTAATGAATGAGTTGTTACTTTGAAGTTAGTTTTCTGGAAATTCTCATACATTGTTTTAAACATTGCTTGATTGCCATTCGCAACTTTACTAATCGTCGAAATATTGTTGATATATTGATACAAATAGGATTTTACAAATCCAGTAATTGCAGCTCCTTTAATGGAGGTGATTTGGATATGTTCAGGATTTCCGCTCAATATACTATCAGAATATCCTTTATCAAAGGTAATGACACAATCTATATTCCCAGATGTAATTTTATCCTTTACATCTGTATCATTCAGTTTGGTTATCTTGACATTTTCTGATCCTTTTAAAAATGTGATGGTGTCTGATGTTATCTTGCTTTGGTCATGATTTACCACTCCGACATGAAGGATCATTTTTTGATCTCCTCCATAGGCTAGAAAAGCAATAAAGATCCCAATGAGAGGCAAACACAAATATCTAATAATGTTATTCTTTTTTCGAAAGGTCACACTCAACGTGTTTCGAATTAACCATAGCATATCCTTCATTATAATCCCTCCCGTCTTTGTAAAGAAATCACTGCTATAAGAAAAAATACAATAGCGACTCCGATGTTGAACGTTACTGCAGGAATAGCAGCTGATAAGTCATTCGCATAAATGATTTTTGTTATCGACTGATTTTCCCATGTTAGCGGAGAAAGGTTTGTTATAAACTTCAAGATTCCTCCTGGATTTTCGATTTTAAAATAGGCTCCACCAAAAAATGAGGCTAATTGAATGACCAACATGAGGATAACTCTTGGTCCCGCACTTGATTTAGTTAGAAAGCTGACACCAAGTCCAATGCTGACAGCCATTAAAACCTCTGTTAATAATACGAGGAATACCATTCCGAGATGATCTCCCCAATTCGCTTTATAAACAAACTTACTGAACGCAATAACTAACACGACACACAGTGTATTGATAACGATATTTCCAAGTACTTTTCCAATAAAAATTTCACTTTTGCGTACAGGAGAAGCAATTAATCGATCAGCCGTCTTCCTTACCCTTTCACCAAAAATTAACATACTTGCTGATATCGCTCCATAGAGGGCAATCATCGTCGTTATTACAATTGCATAATAATCCATTGATCCAGGCTGTTTATTAGGCTGTAAGGAAGTTTCTTTAATAAAATCATCTTGTTTCTCATTGGAAATTACTGTTCCAACTTTCTCAGGTGCTACTTTTACTACCTCAGAAGCAATATTGTATTTATCGACAAATGAAGTAAGCATTCCCTGAAGAATACTGCCTTCAATACTGTTTCTTTCATTTAAATACAACTGTAGGCCATTTTGTTTCACTTCAACATATCCATCATATTTGCTTTGTTTTACTTCGTTTTTACCGTCAACATTACTTGGGGCTTTTTTAAAATGAATGCCTGATTTATCCGCGGCCTTAAAAAATGGATCCAAGTACTGAGAAAATTCACCATTTGTCGTATCTTTATATAAAACATTCATATCATCGATCGTAATACTAGTTGTAAATGCATTAGACAATGCTGTTCCGAGTACTAGCATTAATACGAGAGGGAATGCCAGCATGAACACTAATGTTCGAATATCTCGGAAATCACGTTTAATTTCATTCTTGGCGATATTGAAAATATTCAACTGAAGAACCTCCTTTTATATTGTCCAGCTCCAGCGCCTATCGGCTAGCGGATTTCTCCGTCTTCTCCCTACGATAAGTCAACATCGGGTGAAATTTGAAGTGCCAATTTCACTACCTCGCCGTGTTTCATTTATCTCAGTCGAAGCCTACAAAATCCGTACGCTAGAGCTGCGGCGCTTCCGCATTTCTAATTTATTGATCTCTCAGGTTTCTCCCTGTTAAGGTTAAAAAGACTGTTTCTAAGTTTGGCGCTTTTTCTTGTAATGAGCGGATTTCGATATGGCTGTTTATAAAATGCTCGATGATTTTGTTTAAATTATTGACTCCAGTATCAGAGTTAATTTTCACAAGGTTTTCGTCAATTTGAACAGCCTCTACACCACTAATTTCTTTGATAGAATGAGGGTTTACGTTTTTAGTGGACTTCACTTCAATCCATACATCCTTCGTATTTGTAATGATCGATTTAAGCTGTTCTTTCGTTCCTTCAGCGATAATTTTTCCATGATCAATGATTGCGATTCGGGAACAAATTTCCTCAACTTCCTCCATATAATGGCTGGTATAAATGATCGTACATCCCATTTCGTTAAGCTTGCGAACCGATGCAAGAATATAATTTCTTGATTGTGGGTCAATTCCAACGGTTGGTTCATCCATAATAATTAGTTTAGGACGATGGGCGATCGCACAAGCAATATTGAGTCGTCTTTTCATCCCGCCAGAAAAATTCTTTGGATAGCTTTTATGCTTATCTTGTAGTCCGACAAATTGCAGAGCTTCTTCGACTCTGTCATGAAGCTCAGCCCCGCGTAAACCGTATAAACCAGCAAAAAATTTTACATTTTCATAAGCGGTTAAATCTTCATAGATTGCCAAATCCTGTGGTACCATTCCGATATTCATTTTTGCAAATCGACTATGTTTAGTGATGTTTTTTCCAAGAATATTAATCGTTCCATCATTACTGCGAATAAGACCGGCAATCATATTAATTGTTGTACTTTTTCCTGCTCCGTTGGCCCCAAGAAATCCAAAAATTTCACCTTCTTTAATGGATAGAGACATATTATCAACAGCAATAAAATCACTAAATTTTTTCGTTAAGTTTTTAATTTCTAATACGTTCATCTTCTCACCCCTAAATTGTTTGTATGTTGTAAGTATAAAAAAAAGAATGAACGGCGATAAGTGGAATCGTTCACTCTTTTGATATGAATATTTTCATGTTTTTTATATGAGAATTTCATTAGGGCTCTTTTCTTATATGTTATTGCTATATATAAGGCGTTAGTATTTAAAATACATTCCGAAATAGCTATTTTTTTGAAAATAATCTTTATTATTGGATGGGGAGCAGGGTAGTAACGGAAAAACCATGAGTACTATCGACAATTATTTTTCCATTAATGGACGCTGTTCGTTCTTCCATCCCAATGATACCCAAGCCTTTTTTTATTATTTCTGCTCCTTTTCCATTATCCTTTACCTCAACTCGTATCAGCTTGTTTAGTACTTTGAGATCGACTGAAATATGGGAGGCGTCTGAATATTTCATTGAATTTGTTAAAGCTTCCGTGACATTCTCATGGATAATTTTCCATTGAATAGGGGAGATAATGTCTAAATTTCCTTCATGAGTTAATGCCGTTTTTAAATCATGCTTTGCAGAAAATTCATCGATAAACAGCTTCATTCTATGAATCCCAACCTGAGCTGTAGGAGGTTTCATATTTTTTAACGTTAGTCGGATGTTCTCTATTCCATCCTTTGAAATGTTTATTGCATTCTGGAGCAGCTCTGTTGCTTTATCCTTATCGATATTCATTAACCGTTTGGCTGCTTCCATTTGGATTAATGCCCCTGTCATCGAGTGACCGATTTTATCATGGATTTCTTGAGAAATCCGATTACGTTCCTCTAGCTTAAAAGTGTATTCGGATTGCCTTATATATTCATTATTTTCATTTAAGCTTTTCGTTAATTTTTGTATCGCTTTTCGCATCGCATCTATTTGTTTTTCATTTTTTAACATTTGATTAATATACATAGATGTTAGGGTATAAATCGTAAAGCTAATAATGGTTACTAAACCGTAAATAGGTTGTAATGATTCATTTATATAAAAAATTGGGAGGGATGATATTACAAGTATCATCCATCTTTTATCGATAAACCCTGATGTAAATTCAATGAGGGACATTGGCAACAATATAATAAACAAAGGATGCACAACTGAATACGACAGAATTAAAAGGGAGATCGAGAACAACAAAAGAATTCTTTTGATATTTAAGTTTTTAAAAATATAAATAGTAATATTTAGACAAAAATAAAGAAGAATTGAGAAAACAACCCATGATAGGTTGGTGATATCTGCTCGCACACAAGTGATTGCGATAAATACCATCAATGCCAGTTTATTAAAGATGACCCAAAATTCCATTTCTATTCTACTTTCCCAGTAATATAGTAAATCGCAATTTGTGTCCGATGCTCAAGCCCTGTTTTACCTAAAATTGAAGTAATGTAATTAGCAACTGTTCCTTCGGAGATAAACAGATGTTTCGATATTTCTTTATTAGAATATCCCTTTGCAATCAAAGACATAATATCTCGTTCTCTCTCTGTAAACAGCTTTTTATCTATTTTTGTCTCCGTTTCCTTGGTCCCCATTAAATTCGATTTGATTTTATCTAAAATGACATCTTGAATGATGCTGTTACCGTTAAAAACACTTTTGATTGCATCACGAATTCGTTCAGGCTCATTATTTTTTAATAAATATCCCTTTGCTCCATTCTTTACAGCATCCAAAATATATTCATCATCATCAAAGGTAGTTAAAATCAATGGCTTCGTCTTCGTCTGCTTAGAAATTAGTTTTGTTGCTTCCACACCATTCATATTTGGCATCCGAACATCTAGAAGTGCAATATCCACCTCATGGGTTTTACAATAATCCAATGCTTCCTGTCCATCATTCACCGTGGTTAGTACTTCGAATTCATCGTATGTATTTAAAATAATCTTCAAGCCTTCACGGATAAAAGAATTATCATCCGCTATAATCACTTTAATTGTCATAATGATAAGTGGGGAATGGACTCCACACTTCTTCACATCCTTTACACAAAGTTTTTACGTATATATATTATATGCTTAAAATATAGGTGGAAAATATAGAATTGAATACAAATTTTAAAAAGTGAGTGATTCATATATTGCACCTAAACTTGAATATTTAAGTTTAAAAATAATAAAAGAAGCGTCGAAAGACGCTTCGATGTTGTTTAGTATTCTCCGCGCATGAAAGAAGCACCAACAATGATTAATAGAATAAACAACACGACAATTAAAACAAAAGCTGAACCACCGCCATATCCAGTAGATGTAGGATATGCGTAGCCTCCATGACCATAGCCCATAACAACACCCCCTTTAATAAGGATAATTTACTATATGTAGGGGGGATGTCTTTTGAAATGGACAATAGTTTATTGATAGAAATTAAAAATAAATCCACAATTATCATAGACCCTAACAAAGCAATACTCTTATCTTCCTATAGAAACAAATTATTGCTTCTGAAGATAAATAGTTAAATATTCAAGACCAAGTGATAATTTATCATATTCATAAATATTAGGAAAAATGGCAGTACTTCCAGTATTTAAAAGATCAGTAATGGTTTCTTTATAATTCTGTACCTGTAATGTTTGATCTTTTTCAATAAAAATTACCTTAACCATGGAATCCTCCTAAATACCTTTTATACTATAATTTTACTAGAAGTTGACATATCATTCTATATAAAAATTCGAAAATAAGGAAAATATACACAACTTCTCAAAATAGGATTATGCCATTAAATAAAAAAATGTAGTACGACAAAGCCAATTATTAACTTTCTTTTGCTCAAAATTTTTGTACTTAGTAGGAAAAAGTCGTCTCAAAGCTTGACAAGCTGAATAAATTAGAAGAAAAGGGGGAAATACAATGTTCCAAATTTATGATGTAGCTATCATTCCATTAATTATGGGAATTGTAGAGCTATTTAAAAGAGCTGGACTTCCTAATAAATACTCCCCATTTGTCGCAGTAATACTCGGTTTATTATTCGGCTTCTTTTATATTGCAGACAATGTCAAAGAAGGAATTATTGTCGGACTCATGTTTGGCTTATCGGCAAGTGGGTTATACAGCGGTTCAAAAAATCTAACAAAGAGCAATGATAAATAGCCATTGCTACTTTTTTTGTTTTTTCATTAATAATCGTTTAATAGTATTGCCTGGGAAATTTGATGATTTAGCGATGAATTTGTCGAATAAGATAATGGTTGTGAATTTTTTCCTGCGTAGGATTTTTATTAAAATGGCTTTGTTAAAAAATAACAAAGCTATTAAAAATAACAATAAAAAATAGTATAATAGTTTATTATAATTTGAAAATTCGGGGTGAGATCTATTGAAACTTTTTCGATCAGCTGCAATATTTGGTTTGTTTTTGATGCTATTTTGTATTTTGGGTCAAAATAGTGCTTTTGCGGCAAGTAAAACAGATACACTTGTCAATAATGCGATAAAAGCTGGGAAAACTCTTACAAATGTCACGACAGTAGAGAAAAAGGCAAATGGTAAAAGTATCCCTACAAAGGAATACAATGCAGCTGTTAAAGCATACAAATCTGCAAAATCGGCCGTGAATAAGCAGTCTGCAAAACAAAAGAAGACTAATCTTTCGAAGCTGAAGACAGTAAACACTCAAATCACACGTGGAAAAAAATACATCGATGCCGTTACATACGGTAAGAAAATAGCGCAAAAAAAAGCAACTTTAGATAAATATGTGAAAACTGGAAGCACGAAAGAAATGCTGAATACATATTCGTCTTTATTAAGTGACATAAAAAAATACTCACCAAAATTTGATGCAGTATACGGTAAGAAAACTCGTGATACGATAAAAAAGCTATACAAAACACCTGCAGATAAAATCATCAAGGACCTTAATTATCCTGTTACCGTCAAAAAATCTATCAATGAAACGACAAAGCTAATCAAGGAATCTGCATCATCTAGTAAACTAGCTGCGCAATAATATAAAATTGTTTTATACATTGACTTTATTCCTCAAACAAAATTAAAGCAGCAGATTTTGACAGAACTGAAAAAATTGAACGATTCCATCCCAGCTAAGCTGAAAACAGGGAAGTTTGCTGATTATGTTTTAATGGAAACTCAATATGAAAAACTAAATTCGCTTATTTCAAAATGGAAATCAGATGAACAAGTTCCGGGAATTCATGATAATTTAAAATCTAAAATTTCATCAATTAGTTCAAACTCAGATAAAGCCCTATTGCAAAAGCGACTAACGGTTATTATGGATCGTTTGAAGATAACAACAAAAGAGCTAAAAGGTTTGCTAACAAAAGCAGCAAGAGAAAAAGGGATTCCTCCTGAAGTGGTGAAATCTATCGCCATAACAGAGAACGGTAATTTATCCCAGTTTTTGCCGAATGGAGAGGTTTTTAAAAGCTTTGATAATGGTTATGGCATTATGCAGGTAACACCACTATCTGATGAAGATCAAAGCATTGATGATTGGAAATCGATTAAATATGATCTTTCCTACAATATCCAGAAAGGTGTAGAAATTTTGTCTGAAAAATGGAAATATTCTTTCCTTCCTAAAGTTAATAATGGGGAAGTCAATATTTTAGAAAATTGGTATTTTGCGATAATGGCCTATAATGGTTTATCTGATAAAATAAATGATCCAAACAAAGCAGCTAATCCCTACCAGATTAAAGTCTATGAATATATGAAAAATCGAACATTTATGGATCCAGATATCGTGAAACCAAAGGATGCTGCTTTCACAGTAAATCCGTTGCATTTCGATAAAATGGAAGTAGTTACGGATTATCAAACAAAATCAACCCAGCTTTATAAAAAGAATGATCAAATAACCATCTCATCTACTGCAAACTTTCGAACAATACCATCAACCGTAAACAATACACCTAAAGCATTTCCGAAAGGAACAAAGGTAACGATCCTAGATGATCCAATTGAAGACGATAATCCAGCAAATCTATTTATATGGTACAAAGTTTCCATTGCAGGAGAAAAAGGTACATGGTATGTTGCATCATTCAATTTAAAATAAACGAACGAGGCGAGATGCCTCGTTTTTTTATTCTGGCTGTTTTCGTAAAGTTTGTTGATTTTTTGTTGATATTTTATTAACAATCTGAGTTGATTGTAGCGGAGGACACTTGACTCCTGCGGGAAAAAGAGGGAAATGGGAGACCCCACAGGCGGTAACGCCGAGGAGGCTCCCATCCCTCCCCGCGGAAAGCAAGTGTCTGGAGTGGAAATCAACGGACTAAGTTTATTGTCTAAAAACAACAATTTATACAAAAAGACATTTATTTTAAATTAAAACTTAAGACTAATTACAAAACTTTCCCCTTATTGGAATGTTTTCTTAGGAAAATGCAAAACATAAATCCACTATTATTTTTTGTACACGAAGGGATGAATAAGCCCTATGAAAAGACTAATGCAAGTTTTATTAATCAGTTTCATTTTA
Source organism: Heyndrickxia sp. NPDC080065 (assembly GCF_050281185.1). NCBI lineage: Bacteria > Bacillati > Bacillota > Bacilli > Caryophanales > Bacillaceae > Heyndrickxia > Heyndrickxia sp. NPDC080065. Next base: position 17,143 of record NZ_JBNNWS010000003.1, on the reverse strand, counting down.
TTTAGTGGCAATACAGTATATGGAGTCGGACAGTCTGGACTTGTAGATATGCGAATCATGGAAACAACGGATCTACACGGTAATATTGTTGACTATGATTACGTTGAAAATAAAAAGACCGTAGAATTTGGGTTAGCCAGAACAGCGACACTAATTAAACAGGCTAGGAAAGAAGTTCCCAATACACTTTTGTTCGATGATGGGGATTTATTGCAAGGGAATCTTTTAGCAGAATATGTAGCATTGATTGATCGATTTCGAACGGAACCCGTTCATCCCATGATTAAAGTAATGAATGATCTTCGCTATGATGCAGCAACTCTCGGAAATCATGATTTTCATTATGGGCTTGATTTTTTATACCGGACTATATCAGACGCAAAGTTTCCTTTTGTTAATGCCAATATGTATTTTAATGATCATCAACCGTATAATTTTAATGCAATCAATATGTTTAAGCCGTATGTTATTTTAAATAAAAAAGTTATAGATAGAAATGGAAAAAAACACCTTATTAAAGTAGGGGTAATCGGATTTGTTACACCCGCTGTTGTTAAGTGGGAAAAAAAGGGGCTTGCTGGAATGGCTAAAGTAATGGATATTGTCGATTCAGCAGAAGCCTTTGTTCCGAAAATGAAGGCAGAAGGTGCAGATATTATTATTGCGTTAGCCCATACCGGTTTTGATGCTACTGCGAAGGCATATGAAAAAGCAATGAATGCTGTGTATCCATTAAGCTTTGTACCAGGAATTGATGTCATCTTATTTGGGCATCAACATAAGGTTTTTCCTGATAAATCGAAATTGAAGGGGATTGCGGGTGTAGATACAGATACTGGTACGATCAATGGTGTACCTGCTGTTGAAGCGGGAAGCTGGGGGAATTACCTAGGGATGGTTGATCTTACCCTTCAAAATACGAACGGTCTCTGGAGCATCGTCCACTCAAAATCAATAGTCAAACCTATCTTCAAAATAGAGAAGGGAAAGATAAAGCCTTTAGTTAAAGCAGATCAAAAAATATTGAATGAAGTAAAAGAAATCCATGAGAAAACGATGCAATATAGTCGAAGGATAAGTCATACCAAAGTAGATTAAGCAGAATTGGAGAGTGTCTAATAATGTGTGAACTTGTAAGCTAAGCACATTATTAGATACTTTTTTTAGACTTACAAATGAAAAAAGTATAAGAACAAATAAAATATTCCTTCTATGAGTCATTAGTGATGGGATTCGTGATAATATGATGATAGTTGTTTTCTTAAAAAACGTGCAATTTCGAAAACGTTTCAAACCCTAATATGGTTTGGTATCCGGTCTTTTTCTTAGAAAAAGAGCCTAGATAATAAATGTTTACTAGCTATGGAGGTTTCTATATGAGGAAAAAGCTATTCAAAATTGTAACTGCATTGGCAATGACAGCAATCATCATTAATCTTGTGCCTGGCCTTGCAAATGCCCAAGAAAGTTTAGAAAGGTTTAAAAAAAGTTATTCGACGACTTCGAAAGGAAGTAGAGTTTTTTCCTCTATTAACCTATCAAAAGTAAAAGATCGTCAAATTATTATTCGGACAAAAGCAAGCAAAAAGACATTAACAGATGTATTTGGCATTAAATTTTTAAGTACTCATAGTATTCTAGAATCAAAAGATTTATTTATTGTTAGAGTTCCTGAAAAGTTCAATTACTCTACTGTTTTAATGAAACTAAAGGAATCACCATTCATCATTTCGGCAGAACCTAACTATTTACAAGAACGTAAAGATATTAGAATTCCTAATGATGAATTTTATAAGGAACAATGGTATTTAAAAAAAATTGGGGTAACATCTATTTGGCAGCAAATCGATCCTCTCGCTAAGCCAGTTGTCGTAGCTGTTCTTGACACTGGAGTAGATAAAAATCATCCTGATTTAGAAGGTCAAGTACTTGAGGGATATAATATACCTAACCATAATCATAAAACAAATGATCAAGACGGACATGGAACAGCTGTCGCGGGGACTATTGCTGCGAAAATGAATAATAAAATTGGAATAGTTGGCGTAAATCCCTTTGCGAAGATTCTCCCTGTTCGAATTGGTGATGAGGATATATCAGATGCAGACTCAATAGCTGGAATTTATTACGCAATAAAACATAAAGCAGATATTATCAATTTGAGCTATGGGGGACCTGAGTATAATGAAGAAGAACATAAAGCAGTATTAACTGCAGCGGCGCATGGAATTTTAGTTGTAGCTGCATCGGGAAATGGAAATGATTTTGGAATAGGGGGACCGGTGGACTATCCCGCAGCCTATCCAACAGTTTTAAGTGTAGGGTCCACAAATAAAAAAAATATCGTTTCGAGATTTTCAAACTATGGTCCACAGCTGGATCTAGTGGCTCCAGGAGAATCAATAAAAACATTAGCATTAAATAAGAAGTATGATGTTGAAGATGGAACCTCTTTTTCAGCCCCAATCGTTAGTGGGGTAGCATCTCTGTTAAAAGCTGCCTATCCTGATATGCCAGCTAATGTAATAGAATATTTACTTGAAAAAGGAGCAACACGTTTAAATAGTAATTCGATTCTCTGGACCATGAAATCCGGATATGGAATGGTGAATGCATTAAATGCCTTTAAAGTAGCTATGCCTAATTTAACAAATGCTGCTGGCAAGACACGAGAAACTGCAAAATCTATTGCACTTAATAAATCCTATTCGGATAAATATGATTTACCTTTAGATTCCGACTGGTATAAGTTAAAGGTTACAAAAAAAATGAAGATAAAAGTAGTATTGAGTGCTGTGTCTAATATGGATGGAGTCATTTGGATGGACAAGTACTCAAATGGCAAAGTCATTATGGAGAAGCCTTACAACACAGGAAAGTTAGGTAAAAAACTTAGCTATACATATAACGTAACTCCAGGAACGTATTATTTTGAAATTCTTGAAGCAAATAATCATTGGTCGACTAAACCATATAACTTTAAAGTGACTGAAGTAGATACAACACCACCTTCAGCTCCAAAGGTCAATCGTTTTACAAACAAGGATACAAAGCTTACTGGAAATGCAGAAAAAGGGGCAAAGCTGATATTAAAAAAAGGGAAAACTGTTATAAAGACTGGGATAGCAACATCGAAATCTACCTTCTCCATCCCAGTAAAACCACAAAAAGCAGGAACTGTCCTTTATATAACAGCAACCGATGCTGCGGGGAACCAAAGTAAAGCAACAAAGATAATAGTAGTAAAGGAAAAGTAATATAAGGGCTAGACCAATAATGAGGTCTAGCCCTTATATTATTTAGCTCCAACGCTTTTAGTTATCCCTGCTGAGGAGGATATGCCTTCCATGTAGAAAAATCAGGCTGTTCTTTTTGCACTAGCGCTCCCGGAAAAATAAATGTCCAAGGTTTACTAGTATTTGCTTTTACCTCGAAGTCCTCTAGCTTAAAACCACCTGATGCAATAATATCTCCTGAAGCATCTTCAATAATGAGTGGCAAGGATTCAATGTTAATATTTTTATCTGATCCATTGCGAATTAATAAAGTGATATGTAAATCACCAGTTTCCTTATGAATCGCTTGTAGGCCCATAAAATTCACTTCACCTGGTTTTGGCGGCTGTAGTGAAGAAACTAGATTCTTTAATTTCTCTTTTTCTTCTTCTGGAAGACTTTGCTCCCAACTGCTTGCCAAGTCTAAAGAATGCTCTTTCTTTAATTCGAAGGCAAGCTGCCAACCATCCTGTGGAATGGAGGTAGTATAAATCTCATGAGGTGAAAAAATGAAATGCCATGGACGACTGCTTCTTGGTGGAAGCTCCTCAATCTCACTTAAATCAAAAACCTTACTAGCGATCCGTTCGCCATCTGGGCCAATTAAAACAATCGGTACCGAATCGAATTGAATGGCTTTATTTAAACTGCTTCGTACAAAGGCTGTAACGATAAGATTCCCTTCATCATCTGTGTTTAATTCAATTCCAGACAATGAAACTTGATTAGGTTTCAGTGGTTTGTTTTCATTATTAAGAAACCGAAGAACATATTCCTGTTCATCCGAATCTAACCAATCTGGCAAAATTGATAGTTCTGTTTTTACTTCATCATTCTCATTTTCACTAACAATTTTTTCATCGAGTAATTCTTCAGATGAAATAATACTTTCTTTTCCGCGATTCTTTTTTTTACCGGTAAAAAACATAAAAGAGCCCCCTAATCTTCAATTTGAACTTCCAAACTTGCTTTCACATGCTCACTTACAATGATGCAAATATCTTCTTCAATTTGATAGTACGTATTTGTAAATTCTTGAAGACCCTCTTTTTGATAGATTTGAATCGGATCATCTTGACTATAACTTCTTAAGCCGATTCCCTCTTTCAGCCTAGTCATTGCTTCTAAATGCTCATTCCAATACATATCGATCGTTTGCAGCATTTCATATTTTATTTCATGGAAGAACGTAGAATCACTTTCATGATTTTCTTTTAACATTTGCAGTGATTGATCTAAGCAGGTCATCAAAAAGTTTTTGAAATCATCAATATCTTTTTCCAAGTTATCCGCATCAAATTCAATCGTAGAAACCAACTGTACTTTATACAGTAAATCTTCTAGTTGTTCTTCACTTAGCTCATCTTTACTGAAAAATTCTTGTTTATAAAAATCAATTAAGTTTTCATACGTTTTTTGAATATAGTCAAAAAGGTGATCTGTTTCTAGAATGGTATCCCTATTTTTATAAACAATATTTCTTTGTTCATTAACAACATCATCAAGTTTAAGGGTGAATTCACGTGCGGAGAAATTGCTTCCTTCACATAATCGCTGCACCCGGTCAATAAACTCATGGATATTTTTATTTAAAATTAAACCATTTTCATCCATACGAAGTGATTTTCGTAACTTTTCTAGCTGTTCAAAGCCAAAACGTTGAATTAATTCATCCTCAATTGAAATGAAAAATTGACTGGATCCCGGATCTCCCTGTCTTCCTGCACGCCCTTTTAATTGGTTATCAACACGTCTACTCTCATGTCGTTCGGTACCGATTACGCATAAGCCACCTAATTCTGCGACGCCTTCACCAAGTAAAATATCCGTACCTCTTCCAGCCATATTTGTAGCAATCGTAATTTGATTTTTTTGACCAGCAACAGAAATCAGTTCAACTTCCTGTTCGACGCTTTTTGCATTTAATAATTGGAATGGGAGTTTGGCTTTTTTTAAATATTCGGCTACTGTTTCGGATTGTTCGATGGAAGTCGTTCCAATAAGAACAGGCTGGCCATTTGCATGACGGAAAGCTACTTCTTTTGTCATCGCTTCATATTTTTGGACGATCGTTTCAAAAACGAGGTCGTCCTTATCAATTCGCTGCTTCGGTTTATTTGTCGGTATTTGGACAACATCCATCCCATAAACCTGCTGTAATTCCTTTTCTTCGGACTTAGCTGTTCCTGTCATTCCTGATAAAATTGGGTACATTCTGAAATAGTTTTGGATCGTTATCGTCGCTTGCATTTTATTTTCTTCAGTAAGCTTTAAGCCTTCTTTTGCTTCAATCGCTTGATGAAGTCCATCACTTAAGCTTCTTCCTTCCATCACACGTCCAGTAAATGAATCGATCAGCTCAATTTTCCCGTCATGAACAATATAATCGACATCTTTTTTGAAAACGACTTCTGCACGTAATGATTGAATCATGTAATGATACAATGCTTGATGCTCTAAGTCGTATAAATTATCAATTGAAAATGTATTTTCAATTTTGGTTATTCCTTCCTCTGTATAGCTAACTGCTTTTGATTCTAAATCGAAAGTATAATCCACTTTACTTTTTAATCTTTTTACTATTTGGGCACAAATAGTAAATAATTCAGAATTCAAACTAGCTTTTCCTGCAATAATCAGAGGTGTTTTTGCCTCGTCAATGAGAATGCTGTCTACCTCATCAATGATGGCAAAGTGATATGGTCTTTGAACTCGCTGATCGGGGTCCAAAATCATATGATCCCTTAAGTAGTCAAATCCAAATTCTGTTCCAATTCCATATGTAATATCCGCCGCATAAGCTTCTTGTTTTTCATGTGGTTGCATATCAGCAAGATTAATTCTTACCTTTAAACCAAGAAATTCATGGATTTGACCATTAATTTCTTTATCACGTTTTGCTAAATATTCGTTAACAGTTATTATATGAACACCTTTTCCTTCAAGAGCTCTTAAATAACTTGGCAACGAAGCGACAAGTGTTTTTCCTTCTCCTGTCGGCATTTCAGAAATATTTCCTTCAAGCAGTGCGAGCCCTCCGATTAATTGAACATCGTAATGGCGCATACCGAGGATTCTTTTTGATGCTTCACGAACTACTGCAAAAGCCTCTGCTTTAATATCCTCAACTGTTTTTCCATTCGCTAGGAGTGTTTTAAAATAGGTTGTTTTTTCTTTTAACTCTTGATCTGAAAGCTTCTCAAACTCTGATTCTAATCTATTAATTTGGTCAACAACCTTTTGATATTTTTTAATCGTGCGTTCCTGAGGATTGTTAATCGTTTTTTTTAGGTATGAAATCATTATTTACTCTCCTTACAGACTGGTAAAATTATTATAACATAGTTAAATATTATGGAGATAAGTAGAATTATATGGGAAAAGGTCGAAATATATCAATAAAAACTAATTTATTCCCTCATATATAATAAAACAATGTTTAAGGGAAAACGAGCATGGTATAAACTTATCGTTATGACAAATTATCTAGAATCGTGATAAAAGAATAGTCCAAATGGAACAAAAACAGATGCTCAGGTTGTTCTTTTTATGTTATATTATGTGAAATATTACGTTTTCATTATAAGATGAAATTTTTAAGTAAATATTAAACAAAATGATGTATGATTACTTTTAGATTTGCTGTAAGGGGAATAATGATGAAGAGTGTTCAAAATGTACCAATTCTTGGTGTACCAATTTTACATACAACGAAAGAGAATTTTATTGATTTAATACATGAAAGAATAAAACTTGAAAAAAAGACTTTTATCGTAACGGCCAATCCAGAAATAGTTATGATGGCAAATGAAAATAAAGAATTTATGAATTATCTTCAAAAAGCTGATTTTATTACTCCTGATGGAATTGGTATTGTAAAAGCTTCGAAATGGTTAAACAAGCCACTGCCTGAAAGAGTGCCCGGCTTTGATACGATGAAGGATCTACTAGCACTTGCTAACCGAAACCATTATCGAGTGTATTTTTTAGGAGCTAGACAAGAAGTATTAGATCAATTAATTCAGATAACAGGCAGGGAATACCCTGAGATGAAAATCGTAGGAGCCCATAATGGCTTTTTTGATTGGCAGGATAGTCAAATTCTTGAAGAAATTCAACAGCTAAAACCAGATCTTATTTTTATAGCACTTGGCGCTCCTAAGCAAGAGCAGTGGATATCTCAACACATTGATCAATTTGAAAAAGGCATTTTTATGGGAGTGGGAGGGAGCTTCGATGGGATAGCTGGGGTTGTACCCCGTGCACCTGAAATATGGCAAAAGCTAAACATTGAATGGCTTTATCGACTTTTTCAGCAGCCTTCCCGCTGGAAACGTATGCTGGCCATCCCGCAATTTGTCCTAAAGGTTTGGGGACAAAAAATAAAAAGATAAACAGTTGGTATGAAGTCTTCGTGGATATTCATTTTTTAGGATTTTATTATTGCTTTCAAAAAAATAAGTGTAAGGAAAAAGCTTTTTATCATTTTTTCATCATTTTCTAATCTTCCTTGTATATAATAAGAAATTAGGGATTAGTTAATTTTTCTATATCTTCTTAGATGGACTATGGTATAATTCATTTGACTTGCAAAATTTGACGATTTAACTAGAAATTTAGATTGAAATTTTTATAGATTGAATAATTTTAAGTGTTTACATAAAGATGGTACCTTTTAAATTACGGGTAGATACCAACTATTATTAGTTCCGGTGCATCTTTTAAAAGAGGCTTATCCTCATAGTTAGGATATAGTCGATCAAAACTATTGATTCAAAAGCAAGATTCAGAAAAGTGCCTAATTATTTAAGGTGATTTCTTCCTGTTGTTATTGGCTTTACTTTTGGGCATTATATCGTTAAGGAGGATTAGAATGATATATTGGACGCTTGTTTTATGTTTTCTATTATCGATACTGTTAACTCCTTTGATTGGAAAACTTGCCGTTAAATTGGGTATAACTGATAAACCGAATAGTCGAAAAGTTCATCAGAAAAATATGCCGCTCATTGGCGGGCTAGCTATATATATTAGTTTTATTGTTGGGTATTTTATATTAAGACCTATACCGGAACATAATGATGGTGTGTCTAATCCACTGTGTATTATAATTGGTAGTCTTATCATAATCATTACTGGGATTCTCGATGATAAGTACGAACTATCGCCAAAGTTAAAATTACTCGGGCAAATTTTAGCTGCGGTTGTTGTAGTTGTTTTGGGCGGAGTAGAAATTAATTTGATTAACCTTCCTTTTGGTGGAAAAATCGAATTGGGATTTTTTTCAATTCCATTAACGATTTTTTGGATAGTGGCTGTTACAAATGCCATCAATTTAATTGATGGATTAGATGGATTGGCAGCAGGTGTTTCCTCGATTGCGCTGATTACGATTAGTGGAATGGCGATCATTATGGGAGATATGTTTGTTGCTGTATTAGGCGGAATTTTATTAGTAAGTACTTTGGCGTTTTTAATTTACAATTTTCATCCTGCGAAAATATTTATGGGTGACACCGGTGCATTGTTTTTAGGTTATATGATTTCTGTCTTATCTTTGCTCGGTTTTAAAAACGTTACATTTATTTCCTTGATTATTCCGGTTATTATTTTAGGTGTACCACTTTCAGATACCTTCTTCGCGATCATTCGCCGAGTATTAAATAAACAGCCGTTTTCAATGGCAGATAAATCCCATTTGCATCATTGCTTATTGCGTGCAGGATTTTCTCACCGTCAAACAGTCTTGATTATTTATGCAATGGCTGCATTATTTGGATTAGCAGCAATTATCTTTTCGATGTCAACGATGTGGGGATCCATAATCCTTATTACGGTGCTATTGCTCAGTATCGAATTATTTGTGGAAGCAATCGATTTAGTTGGGGAGAATTACAAACCACTTTTAAAATATGTAAAACCAAAAAGATCAACAAACCAGTAAAAATAAATAACATATAAAGGACCAGTATCAAAAAACTGGTCCTTTTTTCAAAAGGTAAGAAAGTATAAAATTTACTAAGGATATTAGGCATGAAAAGTGTCTGCTGTGTCTAGCTCCAGCGCCTATCGGCTAGCGGATTTCTCCGTCTTCTCCCTACGATAAGTCAACATCGACTCGTCCCTCGTCGTGTCTCCTTTATCTCAGTCGAAGACTACAAAATCCGTACGCCGATGAGCAAGGCGCTTACGCTTTTCTTAAGTATTAACTTCAAACTCAAACTCCAAGTATAGTGCTTCACCTTCGATAATTTCAGCTTGACCATTCGTTAGTTCGGTCATCCAATTGATAAATTCCTCTGTTTGTTCCTCTTCTACAAAAGTTTCAATTTCCACATGATCTAAATAATTGATGTTTTTGATTTGATAGATAGAGGAACGTAATTCATTTTCAACTTTACCAAGCCATGTATAGTCAATCTTCGTTTGGACGATACTCATTAGCTTTCTTTCGACTACACCAGTAGCATTAATACCTTCCGAAGTGCACTTTCCGTAAGCTCTAATTAAACCGCCGGTACCTAATTTAATTCCGCCAAAATAGCGAGTAACAACAACGACTGTGTCCTTAAGATCGCGCTTCTTCAGTACTTCAAGCATCGGTACACCCGCTGTACCACTTGGTTCTCCATCATCATTCGCTTTTTGAATTTGATTTTGCTGCCCTATCATATAAGCGGAGCAATTATGTGTAGCATTCCAATGCTTTTTTTTAATTTCTTGAATAAAGTTAAGTGCCTCCTCTTCCGTTGTAGCACGATGAACATGGGCAATGAATCTCGATTTTTGGATAATAATTTCGTGTTCCCCATCACCTTTTACCGTAAAATATTGTTTTAGCATAAAGTCACTCCTAAATAAAACGGTTATCCATATTGTCTACTATACATAATTATAGAAATTATTTAAATCCACGCGAATTCATTTTTAAAGGTTCAGCTTTTTTAGACTTGTATATATTTTACGAAATCCCCCTTTTTAAATGATATTATGAAAATTGTAGTGATATAATGATAGTGGGGAAAGAGGGAATCCGTACTTCATTATCGAATATTTAAATAAGAGTATTCATCACTCGAACTTTTAGATTAGGGACTTTTTCCTAACTTTTTATTTGTTTAACATTTCAATTAGTAACATTTAGAAAATAGAGGTAAAATAACTATATTATAGAGTGAATATCTCTTGGAGGAGTAAAGATGACGTTAAAAAAAATCGATGCAAAGACATTGGATCATATATTGGAAAAAATGATTGATACAGTCGATTCTAGTAAAACTGAAATCTTTCATATTGGAGAACAATGTCGCCAAGATTATGAAACTCTGTCCGATGAACTAAAAGAAGTAAAGGTCATGGTATCCCAGACCATTGAAGAAGGCGATGAATTAGAAATAAAGACTCGTCAATCGAGAAGACGTTTATCTGTAGTTAGTCAGCATTTTCGTGACTATACGGAAGAACAGGTTCGAGAAGCATATGAAGCAGCACATAACTTTCAAATGAAACTTTCAATGAATCGGGAATTAGAAAAGCAGCTCAGAAGAAGACGGGATGAATTGGAAAGAAGACTTGTTCATCTTGAGGAAACGATCGATCGTGCTAATCATCTTGTCTCACAAACAAGTGTTGTTTTAAATTATTTAACAAGTGATTTAAAGGAAATTGGAAGCGCATTAGAAGATGCTAAACAAAAACAGGATTTCGGACTTCGTGTCATTGAGGCACAAGAGGAAGAACGGAAACGCCTGTCAAGAGAAATTCATGATGGTCCTGCGCAAATGCTGGCTAATATGCTGTTACGCTCTGATTTAGTAGAAAAGGTATATCGTGAGCAAGGAATTGTCAATGCACTAGAAGAAGTTCGCAGCTTAAAGAAAATGGTGCGATCATCCCTTTCAGAGGTCCGTAGAATTATTTATGATCTCCGTCCAATGGCTCTAGATGATTTAGGTTTAATACCGACCCTCAGAAAATACCTAGAACGAACCGAAGAATATAACAATGGGATAACATTTAAATTTACCAATTTAGGTGATGAATATCGATTACCATCAAAATATGAAGTTGCATTATTTCGGTTAGTACAGGAATCCGTCCACAATGCCATAAAACATGCAGAAGCAACAGAAATCCAAGTAAAAATAGAAATGACACAAAATCGCGTGTATGTCATTATTAAGGACAATGGAAAAGGCTTCGATGTACGAACGAAAAAAGAAGGCTCATTTGGAATTATGGGAATGAGAGAACGCGTTGAAATTATAGATGGTAAAATAACGATAGATTCAAAAATTGGTGTAGGAACAGTAGTAACAATTCAAGTTATGTTTGATTAAGGCGTTTTTCTTAAACTTTGTTGCTATTAATCAATAATCTTTATAACAACTTCCTAATCAGGTTAATGCTCCCAAAAAAGTTTGTCTTTTATCCAATTTTTACTTTAAAAAACATTGAAATAAGCCTTTATAAAAAGCATTGATAAAGTAGGAGGAGAAAATATGACTACAAAAATCGTCATTATTGATGACCACCAATTGTTTCGCGAAGGGGTAAAAAGAATTTTAGAATTTGAAAAAACGTTTGAAATTGTCGCAGAAGGCGATGATGGGTCAAGCGCTCTTCAATTAATTGAACAAACGAAGCCTGATGTTGTCTTGATGGATATCAATATGCCAAATAAAAATGGAATTGAGGCAACACGTCAATTAGTAGAATCCTATCCTGATACAAGAGTTATCATTTTATCTATACATGATGATGAAAATTATGTCACTCATGCCTTGAAAACAGGAGCAACTGGATATCTATTAAAAGAGATGGATTCAGATGCTCTAATCGATGCAGTAAAAGTTGTTGCAGACGGGGGCTCATACCTACATCCAAAAATTACTCGTAATCTAGTAGAAGAGTTTCGTCGTCTAGCGAATAAGCAAAATACTGGAACAGGCTATCAACAGCCAGAAGTGGTAAGACCACTCCATCTCCTCACACCACGTGAATGTGAGGTACTACAATTATTAGCTGACGGCAGAAGTAACCGTGTCATCGGTGAAACATTATACATAAGTGAAAAAACGGTTAAAAACCATGTCAGCAACATCTTACAAAAAATGAATGCCAATGACCGCACCCAAGCAGTCGTATCCGCCATCAAAAACGGCTGGGTCGAAGTCCGATAAATCAAAGGAATACTCCTCTAAAAAATAGAGGAGTATTTTTTTGATTTTATCGGTGCCTGACACCCTTCGTGGACAAATGGGGTATTTTTCCGCCTGAGATGGACACTTTCCCATTTATTGTTAACGAAGCGATACTTATTCTTTAAAATTTATGTTGACTAACCTGTATATACAAGTTAATATAAAATCATAAGTTCTAACTTGTATATACAGGTAATAAGAATGTAATGTAAGCGGTTTAGTATATTGCTATTTTATTATTTTTAAGTTTTTCTTTTTTAAATAAAATGAAACCGCCTACAAAATAATTTAACCGTTTTCATTAAGGTTCTTTTCTCAATAATTGTTGCGTTATAAAATAAGATACTCATCCATTAGCAAAGCGAACGAGCTTTTTTCTATAACAATATCTATTTCTTTTTCCTGGGAGTACACTTTATTTTCAAACGAGCAATTAAAAAAAGAGCCATTAATAGAAACGAAAAGGAGGAGGATGGAGAAATGAGTGTCAACAAACAATCGGTTGAACAAATTGTCGCTGCGATTGGCGGAAAAGAAAATATTGCTGCCGCTACACATTGTGTCACACGTTTACGTTTTGCGTTAAAAGATGAAAGTAAAGTGGATAAGGATGCACTTGAAAGCATTGATCTTGTTAGAGGCTCTTTTTCAACAAATGGTCAATTTCAGGTGGTTATTGGTCAAGGAACCGTTGATAAAGTGTATAACGAAATGGTTCGCCTTACAGGTATCGGGGAATCGTCAAAGGAAGAGCTGAAAGATGTTGCAGCACAAAAGTTAAACCCACTTCAACGTGCTGTGAAAACACTTGCAGATATATTTATCCCAATATTGCCAGCAATCGTAACAGCCGGTTTATTAATGGGAATTAACAATGTACTAACTGGTCAAGGAATTTTCTTTGATAAAAAATCACTCGTTGAGGTATATCCACAGTGGAATGACTTTGCTAGCATCATTAACTTAATTGCTAACACGGCCTTTACCTTTTTACCAGGATTAATCGGTTGGTCGGCCGTGAAAAAATTTGGCGGAAATCCTTTATTAGGGATCGTCCTTGGATTAATGCTCGTTCATCCAGATCTTTTAAATGCATGGGCTTATGGATCTACAAAGGAAATACCTACATGGAATTTATTTGGACTAGAAATTCAAAAAATAGGCTATCAAGGTCAAGTATTGCCTGTGCTAGTGGCATCCTATGTTTTAGCAAAGCTTGAAATATTCATGAAGAAACGAATACCAGATTCATTTCAGCTTTTGCTAGTCGCACCAATAGCTTTATTAATAACTGGATTTTTATCATTTATCGTCATCGGCCCAATTACATTTGCCATTGCGAATGTAATTACTGATGCTGTAGTAGGAATCTTTAATGCCGCACCGGCAATAGGCGGTATCATTTATGGGTTACTTTATGCACCGCTTGTTATTACTGGTATGCACCATACCTTCCTTGCTGTAGACTTGCAATTAATCGGTTCAACAGGATCGACATTTTTATGGCCGATGGTTTCTCTTTCAAACATTGCCCAAGGTTCCGCGGCATTAGGAATGATGCTTGCAACAAAGGATGAAAAACTAAAGGGATTATCTTTAACTTCAGCAGTCTCTGCCTATTTAGGAATTACAGAACCGGCTATGTTCGGGGTAAACCTCCGCTACCGATTTGCATTCATCGCAGCGATCGTAGGGTCTGCCATCGCGGGAATGATTATTTCCTTAAACGGAGTGAAAGCACCATCCGTTGGGGTAGGTGGATTACCAGCCTTCTTATCCATTTTCCCACAAAACTGGGGAGTATTCTTCATCGGAATGGCCATTGTAATCATCGTGCCATTAGTGTTAACAATCGTCTTTGCGAAAATGAAGAAAACAAACTAAAACTAAATCTTAGGGACATGGAATCAATACACCATGTCCCTATAAAAATTAGACCTGTGGGATAACTGACATCGATTTTTAAATGTATATTTCTCACAGAAACTTAACAAAGCTAAAAATAAAAAAGTGGTGGTATAGAGATGAAGCAGCCTTGGTGGAAAAAAGCAACCGTATATCAAATTTATCCGAAGAGTTTTTATGATACAGATGGGGATGGGTTCGGTGATTTGCAAGGAATCATCCAAAAGCTTGAATATTTGAAAAAGCTAGGAGTGGATGTCATTTGGTTAACCCCCATTTATAGCTCACCGCAAAATGATAACGGCTATGATATTAGCGATTATTACCGAATATATGAGCAGTATGGTACGATGGAGGATTTTGATTTTCTCCTACAAGAGGCCCATGCACGTGGAATAAAATTAATCATGGACATCGTTGTTAACCATACATCTACAGAGCATGAATGGTTTAAACAAGCTTCTTCGTCGAAGGAAAATCCTTATCGTGATTTTTATTTATGGAAAGATCCTTTGTCTGATGGAAGTGCACCAAATAACTGGAAATCAAAATTTGGTGGTTCAGCATGGGAGCTTGATGAAAAAACGGATCAGTATTACTTGCATTTGTACGATGTCACCCAAGCAGATTTAAATTGGGAAAACGAAAAAGTCCGCAATGAGATATATAAAATGATGGGTTATTGGTTTGAAAAAGGTGTAGATGGATTTCGTTTAGATGTAATAAATGTCATTTCAAAAAATCAGGACTTTCCAAATGATCATACTGGTGATGGAAGAAAGTTTTATACAGATGGCCCTAGAGTTCACGAGTTTTTACATGAGTCTAATCGTGAGGTGTTTTCGAAATATAATGCTATGACTGTTGGCGAAATGTCTTCCACAACGATTGATCATTGTATTAAATACACGAATCCTGATCGCCATGAGTTAAGTATGACCTTTCAATTTCATCATTTAAAAGTTGATTACGAAAATGGTGATAAATGGACATTAGCAGATTTTGACTTTATAAAATTAAAGCAAATCCTCTCTACCTGGCAAACGGAAATGTATAAAGGCGGCGGCTGGAATGCTTTATTTTGGTGTAATCATGATCAGCCACGCATCGTATCGCGTTATGGAGATGACGGTCAGTTCTGGAAGAAATCTGCAAAAATGCTGGCTACAACCATCCATATGATGCAGGGCACCCCTTATATTTTTCAAGGGGAAGAGATTGGGATGACTAATCCATCATTTAATCGCTTAGAAAATTATCGTGATGTAGAATCGCTAAATGCATACCAAATCCTTCTTGAAAAAGGCTTGCTAGAGGAAGAGATAATAAAAATTTTAAAAGAAAAATCGCGTGATAATTCTCGTACACCGGTTCAGTGGTCGAATGAAGCAAATGCTGGCTTTACAACGGGGACTCCTTGGATTCGTGTTGCACCAAATTTTCAATCGATTAATGTGGAAAACGCACTGCAAGATAATGACTCCGTGTTTTATCACTATCAAAAATTAATTCAGCTGCGAAAACAATACGACATCATAACTGACGGAAGTTATGAATTGATTTTAGCCGATCATCCATCGATCTTTGCATATATTCGAAATGGACATAATGAAAAATTACTAGTTATCAATAATTTTTACAAGAATGAGACAAGCTTTCAGCTTCCACATGAAATGGATTTAAAAGATTATTCAAGCGAAATCTTAATTTCGAATTATCAAGATTCAAGTACCAATGTTCAAAACATCTCTTTACGACCTTATGAATCAATCGTGTATCACTTGAAAAAATAAGCATTGTTTTTATTTTCAAGTATTTGTACAATAACGTTGAGTATCGGTATAGTATTCTTTTTTCGGAAGGCTTTATAAACTATGCTGTTGTTTCTGAAAAAGTCCTATAACAAAAATGCGGTGATACAATGCGTGAAAATAAATTTTTGGCAATTTACGATGATATAGTTGAACAAATTCAATCAGGTAAAATTAAACCAAACACGAAGCTGCCATCTGAAAACGAGCTAGCTGAACAGTTTGGGACGTCTCGTGAAACCGTTCGTAAAGCATTAAACCTATTGTCTCAAAACGGATATATTCAAAAAATTAAAGGGAAGGGCTCCTTTACCCTTGATGTCGGTAAATTCGATTTTCCGGTTTCTGGACTGATCAGTTTTAAAGAACTAGCAGAGAAAATGGGAAAACCGTGGAAAACAATCGTATACGAACTAGAATCCGGTAAACCAGATGGCTTTATCCAAAAGCAATTAAATATCACGTCGAAAGATCAAGTTTGGAAACTAGTTCGAGCTAGAGAACTCGAAAATGAACGAATTATTTTGGATAAAGACTTTCTCTTACAATCAGTCGTTCCTTCAATGACGAGGGAAATATGTGAAGGTTCGCTATATGAATATCTAGAAGGTTCACTCGGC
The DNA here is from genome assembly GCF_050281185.1 of Heyndrickxia sp. NPDC080065. NCBI lineage: Bacteria > Bacillati > Bacillota > Bacilli > Caryophanales > Bacillaceae > Heyndrickxia > Heyndrickxia sp. NPDC080065. The sequence continues at coordinate 329 of NZ_JBNNWS010000003.1, read as the reverse complement.
TTAAAAATCAGCTTTGCGAAAAAGGAAATTTCAGTAGATGAACCAACAGAAGAAGATTATCGTTACTTAGATCTAAAAGACTACAAACACATCGTTGTCGTCAAAAACTATGTGTATTTAGAAGACGCCAGTTTATTTCAATACACCGAATCACGACACCGACTCGATAAATTCCTCTTCGTCGATTTCGCACGAAGAGGCCACTAAAAGCATCTGCCAAGCAGATGCTTTTTGTATGTGTGCCAGGCATGGCAACTATCTAGGTGGTGAAAGTCCACTGTGGGGGTACACATCAGCCAACCACTAAGGAAGCGCAAGGTACTTGCCGT